>JBKPFS010000026.1:0-17781 GCA_046728935.1 Actinomycetota bacterium | reverse complement strand
GGTGCAGCTCGCGGCGCGACAACCGGAGTGGCAATGATTGGTTGGCGGCGCCGTACGGCGCCGCCAGAGGCATGTGATTGATGTTGGTACTCGTGATCGACAACTACGACTCGTTCACGTACAACCTCGTCCAGTACCTGGGCGAGCTCGGCGCCGAGCCGGACGTGGTCCGCAACGACAAGGCGGAGGTGGACGAGCTGCTCGCGCGAGCCCCGGACCGCCTCGTGATCTCGCCCGGCCCATGCACACCGGCCGACGCCGGCATCTCGATCGACGCCTCGCGCGCGTTTCCCGAGGCCGGGATCCCGACGCTCGGGGTCTGTCTCGGCCACCAGTCGATGGTCGAGGCCTTCGGCGGGCGCACGATCCGCGGCGAGCCGGTCCACGGCAAGGACGCGGAGATCGAGCACGACGGAAGGGGCCTCTTCGCGGGCCTCGAGAGCCCGCTTCGGGCGGGTCGATACCACTCGCTGGTGGCCGACCCCGAGCTCCCCGACGAGCTCGAGCTGAGCGCGTCGCTCGGCGACGCGGTGATGGGCGTGCGCCATCGCTCGCTGCCCGCCGAGGGCGTCCAGTTCCACCCCGAGTCGGTGCTCACGCCGCGCGGCAAGGACCTGCTCCGCAACTTCCTCAACGGCTCCTGAGAGACTTCCGCGCCGTGCCTGAGGACTCCCTGACGCAAGTACGGCCGCACCTGGGCGGCTGCAAATCTGCGCCCGGCGTCGCCCTCAGTCGCCTGAATAGCGCTGCTATTCAGGCTCCCTGCGTCCTACCCGGGCTTGATTTTCGCGCGCCCAGCCACGACCGTACCTGCGCAAGTGAGTCCTAACGACATCCTCACGAGGGCGATCGACGAGGTCTGCTCGGGCACTCATCTGACCGCCGACCACGCCTCGGCGGTCCTGGATGAGGTGATGGAGGGTCGGGCCGGCGAGGTGCAGACGGCGGCCTTCCTCGTCGCGCTCCGGGCGAAGGGCGAGACAGTCGCCGAGCTCGTGGGCCTGGCGCGAACGATGCGACGGCTCGCCGCCTCGGTGTCCTCCGAGCGGTCGGAGCTGGTCGATACCGCCGGCACCGGAGGCGGCCCGTCGACGTTCAACATCTCGACCGCCGCGGCCCTGGTGGCGGCCGGGGCCGGCTGCTCGGTGGCGAAGCACGGCAACCGCTCCAACACCAGCCGGTCGGGATCGGCCGACCTCCTCGAGGCGCTCGGGGTGCGGATCGACCTCGATCCGGAGGCGGTCGGACGCTGCATCGACGAGATCGGGTTCGGCTTCATGTTCGCGCCGCGCCACCACGCGGCGATGAAGCACGTCGTGCCGGTGCGCAAGGAGCTCGCCGTGCGCACGATCTTCAACTTCCTCGGCCCGCTCACCAACCCGGCCGGCGCGACGCGGCAGCTGCTCGGCGTCTCCGACCGTCGCTACCAGGAGACGATCGCCGAGGCCCTCGTGGGGCTCGGCTGCGAGCGAGCGCTCGTCGTCAGCGCCGACGACGGCGTCGACGAGATCAGCGTGGCCGAGCGCACTCGCGTGATCGAGGTCGCCGATGGCGGCACCGAGGAGTGGTTCGTCTCGCCGGAGGACCTCGGCATCTCGCGCGCGTCGCTGGAGCTGATCGCAGGCGGCGAGCCGAACGACAACGCGGAGGTGCTGCGGCGCGTGCTCGAGGGTGAGCCCGGGCCGGCGCGCGACGTCGTGCTGCTCAACGCCGCGGCCGCGATCGTCGTCGGTGGGCAGGCCGTGGACCTGGAGGCCGGGCTCGACCGCGGGCGGGAGTCGCTCGACTCCGGCGCCGCCGCGAAGGCGCTCGAGGACCTCGTCGCGCTCACGAATCGGCTGGGCGGCTGAGTCCGTCGCGCTGCGCGCCTCGACTACCCTGGTTCGCGGATGACCAGGCTCGATGAGCTCGTCGAGGCGGCGCGGGAGGACGTCGAGCGGCGCAAGCAAGGCGTCTCGCCCGCGGACCTGCGCGAGCAGCTCGGCACGCGGAGCGGCTCGCGCCCATTCGTCGAGGCGCTCGTGCGCCCCGGCCTCTCGCTGATCGCAGAGTTCAAGCGGCGCTCTCCGAGCGGCGGTGAGATCAGGCCCGGCGCCGGCGTCGCCGACGTCGTCCGGGCGTACGAGCGGGGCGGCGCCACGGCCCTCTCCGTGGTCACGGAGGAGCGAAGCTTCGGCGGCACCCTCGACGACCTCAGGGACGCGCGAGCGGCATCGGGGCTGCCGATCCTGCGCAAGGACTTCGTCGTCGACCCCTACCAGCTGCACGAGGCCGCGGTGTACGGCGCCGATGCCGTGCTCCTGATCGTCGCGGCCCTCGACGACGATCGGCTGCGAACGCTGATCGACGAGGTCGAGGCCCTCGACCTCGACTGCCTGGTGGAGGTCCATGACGAAAGGGAGCTCGAACGGGCGCTCGAGGTCGGCGCCGAGGTGATCGGGATCAACAACCGCGACCTCACCGATCTGAGCGTCGATCTCACGATCACGACGGAGCTGATCACCGATGTCCCGGCGGGCAAGACGGTGGTCGCCGAATCGGGGTACCGCAGCCGCGAGCAGCTCGAGGAGCTTGAGAGGATCGGCTGCGACGCTGTGCTCATCGGAGAGCAGCTGATGCGCGCCGACGACCCGGAGATGGGCGTGCGCGAGCTGACCCTGGACGAGGAGGCCACGCGCGAGCACTACCTCGATCGGGCGGCCGCTGAGGACGTCCAGGCGGATTCTTAGGCGCGCTTTCGGTTCGCGTTAATTTCGCTTCAGCGACCCGTCCGATCCTGCCGGTGTGAGCGCGTTCACCGCCCGGCTACGAGCCCTCTCGCGCACCCCGTTCGGCTCCGCGATCGTCGGCGGCCTCGTCGTTGGCGTCCTCGGCTGGATCGCCATCGCCGCCGGGTGGATCTCGAGCGACGACGACCCCACGATCCTGTCGAGCCCGGCGCCCCTCGCCTCCGCGTCCTCGAACTCCGGCAACGGCGGTGGCCAGAGCGTGAACGACATCTACGAGCAGGACTCGCCGGGCGTGGCCCTGATCGAGGCGACCAAGGCCCCGTCGCCGACGCCGTTCGACCCCTTCGGCCAGGAGCGTGGCGGCACCGCCACGGGCTCCGGCTTCGTCATCGACGACCAGGGCCACATCCTCACCAACGCGCACGTCGTTGACGGCGCCGACTCCGTGCAGGTCACCCTGGGCGATAACGCCGACACCCTGGACGCCAAGGTCGTCGGCGAAGACCCATCGACGGACGTCGCCGTGCTCCAGGTGGACGACTCGGGAGACCAGCTCCATCCGCTCTCACTCGGCGACTCAAAGGACGTCGAGGTCGGCGACCCCGTGGTCGCAATCGGCAATCCCTTCGGCCTCGACCGGACCGTGACCGCGGGCATCGTCTCCGCCGTGCAGCGCGAGATCAGCGCTCCCAACGGGTTCACGATTCGCGACGCGATCCAGACGGACGCGCCGATCAATCCCGGCAACTCCGGCGGCCCGCTGATCGATGCGGCGGGACGGGTGATCGGGATCAACTCCCAGATCGAGTCCGGCGGCAACGGCGGCAACGTGGGCATCGGCTTCGCGATCCCGATCGACACCGCGCGTGAGGTCGCGCAGCAGCTGATCGACAACGGCAAGGTCCAGCACGCCTTCCTGGGCATCAGCGGCGCCGACCTCACCTCCCAGATCGCAGACGCCCTCAACCTCGACCGCGATCAGGGGGCCTTGGTGCAGTCGGTCGTCCCGGACAGCCCGGCGGACAAGGCCGGCATCGAGGCCGGCGACGCCCAGGTGACGATCGACGGCCAGCAGGTTCGCGCCGGTGGGGACGTGATCATCGAGGTCGACGGACAGCCGGTCCACAGCATGGACGACGTGATCGCTGCCGTGGACTCGAAGAAGCCCGGGGACGACCTCGAGCTCACGCTCCTGCGCGGGGGCGACGAGCGGACCGTCACGGTGACGCTAGCTGAACGCCCCGCATCGGCCCGCGGTTGACGCTCGGCGCGACGCTCAACTAGGCGCACTGGACATGGAAGGCGCCTGCAGCCGGCCGTCGTTCGATCGTGCGCCGATCCTTCGCGGCGGAGCAGATCGGCGCTTCTGGCGCCTTCTTTCGGATCTGCCGAAAAACGCGCCAGGTCCGTTGTGAGATCGCGCTGCCGTCGATCGAGTCGCGCAGCCTCAAGGGCGAGCTTCGGGCCGACGAGAAACCCGCGACGCCGGACGATCCCAGATCTCGCATCGCGAACGACGTCTTCGGGCCCTACGGCGCCTAGACGGCCCGCGAGCGGAAACCTCGCGGGCGGCCGATGCCTACCCTTGACTCCATGCGGGTCAAGTTCTGCGGCATAACCCGGGGCGAGGACGCCGACGAGGCGGCGCGCCTCGGCGCCTGGGCGATCGGGCTCAACCACTGGGAGGGGAGCCCGCGGCGTTGCGATCCGGCGGTCGCCGCTGAGATCGGCGCGGCCCTGCGGCGGCGGCTCGAGGTCGCGGGGGTGTTCGTCAACGCCTCGCTCGGGGAGATCGCTCGCGCGGCCGAGGACGAGTCGCTCACGATGATCCAGCTCCACGGCGACGAGGGCCCCGCGTTCTGTCAGGAGACGGCGCGGCGCACCGGGCTCAAGGTGATCAAGGCGATGCGGGTTCGAAGCAGCGCGGACGTGCAGGCGGCCGAGGCCTTCCGCACCGACTTCCATCTGCTCGACGCGCATCGGCCGGACTCCCCGGGGGGAACGGGAGAGAGCTTCGACTGGGAGCTCACCGCGACGCGGCGCTCCGACGTGCCGCTGATCCTCGCCGGCGGCCTTCGGCCCGACAACGTCGCCGCCGGCGTGGCCGCCGCGAAGCCGTTCGCGGTCGACGTCGCCAGCGGCGTCGAGACCGAGCCCGGGATCAAGGACCACGCGCTGATGGCGAGCTTCCTCGAGCAGGCGCAGGCGGCCAGCGCCGATCCGCGGGTGATGGCGCCGTGAGCGCCGGGGGCCCAGCGGGCGCGGCGGGTGGCGTAGGCGGCACGCTCGGGGTCGAGGAGCGGTTCGGGCCGTACGGCGGGCGCTTTGTCCCCGAGGTCCTGATCGCCGCCCTCGACGAGCTCACTGTGGCCTGGGCGGAGGCCCGCGACGACGAGGGCTTTCGCGACGAGCTCGATCGCTTGCTTCGCGACTACGTGGGCCGCCCGACACCGCTCTATCTCGCCGAGCGGCTCTCCGAGCGGGTCGGCCGCCGGGTCCACCTGAAGCGCGAGGATCTCGCGCACACGGGAGCCCACAAGATCAACAACGCGATCGGCCAGGCCCTGCTGGCGCGGCGGATGGGCAAGCGGCGCGTGATCGCCGAGACCGGCGCCGGCCAGCACGGGGTCGCCGCCGCGACCGCCTGCGCGCTGCTCGGGCTCGAGTGCGTCGTCTACATGGGCACCGAGGACATGCGCCGCCAGGCCCCGAACGTAGAGCGAATGGACCTGCTCGGCGCCGAGGTGGCGCCGGTCGAGGCGGGGGCGAGGACGCTGAAGGAGGCGGTCAGCGCGGCGATTCGCGACTGGGTGACGAACGTCGAGTCCACCCACTACGTGATCGGCTCGGTCGTGGGCCCGGCCCCCTACCCGGCTCTGGTGCGCGATCTCCAGCGCGTGATCGGCGACGAGGCGCGCGAGCAGGCCCTGGCCGCGGAGGGCGCGCTGCCGGACCGCGTGATCGCCTGCGTCGGCGGGGGGTCGAACGCGATCGGCAGCTTCTACGCCTTCCTCGACGATCCGGTCGAGCTGATCGGGGTCGAGGCCGGCGGGGAGGGCATCGAGAGCGGGCGCCACGGCGCCTCGCTGGTGGCGGGCAGCACCGGCGTGCTCCACGGCGCCCTATCGGCCGTGCTCTCCGACGCCGAGGGCCAGATCCTCGAGGCGCACTCGGTCTCGGCCGGGCTCGACTATCCCGGCGTGGGGCCCGAGCACGCGTACCTGCGCGACAGCGGGCGGGCTCGCTACGAGGCGGTCACCGACGCCGACGCCCTGCGCGCCTTCCGCGAGCTTGCCCGCCTCGAGGGGATCGTGCCGGCGCTCGAGCCCGCGCACGCCATCGCGTGGCTCATGAAATCCTCGGAATCCTCGCCTCCCGGCTCGGATTCCTCGGAGGGATATGACCTGCTCACGCTGAGTGGCCGCGGAGACAAGGATCTGGACGAGGCGATGGAGCGGCTCGAGAAGCTCGATGGGTGAGGCGACGCGGACGACGGGCGCCCAGCGGATCGGGGACGCGTTCGCGGCAGCCCGTGAGGAAGGTCGGGCGGCGCTGATGCCCTACCTGATGGGCGGCTATCCCGACCTCCAGACGTCGGCGGCGGTCGCCGACGCATACGCCGAGGCCGGGGCCGATCTGGTCGAGCTCGGGGTTCCGTTCAGCGATCCGCTTGCCGACGGACCCGTGATCCACGCCGCCGCGACCCGGGCGCTCGCCGCCGGGGCGACGTTCGACGGCGTCCTCGAGATCTGCGAGCGGATCGCGCAGCGCGTCCCGGTCGTGCCGATGGTGTACTCGAACATGGTCCTGACGCGCGGCCCCGCCGAGTTCGCCCGGTCGCTCGCCGGCGCCGGCGCCTCGGCTGCGATCGTGCCTGACCTGCCCCTGGAGGAGGGAAGCGACATCGCCACAGCGCTTCGCGAATCGGGCGTCGCCCTCGTTCCCCTGATCGCGCCCACGACGCCGCCCGGGCGCCGGCGGGCGATCTGCGCGGCGGCCGAGGGCTTCGTCTACGTCGTCTCCGATACCCGGGTGACAGGCGAGCGCGACGAGCTTCCGTCGGGCCTCGCGGAGCTCGTCGCGGACGTGCGCGCCGACTCCCCGGTGCCGGTGGCGGTCGGCTTCGGGATCGGAACTCCGGACCAGGCCGCCGCCGTGGGCGCGCTGGCCGACGGCGTGATCGTGGGCAGCCGGCTCGTCCGCTCAGTCTCCGAGTCCCCTGACGCCCAGGGGGCCGCGGCGGACGTATCCGACTTCATCGGCGAGTGCCGCCGGCGCATGTCGGCCGTATAGGCTCCCGCCGATGCGACTGCTGGTGTTCGCCGTCGTTGGCCTCTGCGCCATGATCGTCGCCTACGCCTTCGGGCTCGGCGGGAGCGTCGGCTCGGTGATCTTCCTCGCGATCCTCACCGTCGGCGTCCTCGACCGCTGGGCGCAACCGATCCTCGAGCGCTTGCGTCCCTGAGCCGGCGCCGACCGTCGATGGTCGAGGTCGCCGCCGCCCGGGGCCTCCTCTGATGGCCGGGCTCGAACCGCTTCCCGCCGCCTACGTCGACACGCGCGAGGCGCTTCGCCGCGTCGCCGAGGAGTCGTCGCGCCCGCCCGCAAGCCGCACAGGGGCTGCGGGCGAACTACGGCGCCTCGCCCGGCGACGAGCCACGCGGAGCCCTATCTCTACGTAGGGCCATGGACGGCGCGTCCGCAGGGTGAGCTGGGGAACGCGACGGGGTTCCCCGGCGCCGAGCTCCCACATTCCGGCCTCCTGGCCGCGGAGGACCCGACCGCTGCCGCGGTGGATTTTTCTTCGCGACGCGGACGCGCCCCCTCGCCGACGACCGCTGACGCGGGCGGGGGACCGCCCGCGACCTACGGCTACGATCCGGCCGCGATGCGTCTCGGCGTGCTCACAGGAGGCGGGGACTGCCCCGGGCTGAACGCCGTCATCCGCGCGATCGTGCGCAAGGGCGTCGGCGAGTACGAGCACGAGTTCGTCGGCTACCGCGACGGCTGGCGCGGGCCGCTCGAGGGCGAGAGCCGCCCGCTGGGTGTCCCCGAGGTCCGCGGCATCCTGCCTCGCGGCGGCACGATCCTGGGCTCGTCGCGGACCAACCCGCTCAGGGTGGACGGAGGGGCGGAGCGGATCGTCGAGACCCTGGAGGAGGACGGCGTCGACGGCCTGATCGCGATCGGCGGTGAGGACACGCTCGGCGTCGCCAACGACCTCAGCGAGTCCGGCGTGAACATCGTCGGGGTCCCCAAGACGATCGACAACGACCTCAACGCGACCGACTACACGTTCGGCTTTGACACGGCGGTCAACATCGCGATGGGGGCGATCGACCGTCTCCACACCACGGCCGAGAGCCACCGCCGCGTGCTCCTGATCGAGGTGATGGGCCGCCACGCGGGCTGGATCGCCTTCCACGCTGGCGTCGCCGGTGGCGCCAACGTGATCCTCGTCCCAGAGCTGCCATTCGACCTCGATGAGGTCTGCAGCTACATCGAGCGGCGCTTCCGGCAGCAGTACGCGCCCATCGTGGTCGTCTCCGAGGGGGCCGAGCCCAAGGGAGGCCTGCCGAGCGTGGACGACGCCCCCACCGACGCCTTCGGGCACGTCCGGCTCGGCGGCATCGCCCACTGGCTCGAGGGCGAGATCGAGCGCCGCACCGGGCACGAGGCGCGGGCCACCGTCCTCGGGCACGTGCAACGCGGCGGCACGCCCACCGCCTTCGACCGCGTCCTGGCGACGCGGTTCGGACTGCACGCGATCGACGCCGCGCACAACGGAGACTGGGGCCAGATGACGTCGCTTCGCGCCACCGACATCGTCCTCGTTGACCTCGCCGAGGCGACCGCCCAGCTCAAGCTCGTGCCCGAGTCGCTCTACCGCGAGGCCGAGGTCTTCTTCGGCTGAACCGTCCCGTGGGCCGGCTTCGAATCCCCGCGCTTGCAGGGGCCGCCTGCGCGCTGGCGCTCGCCGGCTGCTCGACCGGCGGCGGCGCGTTCCCGGACGACCCGGTCACCGTCTACGTCAGCCTGCCGCTTCGCGGCCCGGCCTGGATCGATGGCCGCGATGCCGCCGACGGAGTGCGGCTCGCACTCGCCGACGCAAACGGGATGGCCGGGGAGCGCGAGGTGCGAGCGGTCTTCCTCGACGACACGGAGGGACCCGGGGCGCAGGCGCGGTGGACTCCCGCGCGGTCGGCCGCCAACGCGCGCGCGGCGACCGAGGACGCGAGCGCGATCGCCTACATCGGCGACTTCGAGTCCGGTGCCACCCGCTCGTCGCTCCCGATCACCAACGAGGCCCGCATGCTCCAGGTCTCTCCCGCCAGCTCGGCGATGGACCTGGTGACCGAGCCGGGGACCTTCGACGACGTCCCCGAGGACGCACAGCCGAGCGGCCACCGCACGTTCGGCCGCGTAATCCCCGACGACGAGGCGCAGGCCGCCGCCGCGGCGGGTTGGGTCGAGCGGCTCCGCGTCCACCGGGTGGCGACTCAGTCGGACGGGTCGCGCTTCGGGGACGAGATGGTGATGGCGTTCGCCGAGGCGCTCGACAGCGCCGCTGTCTCCGATCGCGCCGACTTCGTGTATTTCGGCGGCGAGCTGGACCGCGAGCCCGCGGCGCTGACGAAGGGGCTCCCCGTCGGCCATTTCATGGTCTCCGACGCCGAGCTGGTTCCGCCGGCTGTTCGGACCCAACCGCCGGGGACGCTTGCCACCTCCGCCGCGATCGATCCCTCGCAGCTGCCGCCCGCGGGCCGGGAGTTCGCGCGACGGTTCCGCCAGCGCTTCGGCCGAGAGCCGGGGCGCTACGCGGCCTACGGCTACGAGGCCATGGCGGTGGTGTTGGACTCGATCGAGCGAGCCGGCGGCGAGGGCGGCGACCGCCAGGCAGTGATCGACGCCTTCTTCGACACCGCCGACCGCGACTCCGTGCTGGGCACCTACTCGGTCACCGACCTGGGCGAGACCACGCTCGATCGGATGACCGGATACAGGATCTCGGCAGGCCAGCCCGAGCCGGTGGTCGAGCTGAGGGCTCCCGGTTAGATGGCTGAGTCCGAATACCCGCGCACGCGGATGACGCCGCATGCCGTCGCTGGATCGGCACCCGCGACCTCGCAGGTAGCGCTGCTACCTGCTTCGGCGGCGTGCACCGCCCAGCTCGGCCTGAGACGCCCCCGCGCACACGCGTATTCGAACTCAACCATCTAGCGCCCGAGGAGATCGCGGAGGGCGGGCTCGAGCTCGGGGAAGCGGAACTCGTAGCCGAGGTCGAGCGGCCGGCGAGGGATCACCCGCTGGCTCCACAGGACCCCGTCGGTGAGCTCGCCGCCGCGGAGCGCCGCGATCGCGAAGCGGGGCACCGGCGCGACCGCGGGCCGCCGCAGCACCTTGCCGAGCGTCTTCGAGAACTCGCGGTTCGTGACCGGATTCGGCGAGGCGGCATTCAGCGTCCCGCTCACGCCCTCGTTTTCCAGCGCCCAGAGGAAGAGCCCAACCTCGTCGTCGCGGTGGATCCAGGGCATGTACTGGCGCCCGCCGGCGAGCGGCCCGCCGACCCCGAGCCGAAACGGGAGGAGGAGCTGCTTAAGCAGCCCTCCGTCGGGATCGAGGACCGGGGCGCTGCGAAAGATCGCCAGCCGCACGCCCAGCTCCTCCGCCCCGCGCGCGGCCTCCTCCCACTCAGCGGGCAGCTCGGAGAGGAAGCCCGAGCCCCGGCGCTTGCCCTCGTCGATCACGGCCTCGCCCTGGTCGCCGTAGTAGCCGACGGCGGACTGGCTCACCATGACCCTCGGCCTCTCGCTCTGGGCGGCGATTCCGTCGACCAGGTTCTTCGTCGAGCGCACGCGGCTGTCGCGGATCCGCTGCTTGGCCTCGCGCGTGAGGCGCTGGTTGATCTCCTCGCCGATCACGTTGACCACCGCGTCGACGCCGTCGAAGGCGACCTCGGGCGGACGCTCGGAGGCCGGGTTCCAGGCGTGCCAGGCGACGGTCGGGTTCGTGCCCCTTGCGTGGTCCGGGTCACGACTGAGCCCGACCACCTCGTCGCCCCGGGCGAGCAGGGCGTCGCAGACCGCCGATCCGATCATCCCGCTGGCGCCGGTGACGAGGACTCGCATTCCCGCTCTCTACCCCTGTGCCGCCGGGCTACTCGACCGTGGAGAAGGTCCCAGTCTCCTCGGAGACCCGGGCGATGCCCGCCCGTCGCGCCTCCTCGACGACTGCGGCGGCGACCGCGGGCGCGACGTCGCGATCGAACACGCTGGGGATGATGTAGTCCTCGCTCAAGTCGTCCTCGCTCACGACCTCCGCGATCCCCGTCGCCGCGGCGAGCTTCATCTGCTCGGTGATTCGCGGTGCCCCGGCGTCCAGCGCGCCGCGGAAGATCCCGGGGAAGCAGAGCACGTTGTTGATCTGGTTCGGATAGTCGGAGCGCCCCGTGGCCATGATCCGCACGTAGGGCTCGGCCTCCTCGGGCGTTACCTCGGGATTCGGGTTCGCCATCGCGAAGGCGATCGCGTCGTCGGCCATCTTCTGGAGGTCCTCGGCCGTGATCAACCCGGGGCCCGAGACGCCGACGAACAGATCACAGCCCTCGATCACATCGCCGGGCGGTCCCATCAGCTTCTCGGGATTCGAGTTCTCCGAGTACCAGCGCTTGATCTCGGTCATCTCCCCGGAGGCGTAGTCCTCGCGCTCGGTCGACAGCGCCCCCCGACGGTCGCAGCCGATGATGTTCGTCACGCCGGAGGCGAGCATCATCTTGGTCACGGCGACGCCGGCCGCGCCCAGCCCGAGCATCAGCACCCGCAAGTCCTCGAGCCGCTTGCCGACGATCTTCAGAGCGTTGAAGAGCGCCGCCATCGTCACCACCGCGGTTCCGTGCTGGTCGTCGTGGAAGACCGGGATATCGAGCTCCTCCTTCAACCGCTCCTCGATGTAGAAGCAGCGCGGGGCGGAGATGTCCTCGAGGTTGATCCCGCCGAACGTCGGCGCCAGCAGGCGGACGGCTTCGACGATCCCGTCCGGGTCGCGGGTGTCGAGGCAGATGGGGAAGGCGTCGACCTCGGCGAACTCCTTGAACAGCATCGCCTTGCCCTCCATCACCGGCATCGCGGCCTCGGGCCCGATATCGCCGAGGCCGAGCACGGCGCTGCCGTCAGAGACCACCGCGACCGTGTTGCGCTTGATCGTGTACTCGAACGCCTTCGCCCGGTCGACCGCGATCTCGTTGCAGACCCGCGCCACACCGGGCGTGTAGGCCATCGAGAGGTCGTCCCGCGTCTTCAGGGGGAACTTGTTGTGCTGCTCGATCTTGCCACCGCGGTGCATCGCGAGCGTGCGATCGACGTAGTCGAGGACCCGCGCGCCGCGCGTCCCGCCGATCGCGCGCAGGATCTGCTCCCAATGCGCCTGGTCGCGGGCATCGACGGTGAACTCGCGCACCCGCTTGCCCTCGCTGCCGGCGCCGGGCACCAGGTCGACGCCCTGAAGCGCGCCGCCGGCCTCGGCGATCGCCGCCGTCAGCTTCCCCAGCGGCTCCTGCCGCGCGTCGAGCTCGACCCTCACCGTGACCGAGAACTGAGCCTGAGCTGGGGGCGTGGCCATGGGCGCCGCATCATAGGCAGCGGTCTGGTGCGGCCCGCGCCCAGCTCCTACGCGGCGTCGGCCGTCGGCGGGCCAGGGAGCGAGCCGGGCCCGCACCTAAGATCAATGTGTGCCCGCGACGAAGGAGAAGCGGAAGACCGGGAAGGCGCCGAGCGAGGCCGTCCAGGTCGAGGACGAGCTGTTCCTGATCGACGGCAACTCGCTCGCCTACCGCGCTTTCTTCGCCCTGCCCGAGTCGATCGCAACCGCCGATGGCCGTCCCACGAACGCGATCTATGGCTTCGCCTCGATGATGGCGAAGCTGCTGATCGATCACAACCCACGGGCGGTGATCGTCGCCTGGGACAAGGGCTGGTCCGGGCGGGAGAACGTCTACCCCGAGTACAAGTCGCAGCGCAAGCCGCGCCCCGACCTGCTCAGGGAGCAGTGGTCCCACCTCGCGCCGCTGGCGGAGGCGTTCGGGTTCAAGAACATCTCGGTTGAGGGCTACGAGGCCGACGACGTGATCGCGACCCTGACCCGGCGCGCGCGCGACGCCGGGACCCCGGTGATGATCGTCTCCGGCGATCGCGACGTCTACCAGCTCGTCCGCGACGGCGTTCGGGTTATGACCACCTCGCGCGGGATCACCGACACGAGGGTCTACGACGCCGAGGGCGTGGTCGAGCGCTACGGCGTGCCCGCCGAGCTGGTCACCGACCTGATCGGCCTCAAGGGGGACACCTCCGACAACATCCCGGGAGTCCCCGGGATCGGCGACAAGACCGCCGCCGAGCTTCTCCAGCGCTTCGGCTCGCTCGAGAACGTGCTCGACTCGGTGGAGGAGATCTCCGGCGCGAAGCGCAAGGAGAACCTCATCGAGCACGCGGAGGACGCTCGAATCTCCAAGCGGCTTGCGACGCTGAAGGACGACGTGGAGGTGGACATCGACATCGCGGCGGAGGCCCGGTCCGCCCCCGATCGCTCGAAGCTGCGCGACGTCGCCGCCCAGTTCGAGCTTCGCGCGGTCATCCAGCGTCTCGACGAGGAGTGGGACGAGGTTCTGCCCGGTCGCGCGGTCGAGGAGACGATCGAGGTCGAGGCGGTCGAGGGCACGCCGGCCGACCTCGCACAGGGCCAGATCGCGATCGCGATCGCCGGCGGACGGTGGGCGGGCAGCGACGGGAAGAGGGTCGTCACCGGCCCGGCCGATGATCTGGCGACGCTCGGCGAGCAGCTACGCGGGCGACCGCTGCTCGCGCACGACCTCAAGGGGCTCGGCGGCCCCGCCGGCAAGGGCCTGCTTGCGGTCACCGGGCCGGGAAACCTGGACCTGAGCTACGACACCATGGTCGCCGCCTACCTGATCGACCCTGCGCGGCGAACCTACGACCTGCACGAGCTGGCCGCGGACGCCGGCCTCGCGGCGGCCCCGGCGGGCACCGACGAGGGCCAGCTGTCCCTGGCGGCCGAGGAGGGCGACGTGCCGGGAGACCCCGCCGTCGACGCCCGGCTCGCGCACGAGCTCGCCGGCCGCCAGCGCGATCGCCTGTCCGAGTGGGGCCTGCAGTCGCTGCTCGAGGAGGTCGAGATGCCGCTGATCGAGGTCCTTGCCGAGATGGAGCGGCGCGGCGTCAAGCTCGACGACAAGCGCCTGGCGGAGATCGGGGCAGGGATGGCTGACGAAATCAGTCAGCTTGAGGCCGACGTCTACAAGCTCGCCGGGCACGAGTTCACGATCGGCTCTCCGGGGCAGCTGGCCGAGGTTCTGTTCAACGAGCTCGGGCTGACCAAGAAGCGTCGCGGCAAGACCGGCTTCTCCACCGACGCCCGCGTCCTCGCCCAGATCCGCGATGAGCACGAGATCGTGCCCAAGGTGGAGCGCTGGCGTGAGCTGACAAAGCTCAAGAGCACCTACCTGGACGCGCTTCCAGGGTTCATCGACCCGGAGACCAAGCGCATCCACACCACCATCAATCAAGTTGCGACGACCACGGGGCGGCTTTCAAGCACCGACCCCAACATGCAGAACATCCCGATTCGCTCCGACGTCAGTCGTCCCGTGCGCTCCTGCTTCGTCGCCGGGCGCGGCAAGCGCCTGCTCTCGGCCGACTACAACCAGGTCGAGCTGCGGGTCCTCGCCCACGTCGCCGGCGAGGACGTGCTGCGCGAGATCTTCGAGTCCGGCGAGGACGTTCACGCCGAGACCGCCGCCGGCATCGTCGGGGCCGACCCCGCGGCGATCGGGGCCGCAGAACGCTCGAAGGCCAAGATGGTCAACTACGGCATCGCCTACGGCCTGTCGGCGTTCGGGCTCGCGGACCGGCTGCAGATCTCCCGCGAAGAGGCGACCGTCTACATCGCTCGCTACTTCGAGCGCTTTCCGGCGGTGAAGCGGTTCATCGACGAGACGATCGAGCGGGCCGAGAGGGAGGGCTTCGTGAGCACGCTGATGGGCCGCCGACGCCGCATTCCCGAGCTCCGCTCCAGCCAGCGCCAGCGGCGTCTCCTGGGCGAACGGCTCGCGGTGAGCACGGTGGTTCAGGGCAGCGCCGCCGACATCATCAAGGTGGCCATGGTGCGCTGTCACCGCGCGCTGGCCGAGGCGGGGATGGAGACCGAGCTCGTGCTCCAGATCCACGACGAGCTCCTCTTCGAGGGGCCGACCGCGGAGATGGACGATGCCGGTGAGCTGGTGAAGCGCGAGATGTGCGCTGCCTTCGAGCTCGACCCGCCCTTGGCGGTCGACGTGGGCGTCGGACGCGACTGGCTCGCGGCGAAATAGCGCACATGGATCGGGGCGTCGCTGTGATCCTGATGGCGGCCGTGGGCGGGCTGATCGCGCTACAGCCGGCCATCAACGCGGGGCTCGGCAGGGCGACGGGCAACATGGCCGCAGCCCTGGTGTCGTTCGCCGTGGGCACGCTGCTGCTCTTGGCGATCGTCGCGCTCAGCGGCAAGCTCGGCGGCGTCGAGTCCACGTTCGACGTCGCCTGGTACTACCTCCTGGGCGGCGTGCTCGGGGCGGCGTACGTGTTCACGGCCCTGGTTACGGTGAGCGAGATCGGCGCCGGCGGCGTCGCTGCGGCGACGATCACCGGCCAGCTGACCGCGTCAGTCGTTCTCGACCGGCTTGGCATCCTCGGCCTGGAGGAGACGCCGATCAGCGCCGAGCGAGTGCTGGGAGTCGCGCTTCTGCTGGCCGGGACGTACCTGGTTGTCCGCTAGCGCGGGCGAAGCTCGGCGGCGCGATGTTCAGGTAGTGGTCGAACGACCAGTGGACGAAGCGCCTGCGCTCCATGCGGTTGAGAGCGAAGGCGAGCAGCCTCGGGGGCACGCGGGGCACCGCGCGCTGGGTGCGGAGCATCCAGCGGAACTTCCCTTCGTGTGAGTCGGAGAAGCGCTGGTAGCGCCCCAGGGCGCGGTCGCGGCTCGAGTGGCCCTCGACCGCGGCGCGCAGCTCGCGGCCGCAGGCGATCCCGAAGTAGAACGCGGTCCGGATCCCCTCCGCGGTCAGCGGCAGGCAGTGGCCCGCCGAGTCGCCGACGAAGAAGACGTCGCTCTCGGTCGCCGCTCGGAGCTTGTGAGGGATCCAGTTGCCCTGGTAGCGCACCGCCTCCCGCCCGAGGTCGTCCGCGAGGCGCACGGTGGGCTGCTTCACGTGGAAGCGGGGGTCGAAAGAGCCGACGCCCACGCGGACCTCGTCGGTGGCGGGGAAGCTCCACGAGTAGCCGGCGGGGACGTAGCGGCGATCGATCCAGATCTCGAGCTCCTCTCCGGCCCCGTGGGGATGGACCTCGAGCCCGCGCGAGAGCGGCGCCTCGGGTGGCTGAAAGCCCTCTCCGTCCGCTGCGAGCACGCGCCGCCAGCCGAGCGCGTCGACCACCAGGGGGGCCGACAGCACGCCTCGGTCCGTCTGAACACAAATGCCCGCCGGCTGCTCCGAATCATTGCCTGCCGCCTCCTCTGCTCCCGCCTGGAACACCTTGCCCTCGGCCTTCGCCTCGGGCATTTCCATGCTGCTCCCGCGTCCGGGGGCGGCAGGGTTTGTGGCGACCCGCCCACGCACCGTCGCCGTCTCGAACTCCGCCTCGCACTGGGCCCACAGCAACTCGCACAGCTCGCGGTAGTCGAAGGTCGAGAAGGTCCACGGCAGGCGCATCCTCGCCGTCGTGTGCGGGGTGTGGATGACCAGCGTGTCGAAGCTCTGCCGCATCGATGGCCCGAGGCCCATCGTCTCGAGCCAGGCCGTCGGCGCCGCGCAGGCGGAGGTCTGGCGCTCGCCGATCTCATACCGGTCGATGACGAGCACGTCGGCGCCGCTCCCGGCAAGCTCGCGGGCCACCGTGAGGCCCGCGAAGCTGGCCCCGCAGATGAGCACGTCATGCTCGCCTGCGAGGGGGGTGCGCTGATCGCCGCGCTTTGTCCGTCGCTCAGGCACGAAGGGTCAAGTCTGCCATCATTCGCCGCCGTGTCCGCCGCGGATACAACGACAGAGGCTGCTCCGGAGAGCGGCGAAGCGAGTACGCCCGCGCCGCCGGCCAACGGGCCGGGCGGCGCCACGAACGACCTCCTGATCGAGCAGGACGGGAGGCTGGTCCCCAACTACGACGCGACGATCAAGCCCTTTGAGGAGGGCGACGTCGTCAGCGGTGAGGTCGTCCGGATCGACAAGGACGAGGTCCTGGTCGACATCGGCTACAAGTCGGAGGGGGTGATCCCCGCCGGCGAGCTCTCGATTCGCCGCTCGGTGGATCCCGCCGACGAGGTTTCGCTGGGCGAGCACGTCGACGCCTTGGTGCTCACCAAGGAGGACCAGGAGGGCCGGCTCCTGCTGTCGAAGAAGCGGGCCCGGTTCGAGAAGGCGTGGCGCCGGATCGAGGCCGCCGCGGAGTCGGGCGAGCCGGTCGAGGGCCTGGTGATCGAGGTCGTCAAGGGCGGCCTGATCCTCGACCTCGGGGTGCGCGGCTTCCTGCCCGCCTCGCTGGTCGACATCCGCCGCGTCCACAACCTGGACGAGTTCAGGGGCCAGACCCTCGAGTGCAAGGTGATCGAGCTCAACCGGAGCCGCAACAACGTGGTGCTCTCGCGTCGCGCCGTGCTCGAGGAGGAGCGCAAGGAGGTCCGCGAGCAGATCCTCGGCCGCCTCCGGCCCGGAATGGTGGTCGAGGGCAAGATCTCGAACATCGTCGACTTCGGCGCCTTCGTCGACCTCGAGGGCATCGACGGGCTGATCCACATCTCGGAGCTCTCTTGGAGCCACGTCAACCACCCCTCGGAGGTGCTCTCGATCGGCGAGACCGTGCGGGTGAAGGTGCTCGACATCGACCGCGAGCGCCAGCGCATCTCGCTCGGCCTCAAGCAGACGCAGGAGGACCCGTGGCAGCGGGTCATCGACACCTACCGCGTCGGCGACGAGCTGGAGGGCAAGGTCACCAAGGTGGTCACCTTCGGG
>JBKPFS010000025.1:0-11823 GCA_046728935.1 Actinomycetota bacterium | reverse complement strand
ACGCTGACGAGCGCCGATATCACCAGCCACCTGGGCATCCCGGTCACGACGTCCAGCTGCACGCTGATCGACCTCGCCACCTGTGTGCGCCCCGGTGAGCTCGAGGCCGCGGTCAACGCCGCCGACAAGCGGGAGCTGATCGACCCCGAGGGGCGTAGGTCGGCGCTCGCGGCCGTGCCGGGGAGGCGTGGCGTGCCCGCGCTGCGCGAGGTGCTCGACCGGCGAACCCTCACCCTTCACCGACTCGGAGCTGGAGCGCCGCTTCCTGCGGATTGCCCGTGAGGCGGGACTGCCTTTGCCCAAGACCCAGCAGCGGGTCAACGGCTTCAAGGTCGACTTCTACTGGCCCGAGCTCGGACTCGTGGTGGAGACGGACGGACTGCGCTACCACCGCACGCCCGCACAACAGGCCCGGGACCAGCTAAGGGACCAGGCCCATACGGCGGCAGGGCTCACACCCCTGCGCTTCAGCCACGCCCAGGTTCGCTTCGGACCTGAGCGCGTGCGGGTGACGCTCGCTGCAGTTGCCCGCCGCCTCAGCTCAACCGGGTGACCGAGTCTGGTCGTATCGCTGCTCGAGCGCCCGCACGGCCTCGGGGTCCTGCTCGCGCCACATCTCGCGCATCCCGAGCATGAACGCGGCCAGCATCGTGCCGTAGAGCTCCTCGCCGAGGTCGGGGTCGATCTGCTGGTACATCAGGTAGCCCTGGGTCATGATCGAGGTGATCAAGGTGATGTCGGCAAGTGGGATCGGGGGCTCGATGCCGATCGCCTTGCTCCAGCGCAGGTAGACCTCGGCCAGCCGATCGTCCATCGCGCGGCAGCGGGTCAGGAGCTCCTGGCGGAACTCGTCGTTTCGCCCCGCGTAGGCGACGAACTCCAGGTACAGCCGCTCCCACTCGGGATCCGAGCGCAGGAAGCGCATCAGGTCCTCGCCGGCGTGGCGCGCCGCCTCGTCCGGCGTCTCGTCCGTGCGCAGGGCCGCCTCGATCCGCTCCAGCTCCTCGGCGAACTTCTCGTCGAGCATCGCCAGGAAGAGCTCCTCCTTGCTCTTGAAGTTGGAGTAGAAGGCGCCCTTGGTGTAGCCGGCGTCGTGCGCGATCTCGTCGACCGACGCCTGTTCGAGGCCGTGCCGGCAGAACAGCTTGCTCGCCGAGCTCATCAGCTTCGAGCGCGTCTCCGCCTGCTTCTCCTTGCGGGTCGCGGGGCTCATCTGCGCGTCTCCTGGGGACGAGCCGGGATCAGGCCGGCGCCGGACGACTGCAAGCCGCGTCTCGCGAGCCGGCGCATGATCGCGCAGCGCTCGGCCGAGGCCGCCCGCGCCGAGGCGACGTGAGCCGCGATCGGCTCGGTGACGTTGCGAAGCCAGTGCAGGCGTCGCTCGCCGAACTCCACCTTAGGCAATCCGCCCGCCGCGCCGCGCGTCTGCTCGCTCACCAGCACCTCGCCGCCGGACGCGGCGGAGCAGAGCCTCGCCGCGACGTTGACCGCGCGCCCGTACCACTCGCCCTGGCGCTGCACCGCCGAGCCGGTGTGGACCCCAACCCGCACCGGGGGGAAGCCCGGCACGGCCTCGAGCTCCTCGACGATCCGCAGGCCGAGGGCGATGCCGTTGCCCGCCTCATCGCAACGCAGCACCACGCCGTCGCCGAGCGTCTTCAGCTCCTCCGCGTTGTAGTGGGGCAGGAGGTCGCGAACCCGCTCGTAGAGGCCGAGCGCGACGTCCGCCGCGCGATCGTCGCCCTCCGCGTCGGTGAGGGCGGTGAACCCGACCAGGTCCGCGAACAGGAAGGTGTGCTCAGCCAACGAACGCTCCGCTTCGGATACCAATCGGTATGTATCTTACATTCCGGTCGGTATGTCAAATCGAGCTCACGAAGGCTCAGGGCGCGAGCGCGCTCCCGGCCTCCTCGACGGTCCGCGGGCTCGTCCACGCGGGTACGCCACACGATGTCCGGGTGGAGAAGCTCCACCCAGGCATCGAGGTCCTCGTGGTTGTAGACCTCGAACAGCTCTCGGGCACGCCTGATGGTGTCCTCGCTCAAGGCGTGAGGACCTCGACCTCATCGCCGAGCGCAACCCCGCCGGGCTCGAGCACCGTGCAATAGGCGCCCATGATCCCGCCGAGCTCGAGGCGGATCCGTCGCAGCACGTTCGCGTCGACGTCCAGGGTGTCGGGGTCGATCGTGGTGACCACGCAGCGCTCGCACGGCTCGGAGACCCAGAGCTTCGCGTCGCCGATCCGCAGCCGCTTGCTCACCCAGTCGCGTTCCGCGGCGCCGTTCACGCCCTCGAGCACGATGTTGGGCCGGAAGCGTCGCCGGTCCGCGCCGAGCTCGGCGAGGCCGCCGTCGCTGACCAGGAGGATCGGGGCGGCGTCGAAGCGCTTGCCCTCGTCGGTGCGCGCGAACTGGGCGCCAGGGCCGCTGGCGGCGCGAATCGCGGCGAGCGAGGCGGGCTCGCGCCAGGGGCGACCGTCGATCCGCGGCTCGCCGTCCTCACCGATCGTCGCCTGGAGGCCGAGGAGCGAGCGAGCCGTGCGCGCGGTGATCGTCCTCCCGTGCTCGTCATCGACGCGCAGGAGGCGGTCGCCGCGCACTCCGTCCGGGTCGAGCTGCGCGCGCTCGAGGGGCTCCCCGCGCAGTGCCTTGACCGGGTAGCGATAGAGCTCGGCGACCTTCAACCGATGCCGTCCGCGACCGCTCGCAGCTCGCTCAGCGGCCGGCCGTCGCGGCCGGCGAGCCAGCAGGCGAGCGGCGCCGCGATCCGCTCCGACGCGTGCGCCGCTGTCGCCGCCAGCTCGAGGATCTCGCCTACCTCATCCTCGCTCGGCGGTTCCGCGCCGAGCTCGCTTGCGAACTTGCCGATCCACTCGTTTGCGTCCACTGGGCCTCCTTCCAATCTTCGTCAGCGCGTTATGCGCCGGCGAGCGCGCGAGCGGCGGGCCGCCTCCTCCAGGCTCCGCGAGCCACCAGCGCCAGGGCGCCGGCGGCGAAGCCGATCGCCAGGTTCCCGCTCGCCACGGTAACCGCCCCGACGCCGGCCGCGATCACCCGATCGCCCGCACGTTCGAGGCTCGCCGCGAGCAGCGCGTGCTGGATCGCGACGAACAGCAGCATGCCCGCGAGGGCGCCCGGCGCCAGCACGTGCAGGAGCGCAGGGAGCGAGTCACCCAGCGCTAGGGCGAGGGCGACGAAGAGGACTCCCGCCGAGAGCGTGGCACCGGCGGTGCGGGCTCCGAGGCGGTAGTGGGCCGTGACGCCCCCGGCGCCGTGGCAGACCGGAAGGCCTCCGGCGAGCCCCGTGGCGAGATTCCAGGCGCCGATCGACGCGGCGAGGCGGTTCGGGCGCACCCTGCGAGCCCGCTCGTCGAAGTAGGCCCGCTCGGCATCCGTCGTGGCGACGACCGAGTTGCCGAAGGTCAGCGGGAGCTGCGCGATCACCAGGGCGGTCAGCGCGGTGCCGAAGGAGTCGAGATCGGGCACCGCCACGCCCACCGTCTGGGGGCCCAGGTGGACGCCGTCCGGCAGATTGCCGGCCGCGACGCCGACCACGGCTCCCGCCCCGAGCACGACGAGGCTGCCGGGAAGCAGCTGCGAGCGGCGTGCGGTGAACAGCAGGGCACAGGCAGCGAGCGCCATCGCGACGCTGGCGCCCGGAGCGATCGCCGGGAGGTCGGTCCAGTTGCCCTTCTCGGCGAGCTCGATCGCGGCCTTGGCGAGCAGCAGGGCGACCGCGGCCTGGATTCCCCGAATGAGCACCAGGGGGAAGCGCCGGGCGAGCCAGTCCGCGAGCCCGGAAACGGCGAGGGCCCCCATCGCGGCGGACATCAACAGCGCTCCCGCGGCGATCGTCTCGGCGGAGAGATCGAGGGCGATCGCCGCGGCCGCGAACGCCTTCAGCGGCTGCACGGGGATTGGGACCCGGAAGTAGAGCGCCGTCCCTGCGTAGGCCAAGCCGACGAGGCCGAAGGCGGCGGTGGCATTGATCCCGTTGAGGGTGATCATCGCCACCGCGAGCGGGATCAGGAGTCCGCAGTCCCCGAGCCCGCCGGCGAGCTCGTGCCGGTCGAACCGCAGGGGCTCCGAGGGCCCGCCGCCAACTGAGGATCGTCGGGTCAGTGACCGTATGGGTGCAAAACCCGACACCGCGCCTGGCTCAAGCGTGGTGGCCGCGCATCACCATCACCGAGGTGGCCTTGACGAGCGCGGTGGCCTCGTCCCCCACCTCGAGCCCGATGTCCTCGATCGCGTTGCGGGTGATCGCCGCCGTGATCCGATGCGGCCCGGCCTCGATCTCTACCAGCGCCATCACCCCGTCGACCTCGATCGATCGCACCATTCCGCGGAAGCGGTTTCGGGTCGAGAGCCCGTCGCCACCTGCGTCGGCCACGCCTAGCCCCCGATCGCGCTCATCGTCCGCGGCGGCGGGCGGAAGCCCGGCTCGTTGACCCGGTGCTTCAGCTCCTTGCGCCAGACCGCGTCGCGAATCACTCGCTCGAGCTCCGCGTCATCCGAGCCGTCGCGAAGCGGCTCGCGCAGGTCCGTCTCGTGCATCGAGAACAGGCAGGTTCGGAGCTTGCCGTCGGCGGTCAGCCGGATCCGGTTGCAGTCGCCGCAGAACGGCTCGGAGACCGGGTTGATGAAGCCGATCTCGCCGGCGCCGTCGCGGAAGCGGTACACGCGCGCGGTCGCGTGCGGCTCGCGGGGCACGGGCTCGAGGGGATGGTGCTCCTCGATCAGGGCCCGGATCTCGCCTCCGGTCAGCACCATGTCGGGCGTCCAGGCGCGGTCGCCGTCGAGCGGCATGAACTCGATGAAGCGGACCTGGTAGTCGGTCGAGCGCGCGAGCTCGCAGAAGCGCTCCACCTCGTCCTCCGTGAAGTCGCGCATCGCGACCGCGTTCACCTTGATCGGTCGGACCTCCGGGTAGGCCGCGATCGCCTCGAGCCCGCGCAGCGTCTGCGGCAGCGCATCGCGCCGGGTGATCTCGTGGAAGCGGTCGCGGGCGAGCGAGTCGATCGAGACGTTGACCCGGTCGATTCCCGCCTCGACCAGGGCCGCGGCATCCCGTTCGAGCAGATACCCGTTGGTGGTCAGCGAGAGGTCGCGAATCCCCTCGATTCCCGACAGCATCCCGACCAGCTTCGGGAACTCCCGCCGGGCGAGCGGCTCGCCCCCGGTGAGGCGGACGTCGGTGATCCCGAGCCGCGCCAGCACCGCCACCAGGCGGGAGATCTCCTCGAAGGAGAGGATCTCCGAGCGGTCGAGCCACGCCATCCCCTCGGCCGGCATGCAGTAGCGACAGCGGAAGTTGCAACGGTCGGTGACCGAGACACGCAGGTCGGTGATCGGGCGCCCGTGCGCGTCGACGAGCGGATGCGGTTCGGCTCCCGCGCTCACACCCTGATCATGACGGGTCGCTAGGTTTGCGGCGGCCGGAGGCGGGCTAATCGGCCTCAAAGTCAGCGCTAGGCGGCGGCTCGCCCGGGCGTGGTTGCGCCGGGACCTCGATCAGGTCCTTCCCCTTGCTCTCGGGGTTGCCGGCCGCCCCGTCCTTGAATCCCTGGATCGTTCGATCCTCGAAGCTCATAGTCGGGGTGCTGTCCGCCGTGATCGGATCGCGGTCGAGCTTCGTCGCCTTCGCGCGGGTGTTCTTGTAGAAGGCCGCGTTCGAGGGCTGCTGAAGCTTTCCGCCCGCGACCAGGTTGTTGGCGTAGAACGACGGCTCGCCGTTGGGGTTTTCGTCGGTTGGTCCCTGCCATCCGAAGATCACCGACATCACGCCGGGCGGACAGACCTCGGAGACGTTGGCAACCCCGTCCGTCGCGGAGAACTGATTTTCCAGGCGCACCCAATCGCCGTCTGAGACGTCCAGCTCCTTGGCGTCCTTGGGGTTGATCGTCACCTCGTTGTAGGGGACCTGCTTCGCGAGCTCGGTCGTCCAGCGGTAGGTGTACCCCGACTGCCACACCGCCTGGTAGCGGACGGTAGTAACAAAGTAGGGATACTCGTCGTTTGGCTTGATCTCCTCCGGGAGGAAGGCGATCGGGTCTGCCTCGGTCCACTTCTGGTCGCGGGCGACGAAGTTCGCCTTGCCGTCCGGGGTCACGAACTCATCCTCGTAGGCGCGCTTCGTGCCCACCAGCTCGTTCCCCTGCTTGGTGATCGGGATCTGGATGCCGTTCGTGCCCAGCTGCTTGAGCCGGTCGCGCGAGAGCAGGTTCATCCCGAGGGTCTTCCCCTCCTCGGTCTGCCTCAGCCCCTCGTAGACTGACTCGTGGTCCTCGTACGCCCACTCGTCGGCGTCCAGCTGGCCGTGCTTCTCGGCGAACCGGCTTGCGATCTCGGCGAAGATCAGGTAGTCGGCCTTCGCCTCGCCCGGCGGGTCACAGAACTGGTTGTTGATCCGCAGGCGCCGCTCGAGGTTCGCCCGCGTGTAGGTGTACTCGCCCCACTGCGTGGATGGGAGGACGACGTCGGCGACGGAGGTCATGTCGGAGGGGCGGATGTTCATCTCGACCACGAAGGGCACCTGCTCGGCAAAGTCGCGAAGCTGCTCGGTCTGCTGTGACATCCGCAACGGGTTGCAGATCGCAACCAGCAGGAAGTCGATCGCCCCCTTCTCGAGCTCCTGCCAGAGGTTGCGTCGTTTGAGCCCGTCGGCCTGGGGATGGGGCCAGTCGAAGTCGAACATGTAGGCGTCCTGATGGCCGCCCTGGCGGCCAAACACCTGGCCCTCGCGACCGACCGAGCCCAGCAGCAGGGCGAGGTTGGCGTAGGTCGACATCACCGCCTCGTTCTGCGTCCCCTGCCAGATCAGGCCCTTCTCGAACAGGATCGAGGTCTTGTTCGGCTTCCCCAGCAGGTCTGCGGCCTTGCGAACGTCCGCCGCCGCAACCCCGGTCACGACCTCGGTGGTCTCGGGCCGGTACTTGTCCTGGGAGACCGTTCGGCGAAGCTCGTCGAAGGTGTCGGTGTTCGTGCGCGAGTCGATGTAGGCCTGGTCCTGCAATCCCTCGGCGAGAATCACGTTCATGAGCGAGTTGACCAGGACCACGTCTGTCCCTGGCCGCAGCTGCAGGTGGACGCCGCCGCCGGACAGGGCGTTCTCCGCGGGCACGGTCCGGCGCGGGTCGATCACCACGAGCTTGCCGTCCGCGGCCTGGATCCGGTTGTAAAGCACGGTCCCGGTCTCGTAGCTGTTCGCGCCGGAGATCAGCACAGTGTCGGCGGCCTCGAAGTCGGAGTAGGAATAGAGCAGGGTCGAGTTGGAGCCGAAGTGCTCTGAGATCGACGGATGCTCGGAGTTCCACTTCGCGCGGTTATGGATCGCGCGCACGGCAACGCCCTCATCGGGGCCGAGGCTCTTGTCGTAGAGCCCGGCCGGGGGCTCGGCGAAGAAGAGCTTGGTCGAGGTGAAGTTGAGCTCGGCCGAGAGGTGGTCGGCGCACCAGACGCCGATCGCCGACGGCGACTTGGAGTCGAGCGTCTCCTTGAGGCGATCGGCGATCAGGTCGAGCGCCTCGTCCCAGCTCGCGTCGTGGAGCTCGCCGCCCTTCTCATCGCGGATCTGCGGCACCAGCAGTCGCTCGCTCGGCTTGGTCAGCGGATGCTCACGGTCGGTGTAGATGGTGAGCGCGTTGGTCCCGCCCCGCGGGGAGTGATCGCCGCGGTTGACGACGCAGTCCTTGTCCGGGACGACCGCGATGTAGGAGTCGACGCCGTTGATGTCGCGGCGGGTGACGAACGAGGGAGCGAGCCACTCCCCGAGTTGATCGCCCGGGAGGTCGCCTCCTAGCGCCCCGGTGCCGTCGGACGGAGTGTCCTCGACCGGCCAGGTGTAGACGATGTAGCCGCAGCCCACGTTGCAGAACTGACAGGCGGTCGTGTAGCGCGCGGCGCTCTCGGGCGGCACGGGAAGGCGATCCTGGCCCAGGAAGAGCGCCATCGTCTCGGCGTTCTCCTCGCCGCTGTTCGCCACGGCCGCGCTGGGCTGAAGGAACTTAGGCAGCGCGATCGCGGTCCCACCAACGGTCAACCACCCGAACGCGCCGCGCCGAGTCAGTCCGTTGGGGCGCGCCTCTTCCATCCGTTCGCTCCTCAGGCCCGCGCCCCCGGCGCGAGGTTCTCGCGATAGCCGAAGATCAGTCCGTTGACGCCCACGGCCACGATGTCGTCGCCATCGAGCTCAAGCTCGATCCTGGGCAGCGGGGCCTGGGCGACGCCCTGGATCACGTTACCCTCGCGCGCCGGGTCGTATTTCGACTGGTGGCAGGGGCAGAGCATGTAGCCACCTTCGGGGACGAACTGAACGTCGCAGCCCATGTGCTGACAAAGCGCGCTGTAGGCGACGATGCCGCCGCTATCGCCGATTCCGCCGGGCACCTCATCACCGAGGTCGACGAGCACGCTCGACTGGCCCTCGAGCGGATACTGGAAGGTGATCGCCTCGTTGGGCTTCAGGTCGCCGACAGCGGCGATGGTCTGACGTGGAAACTCACCCTCGCCGTCTCCGGAGGTGGCGATGACGATCGCCGCGGCACCGGCGCCCGCCGCCGCGACTCCACCCGCGGCGATGGCCTGGCGCCTGGTGAATCGACCTCCTCCTCCGTTCTCCTCGGCCGTGAGAGACCTCCGTCCGTGTGGCCCACGGTGCGACAGCGGGAGATTACATCCCAATTGCGTCATATGCAATAGCGACATATGGCCGCCGGCTACACTCCTCCGCTATGGCCGAGTCAGCCCGGCGCCCCCTCCCGATCGCGGATCTCGCCGAGGCGGAGTTGGCGCAACCGACGATCGTGGCGGAACCGCGCAACCTGACCCTGGAGGTCTATAGGGCCCTCGCCGATCCGGTCAGGCTGGAGCTGCTGGCCCGGATCGCGGCGCGCGGCCCCGTCTGCGTCTGTCACCTCGAGGAGGACCTGCCCTATACGCAGTCACGGATCTCGAAGCACCTGGCCACGCTGCGACGCGCCGGGCTGGTATCGACACGGCGCGAGGGACGCTGGATCTACTACTCCGCCGATCTCGACGCGCTGCAGGTCGCCAGGGAGTTCATCGACCAGCTCGAGGCCTCCACGCGGACCCCGCACAGCGCCGATTCCTGTTCTCCGTAACGAGAGCTGATCCGGGCGACGCGCCGACGATCGCCCAAGAGCTCAGCGCGCGCTCCCGAGCTTGTCCGCGAGCTCTCCGGGAAGGCCGACTTCGCGCATCTCGTCGGCGACTTGCGCAGCTGGGTAGTCGACCCGCGGGATCTCCACCTCGAGCTCGCCGTCGCTCGCCGCGAGGACGGCAAACGCTCCACGGGGGTCGCCGTCCTTGGGCTTACCGACGCTTCCGCAGTTGACGAACAGAACGCCTCCGTACTCGTGCACCCAGGGCTTGTGCGTGTGGCCGAAAACGAGGACATCGCATTCGGCCCCGGCGGCGATGCGCTCGAACGTCTTCGCGGGCTTGTCCTCAAACAGGTACTCGTTGACCTTTCGCGGTGAGCCGTGCACGAGCCGGACCCGCTTGCTGCCCAGCTCGAAGCGGAGGTCGAACGGCAGGTCGCGCATGAACTCCTTGGAGCGCCGGTCGGTGTGGGCGAGGGTCCAGTCAACCGAGAGCTGGCCGATCTCGCGATCGTGCTTGTCCACGTACGCGCAACCGCAGTCCTCCTCGTCGCGGGCGATCGCCCAGTCGTAGTTGCCGTAGATCGCCGGGATCTGCCGCTCCTCGATGAGGGTGCAGACCTCGTTCGGCCGCGGCCCGTAGCCGACCAGGTCGCCGCCGCAGTAGATGGAATCGACGCCGTTCTGATCGATCCACGCGAGCGTGCCGTCGAGCGCGGGCAGGTTGGCGTGGATGTCGGTAATCACGGCGACGCGGTCCATTGGCGCCTATTTGTTGGTCATCACGATCATCCCCAGGACGATCCCCCCGATCGCGCCGGCGAGGCCAACGGCGAGTACGAGGGCCCAGCCGCCGGTCGCCCCCACTGCCGGTCCTGATGCCAGGACTGAAGGGTACGCACCCAGGCGACCACTGCGAATGAGAACACGATCGTGATCCCGACGCCCGCGACAATCGCGGCGGCGATCGTCTTCCAAAGCGACTCGACGTCGACGATCTCCGCGAGGACCACGCGCCTGCCTACGAGAGCCCGCCTTCGGCCGGATCCCGGTGCTCGCCGCGCACGAGCTGGTAGGCGAGCCCGCCGAGCGCGGCGCCGGCGAGGGGACCCACGACGTAGATCCAGAAGTCGCTCCACTCCGCGGCCGCGAGCGCGGGTCCAAACGACCTCGCGGGATTCATCGACGCCCCGGTGACCGCTCCGCCGAAGAGCGCGTCGAGGCCCACCGTGCCGCCGATCGCGATGGCGGCCGCGGCCCCGACCGCCCGCACGTCGGTGGCGACGGCCATGATCACGAACATCAGGAAGGCGGTCAGCAACAGCTCGTACACGAGCGCCGAACCGACGCCGACGCTGGGGACGGTGGCACCGAGCTCGGCCGGCTGGTCAGGCCAGATCGCGAGCAACAGCACCGCAGCGAGGACTCCTCCGGCGAGCTGCGCGAGCACGTAGGCGACTGCGTCGCGGGCGGGAAGTGGCGCGTGAGGTTGAAGCGACCGTCACCGCCGGGTTGATGTGCGCCCCTGAGAGGTGGCCCGTCGCATAGACCATCACCATGATCACCAGACCGAAGGCCAGCCCGACCCGAACGGAGCCGAGGTGGCCGCCGTAAACGTCGTCCGCGACGATCGCCCCGCAGCGGCGAAGACGAGGGCGAACGCGGCGAGCGCCTCGGCGAGCGCCCGCCGCGCGAGGTCCGGCCTAGCCGCCTCGACCATCCTCCGGGGAGACCTCCATCAGGAGCGCCTTCACGCGCTCGCCGATCTCATCGCGGATCCGACGCACGGCTTCGAGGTCGGCCTGGGCGGGGTCGTCGACCTCCCAGTCCTCGTAGCGCTTGCCCGGATAGATCGGGCAGGCATCGCCGCAGCCCATGGTGATCACCGCGTCGGCGGCCTTCACCACCTCGTCGGTCATCGGCTTGGGGAACTCCCTGGTGATGTCGATCCCGAGCTCGTCCACGGCCGCGACGACGTGCGGGTTGATCCGATCGGCGGGCTCGGATCCCGCCGAGCGAACGTGTACGCGCCCGTTCGCGTAGTGGTCGAGCAGCGCCGCCGCCATCTGGCTTCGCCCCGCGTTCTCGACGCAGACGAAGAGCACCTCGGGGACCCTCTTGGTGATCGTCCCCTCCACCTGTCCGAGCGCGCGCAGGCGCTCGCGTGCGAAGCGGTGCACGAATAGCGGCACGAAGTCCTTCAGGCGCGATCCCTTGAGCGCGTCGAGCGACTCGGCCATGAAGCGCTCGACGGTCTCGCGCGAGAAGACCCCCTCGAACTCCTCGGTGAGCGATTCGAGCCCCTTGTTGAGGTGATCGCGGGTGATCACGTCGACTTCGAGCTCCTGCAGATTGCTGGGCATCTCGATCGCCTCCTGCTGCCCCATCGACTTTGCTGCGCGGATCCTATTGCATTGACAGATGTCTTTTCAATTGATATACGTGGATAGATGGTCGTCGATCTCGAGCTGGCTCCCAAGCAGAAGCGCCCCGTGGGCGAGCCGTGCTGCGAGCCCGTCGCCTACCCGGACATCGAGCGCGAGCAGGCCGAGCGGATGGCGGCGATAGCGAAGGCGCTCGGCGACCCGATCCGGATGCAGCTCGTCGACGTCTTGAGAATGCACGCCGGCCAGGTCTGCGTCTGCGAGCTCGTGCCCTTGTTCGACCTCTCCCAGCCCACCGTCTCTCACCACCTGAAGGTC
>JBKPFS010000024.1:0-10767 GCA_046728935.1 Actinomycetota bacterium | reverse complement strand
CCGCGGCGACGAAGACCGCTGCGCAGTGCTCGACAAGCCGCTCGCGCGAGACCGGCAACCGTCCCTCGAACCAGCCGATCAGGGCCTCGACCAGCCCGCCTTGTCGAGGCCGGAGAAGCTCTCGTAGAAGTAGCGGGCGTTCAGACCGGCCTGCTCGCAGATGCCGCGCACGGTCGTCGCCTGCCGATGGCTGTTCCCGCCGCCTGGCGCTTAGTGTGGCGGGGACGACGACGACAACGGCACCAGCACCACGACCTCCGCGGCCAGCGCCGAGGCGTTCTGCGCAAAGGCCAACGAGATCCAGCAGCTGGACTCGACCTTCTCCGACCTGGCGCCGAACGACATCGACGGCGCCAAGTCCGCCTTCCAGACGGCCCTCGACACGTTTCAGGAGGCCGACGACGTCGCCCCCGCCGAGATCAAGTCGCAGGTCGACGCGGTGGTGAGCACCTTCTCGGAGATCAACGACTCGATCCAGGGCGTCGACTCGGCGGCCGATCTCCAGCAGCTCGGCTCGTCGTTGCAGGCGAACGTTCAGGACCTCCAGCAGGAGCTGTCCGAGCTGAGGTCCTATTACCAGGACAACTGCAAGTAGCAGCCCTCGCCTAACCCGTCGGCCCGAACCGCTCGGTGCGGATCCGCTCCGGGTCGAATCCTGCCTCCAGGAGCAGCCGGGAGGCGGTCTCGACGAACCCGTTCGAGCCGCACACGAACGCGGCGCCCATCTCGGCCTCGGAGTCGCCGATCAACCGGGCGTCGATGTGGCCGGTGTGGCCCTCCCAGCCATCGGGCGGCTCCCGGGTGAAGGTGAGCGTTGCGTCGTCGTCGAGCTCGTCCGCGTAGATCACGTCCTCGGCCGAGCGGACCGAGTAGACCAGCCGCATCGGGAGCTCGGGCATCGTGCGGCGGCGGTGGCGCAGCATCGCCATGAGCGGCACGACCCCGGAGCCGCCGCCGACCAGCAGCACCGGCTGCTCTCCGCGCCACACGAAGTACGACGCGAACGGGCCGCGGACCTCGACCTGATCGCCCTCGACCACGACGTCGTGGAAGTAGGGCGAGACCTCGCCCTCGTCGAGACGATCGATCGTGAGCTCGACCTCACCCTCGTCGAGCGGGGAGGAGGCGACCGAGTAGGAGCGCTGGGCCCGGTAGCCGTCGGGGGCCGTGAGGCGGACGTCGTAGTGCTGGCCCGGGAGGTGTGGCATCCACATCGGCAGCTCGATGCGAAACGACTTCACCCGCGGGGTCTCGACCTTGATCGCGGTCACGGTGCCGATCTGCCAGCGCCCGGGCGCGCGCTGCTCGACCGGCGTCAGCCGCTCCACGGGCGTCAGCCGCTCCACGGGCGTCAGTCGGTCCAATAGCGCTCCTCCTTCCAGGGATCGCCGCGGTTGTGGTAGCCGTTGGCCTCCCAGAAGCCCGGCTCGTCGTGGTCGGTGACCCGCAGCCCCGCGACCCACTTGGCGCTCTTCCAGAAGTAGAGATGGGGGACGAGGAGCCTCGCGGGCCCGCCATGCTCTCGTGGCAGCGGCTCGCCCTCGTGCTCGGTGACCACCCAGGCCTTGCCGTCGGTGAGGTCCTCGATCGCGAGGTTCGTCGTGTAGCCGCCGTAGGAGTAGGCCATCGCATAGGCGTCGAGGGGCTCGGCCTCCTCGAACAGGGTGTCGAGCGAGACGCCGCCGAAGCTCGTGCCGAGCTTCGACCACTTGGTGACGCAGTGGATGTCGCAGGGCACGGTCTCGAAGGGGAGCTCCCCGAACTCCTCCCAGCTCCACTCGCGCGGCTCGGCGACCATGCCGTCGATCCGAAAGCGCCACTGATCGAGCGGGACGTCGGGGGTGGGACCGGCGGTCAGCACGGGGAAGCCGGGCTCCGCGTACTGGCCGGGCGGAAGCCGCTCGGCGAGGTCCTCCGGCGTGCGGCGGTGGGGCTCGAAGCCTCGGGAGACGAAGCCGTTCACAGCAACTGCGAGCGTATCGCCGCGGGCCGCGAGCCGACAGCGGTCGGTTGGCTGTAGCGTCCGACCAAGAACGCCCAGCGGGGCCCGATGCTGCTGAGCTCAGGTGAGGAGGACCACACGCGGCTGGCGCGAGGTCGCCGAGAAGGTTGCGTTCGTAAGGGCTTCGTCTAGCGCTTCGCCCGCCGCAGCACCGCCTCGAGCTTGCGCCGCAGCGCCGCGGTTTCGCGTCTGCCTTCGGCGAGCCGGGCCTTCTCGCGACGAAGGGTCTCGGTGGACTGCTCCACCTGGGCTTGAAGCCGCTCCTGGCGCGTCTCGGCTTCGGCGAGCTCGGCCTCGAGCTGCTCTACCTCTCGACGGGCCTCGGCCGCCTCCCGGCGCTTCGCCGAGCGCGAGTCGCGCTTGGGCAGCGAGACGACCGCGGGAGTGCCGAGCGTCGCCGCGGACTGCTCGCGCTCGACTCGGCCCTGAAGCACCCGCTCGCGGAGCCCCGGGTCGGCGCTCGCCGCCCTCAGGGTCTCACCGACCAGCTCGAGCGCTCGCTCGCTCGCCGGATGGTCGGCATCGGCCCCTGCCTTGCGCGCGAGCTCGAGGACCGCGTCGGCGGCATCCCGCTCCCGCGCGGCGGCGGCGCGGAACGCCGAGGGCCCATCGTCCTTGCCCTCGAGCGCTCGCGTCTGTGCCCGCTCGAGCTCCCGGCTCGCATCGGCGAACTCCTGGAGCTCCTTGGGGGAGGAGAGGGCCGCGCGGTTGATCAGCCACGCCGCCATGGTGGGGCGCTTCAGCTTCTTGATCCGCTCGGCCTCATCGCGCTCGCCGGCCGCGCGGAGCTCCTTGACAAGGCGATTGCGGCCCGCGGTGAAGCGCTCGGGTTGCTCGCGATACAACTCGTCGAGGCGCTGCTCTGTGGTGGCGGCTGCTTTGGCCATGGTTGTGGGCGATGAGTTCGCGGTCGCGGGCCGGTCTACATATCAAAGGCCTATCGAGGAGGACTGATCATGCTTGCGAACACCGAGGCATACAGCGGTTTCGCTGTCGACGACATCGACAAGGCGCGCGAGTTCTACGGCGAGACGCTGGGGTTGAACGTCGAGGTCCTGGACGAGCAGAACGGGCTGCTCACGCTCCACCTGGCGGGCGGCCGCGACACCCTGATCTATCTCAAGCCGGACTTCGAGCCGGCCACGTACACGATCCTGAACTTCCCGGTCGATGACGTCGAGCAAGCGGTCGACCAGCTGACCGAGCGGGGCGTGCAGTTCGAGCGCTACGAGGGCTTCGAGCAGGACGAGAAGGGGATCGACCGCAACGGGCCTGGGTCGGGCATCGCCTGGTTCAAGGACCCAGCTGGGAACATCCTCTCGGTGCACGGGCAGCAGTAGCGAGGTGAAGACCGTCGAGATCGAGACCCCGGCCGGGCCCGCGAGGGTCCATCTCCACCCCGTTGACGCGCCGAGGGCCGCGCTGGTCCTCGGCCATGGGGCCGGGGGAGGGGTGGAGGCCCCGGACCTGATCGCGGCGACGGACGCCGCGGTCTTGCAGGACGTCAGCGTCGCGCTCGTCGAGCAGCCCTACCGCGTCGCCGGTCGACGCTCCCCGCCCGCCGCAAGCCGCCTCGACGCCGCCTGGACGGCGGTCGTCGATCGCCTGGTGACGGAGGAGCTGAAGGGCCTGCTGTTGATCGTCGGCGGCCGGTCGCTCGGCGCTCGGGTCGCTTGCCGCAAAGTCGAGGAGACTGGCGGCGTCGCCGTGCTCTGCCTCGCGTTCCCGCTCCAGCCGCCGGCGCGGAAGGGGAAGCCCCCGCCGCCCGGTCGGCTGCCGGAGCTCGACGCGGTCACCGTCCCGGTGCTTGTGGTGCAGGGCGACCGCGACCGCTTCGGCATGCCGCCCGCCGGCCGGAGGCGCGAGGTGGTGGAGGTGGCGGGCGACCACAGCCTGCGCACCGATCCGGAGGCCGTGGCCGCCGCCGTGGCCGCGTGGCTGCCCACCGTCATGGCCGAGGCGGCGCCGGCCGCGACGCGGTAGCGGTCAGGCCGGGCGGAGCACCGGCTTCAGGTCGAGGACCGGCGTCCCGTCCAGGGCCTCGAGGGGACCCACCCGCATCCGCCGGCCGTCGATCTCGCGGATCTCCACCTCGTGGAGGCCGATCGGGTTCGGCCGGTCTTGCGACCGGGTGCCAAACACCCCGCGCAGCGGGTTGGAGACGTCGTCGCGCGGATGCACCCGGAGCACGTCGCGGTCGGCGCGGTCCAGCCAGGTGAGCACGATGACCCGATACCCGGGGGCGAGCCCCTCGAGCCCCTCCAGCACGCCCGGCTCGAATACCAGCCACGCGTCGGGCGCCCCCTCGTCGCCCTGCTTCGGCGCGGCGGCCATGTCGGTGAGCGGCGACTCGACGATCGCGACTGGGGTCAATTCGAAGCGCGCCTCGTTCATGCCGGGTCTGGCGCATTCAAGCGATTCTCAGGGCCAGGGGCGGGTCCCGATTTGGACCGGGCTTCGGTGGAAAGCACGGGATCTTGGCATTAATTTGATCTAACCCTTGACAAATTGCCCACGGTGTGAAATGGATTCCGCCCGTGACGAGGAGGAGTGGCTCGCTGGCGTCGCTGCGCGAGGGCAATCGCAAGCGCGTGATCGCCGCCCTGCGCCGCAGCGGGGTCGCCAGCCGGGCCGAGCTCGCGCGGTCCACCGGCCTCTCGCGGTCGACGATCTCGACCATCGTCGGCGACCTGATCGACGCTGGCCTGGCCGCCGAGCGGGACGGGCAACCGGTCGGCGAGGCCCATGCCGGGCGCCCGCCAGTGATGATCTCCCTGAACCCTGCCGCGGGGCTCGCGCTCGGGATCGACTTCGGCCACCGCCACCTGCGCGTCGCCCTCTCCGACCTCTCGCACACCGTCCTCGCGGAGACCTGGTGCGAGCTCGACGTGGACCACTCCGCGGAGGAGGGGCTCGCCGCGGCGTCCGACTTCGTCGACCAGGTGCTCGCCGAGGCCAAGGCTGAGCGCCAGCGCGTGATCGGAGTGGGGATGGGGCTGCCGGCGCCGATCAATCGCGCGACCGGCTCTGTGCAGTCGTCGTCGATCCTCCCCGGCTGGGTGGGCGTCGACGCCGCCGCGGAGGCGAGCTCGCGGCTTGGGCTACCGGTGGAAGTCGAGAACGACGCCAACCTCGGCGCCCTCGCCGAGCTCGTCTGGGGGGCGGGGCGCGGAAAGTCGGAGCTCGCCTACATCAAGGTCTCCACCGGGATCGGCGCCGGGCTCGTCTCCGGCGGGCGCCTTCAGCACGGCGTCGGCGGGACCGCCGGCGAGATCGGCCACACCTTGGTCAGCGACGGCGGCCCCGTCTGCCGCTGCGGCAACCGCGGCTGCCTGGAGACCCTCGCGTCCTCGCGCGCGATCGCCGAGCTGCTCAGTAGGAGCCGTGGCGAGACGATCGGCTCCCGGCGGCTGGTCGAGCTCTGCTCCGCGGGCGACCCCGCTGCCGTGCGGCTCGTGGGCGACGCCGGCAGGGCAATCGGGGTGGCGGTGGCGAACCTCTGCAACATCATCAACCCCGAGTGCGTGATCGTCGGCGGCGACCTGGGCGCGGTCGGCGACGCGCTAATCGATCCGCTGCGCGAGGTGGTCCGGCGCAACGCGATCCCCAGCGCCATCGGCGATCTGGAGATTGCCGCCGGCGTCCTCGGCGAGCGAGCGGAGATGCTCGGCGCCCTGGCGCTGGTCCTCCACGAGTCGGATCGATTCTCCGACACCGAGCTTCTGCAGGCGGCTTAGTACGAACGAGTACGAATGTGAAAGCAACGAGCGCGACGAACCGTAGCGCGAGAGAGGAGGGAAACGAGGCATGAAATCGACAAGCGACAGACCAGGAGGTGCTGGGAGATGAAGGAGAAGAGCCGAATCCGGCTCGCCCTGTTGATGCTCGCCGGGCTCGCCGCGCTCGGATTGGCGGCATGCGGCGATGACGACGACGGGGACGGCGGTGGAGACGGAGGCGGCAAGATCGCGTTCCTGCTGCCGGAGAGCCAGACGACCCGTTATGAGTCGGACGACCGGCCCAGGTTCGAGGCGGCGGTCGAGGAGCAATGCCCGGACTGCGAGGTCCTGTATTACAACGCCGATCAGGACGTGGCCAACCAGCAGCAGCAGGTCGAGACCGCGATCACCGAGGAGGTCGACGTGATGGTGCTCGACCCCGTCGACTCGGCTTCGGCCGGCGGGCTGGCGACGCGCGCCAAGCAGGCCGGGATCCCGGTGATCAGCTACGACCGGCTGATCCTCAACGCCGACCTCGACTACTACGTGTCGTTCGACAGCGTCACGGTGGGCGAGCAGCAGGGCGAAGCGCTGAGCCAGAAGCTCGCCGATGAAGGCTCCCCCCAGGGCCCGATCGTGGTCATCAACGGCGACCCGCAGGACAACAACGCGAAGTTGTTCAACCAAGGCGCGACCAGCGTCTTCGACAAGGAGGGCGTCGAGATCGCGCGCGAGTTCGACACGCCGGACTGGCTGCCGGAGAACGCCCAGCGCGAGATGGATCAGGCGATCACCGCGCTCGGCAAGGACGGCTTCGAGGCCGTCTACGCCGCCAACGACGGCACGGCCGGCGGCGCGATCGCGGCGCTGAAGGGCGCCGGGATCGATCCGGCGACCAAGCCGACGACCGGTCAGGACGCCGAGCTGGCCGCGGTCCAGCGGATCCTCGCCGGCGAGCAGTACATGACGGTCTACAAGCCGATCAAGACGCTCGCTGAGAACGCCGCGGCGATCGCGGTCGCCGTCGCCAACGGCGAGGAGCCGCCCGCGGACATGATCAACGCCGAGTACGACAACGGCACCGAGCAGGTACCCACCAACAAGATCGACACCATCCCGGTGTCGACAGCGAAGGAAATCGAGGACTCGGTGATCGCTGACGACTACTGGAACGCCGACGAGATCTGCACGAAGCAGTACGCGCAGGCGTGCAAGGATGCGGGCATCCAGTAGGAGGACCGACCCCGAAAGCGCGAGGAGAGGCAAGATGAACGCTGTGCAGAGCACCGGGACGGAGACTCAACCCTCCTCCTCGGCTCAGCCTCTCCTCGCGCTCGACGGGTTGAGCAAGAGCTTCGGTCCGGTGGAGGCCTTGAAGGACGTCGACTTCGAGCTCCATCCGGGCGAGGTCGTCGGCCTCGTCGGCGACAACGGCGCCGGCAAGTCGACGCTGATCAAGGCGATCGCCGGGGTCCAGCCCCCCGACGAGGGGAAGGCGCGGTTCGAAGGCCGGCCCGTCAGCCTCGGCAGCCCGCAGGCGGCGACCTCGCTCGGGATCGCGACCGTCTACCAGGACCTCGCCCTCTGCGAGAACCTCGACGTCGTCGCCAACCTCTTCCTCGGCCAGGAGGTCGCCAACGGCACGCCCGGCATCGACATCCTCGACGAGACCGCGATGGAGCAGAAGTCGATGGAGCTGCTCGGCTCTCTCGGCGTGACGACGCTGCGCAGCGTGCGCACCGAGGTCGCGAGCCTCTCGGGCGGTCAGCGCCAGGCCGTCGCGATCGCCCGCTCGCTGCTCGGCGAGCCCAAGGTCGTGCTGCTCGACGAGCCGACCGCGGCACTCGGCATCGTCCAGACGCGCCAGATCATCGATCTGATCAAGCGACTTCGCGACCGCGGTCTGGGCGTGGTGGTGATCAGCCACAACCTCGCCGACGTCTTCCAGGTCGCCGACCGGATCGCCGTGCTGCGGCTCGGTCGAATGGCGGCTACGTTCGACATCCACGACACCCGCGAGCAAGACGTCGTCGCCGCGATCACCGGCGCCGAGTTCGGCCGTGAGGACCGTCCGACCGAGGAGGCGCCGCTGTGAGCACCACCGCGCAACGGCCGGCCGGCTTCGAGCCCGAGCCGACCGAGTTCTCGATCGGCGAGTTCCTGCGCCGGCTGGGGCGCGGCGAGCTCGGCTCGGTGCGCGTGCTGGTCGCGATCGCCGTCATCTGGACGATCTTCCAGCTCTCCAACGACCGCTTCCTGAGCGCGATCAACCTCACCAATCTGACGCTTCAGATCGCCGCCGTGGCGACGATCTCGATTGGCGTCGTCCTCGTCCTGCTGCTCGGCGAGATCGACCTCTCGGTCGGCGCCGTGAGCGGCTTCGCCGCCGGCGTGATGGCGGTTCTCACCGTCAAGGAGGGGCTCAACCCGGACCTTGCGATCCTCGCCGGCCTCGCGGTGGGAGCGCTGATCGGGCTCTTCAACGGCTTCTTCGTCACCTTCTTCGGGATCCCGTCGTTCGTCGTCACGCTCGCCGGGCTGATTGGCTGGCAGGGGGCGCTCCTGCTCGTTCTCGGCGACACCGGAACGGTGCCCCTGCCGCCGAGCACGATCACCGACCTCACCGGGACCTTCTTCGACCCCGCCGTGGGCTGGGCGCTCGCGATCGCGGTGGTCGCCGCCTACGTGGCCAGCGTGCTGATGTCCCGCCTGCGGCGCGTGCGCGCGGGCCTCGCGGTGCCGCCGCTCGTCCAGGCCCTGATCGCCCCCGCGCTGGTCACGGCGGGGACCTTCGTCGCGGTCGCGATCCTCAACGCCGACCGCGGCGTGCCGCTCGCCGTCATCATCGTCGCCGCGCTGACCGCGATCTTCGCCTTCATCACCGAGCGCACCCGCTTCGGGCGCCACATCTTCGCCGTCGGCGGCAATGCCGAAGCGGCTCGGCGGGCGGGGATCCGGATCAAGCGCGTGCGGGTCGCGGTCTTCACCCTCGCCTCCACCCTGGCCGCCTTCGGCGGCATCCTCGCCGCCTCGAGGCTGCTCGCGGTCAACCAGCAGTCGGGCAGCGGGGAGGTGCTGCTGTTCGCGATCGCCGGCCCGGTGATCGCCGGCACCAGCCTCTTCGGAGGCCGGGGATTCGTCTGGTCGGCGCTGCTCGGCGCAATCGTTATCGGGTCGATCACGAACGGGATGGACCTGCTCGGGCTCGACTCCGACATCAAGTTCATCATCACCGGCGGCGTCCTGCTCGCAGCGGTGACGATCGACGCGGCGACCAGGCTCCGCCGCGAACCGGCGACCTGACCTCACCCATCAGGTTCGCGGCCGCCGTCGATGGCTGAGCTCCGGGCCGCCCTGCTCGGCTACGGGCTCGCCGGCTCGACGTTCCATGCACCCCTGATCGCCGCGGCGTCCGAGCTGACGCTCGCGACGGTGGTGACCGGCAACCTCGCACGCGCCGAGCGGGCGCGCAGCGAGCATCTGGGCGTGCGGGTCGAGCCGCGCGCGGACGCTGTCTGGGAGCGGGCCGGCGAGCACGACCTCGTCGTCGTCGCGACGCCCAACGACACCCACCGCGAGCTCGCACTGCGGGCGATCGAGTCCGGCCTCGCGACCGTCGTTGACAAACCCCTCGCCCCGTCCAGCGAGGCCGGACGCGAGATCGTGGAGGCGGCGGATGCCGCGGGCGTGCCGCTGACCGTCTTTCACAACCGCCGCTGGGACTCCGACCAGCTCACGCTGCGCCGGCTGATCGCGGAGGGCGCGCTGGGAGAGGTGAGACGGTACGAGTCACGCTTCGAGCGCTGGCGACCGCAGGTACGCCAGGAGGTGTCGCGAGAGACCACCGCGCCCGCCGAGGGCGGCGGAGTGCTGCTCGACCTCGGAAGCCACCTCGTCGACCAGGCTCTCGCCCTCTTTGGCCGTGTCTCGCACGTCTATGGCGAGGTGGACACGCGACGCGGCACCCCGGCGGACGACGACGTCTTCGTAGCGCTGCGACACGAGTCCGGTGTCCGCAGCCATCTCTTGGCTTCGGCGGTTGCCGGAGCGCCGGGGCCGCGGCTGCGCGTCCTCGGCAGCGAGGCCGCCTTCGTCGTCGAACACCTCGATGGCCAGGAGGACGCCCTCAGGGCCGGGCTTCGCCCCGACGACTCCGGCGACTGGGGCGCCGAGCCGGAGTCGCGATGGGGACGACTCATGCGCGGCGACGACAGCGAGCCCGTCCGGGCAGAGCGCGGCGCGTGGCCGCGGTTCTATGAGCAGGTTGCTCTGGCGCTCCGTGGCGATGGCCCAATGCCCGTCGACTCGCGTGATGCGGTCCAGGTACTCGAGGTCCTCGAGCGCGCGCGCGCCAAAGCTGAACGACCTCGTCAGGCCTAATTGGGCGAGAAGCCCCAGACAGCGTCGGCGACGGCCTGAGCGGCCGTAGCCTCGACCACTCCCGCTTCGCGTGCGCGGAGCGATAGCGGGACCGTGATGACGTTCCGCGAAATGCGTAATCGCACGGAAGCGTCACGGATCAGACGGGAGTCGCATCGCGACGCACCCTCCCGATCGCCCCAGCCATCCGCTCATTTTCCTGACCCAGCGTGGAGGTGCCGATCCGCTCGTAATTACGTGAGCTGGTGGTTAGTTCCTGGAGCGCGCGGCCGCCCGGTGGCCGCTCAGCCGCCGTCGGATCGGCCGCTCTGGAGCCACTGTCCGAGCGAGTCCAGCAGGCTGCCCATGCCCTGCTCGCGCCGGGCCGGCATCTCGTGGCCGTCAAGGAACGCGCCCTGCTCGGTGAAGACCAGTCGGGTGCCATCGCGCTCCGGCTTGAACTCCGCTGTGGCGACGGAGACCGAGATGCGGATCCGGTCCAGGAGCATGTCGTACGTGTAGACGATGCGTCGGCCCAGGACGATATCCCGGTAGAGCGCCTCGAAGGTGTATTCCCGGCCGTCCGGCAGCATCCCTCGGCGGCGCTCCCATCCGCCGACGCGGAAGTCGAGCTCGAATTTCGCCTCCGGACCGTCGAACCAGCGGGCCTTGGCCTGCGGGTCGGAC
>JBKPFS010000023.1:0-9075 GCA_046728935.1 Actinomycetota bacterium | reverse complement strand
GCGCAGAGCACCCCGCCGATGAAGCCGGCGAAGCTGGCGGCGACGATCGGGTCGAGGACCACGGGGCAGGTCCGCGACTTGGGCTTGGTGGCGCCGAGCAGCGAGGTGGAGCGCTCGGCAGCCTCGCGCCCGATCTCCTCGGAGTCGAGCGCCTCGGGCGAGCGCCCGATGCCGAGGCCGAGGCCGGTCTGGCGGTCGCCGTTCTCCTCGGCGATCGCCTGGAGGTAAGCGTAGGCGGCGGTCGCTTCGTAGGCGCCGCCGACGCCCCTCGAGGAGGAGATTGCGACCGACGAGCGCTCGTCGGAGTAGACGGTCGTCTCGACCGCCGCGACGCGAGGGTCGGCGTCTCGGGCGGCACGCTCGACCAGCTTCGCCACCTCCACCCAGCGCTCGGTCGTCCACTCCGCCGCGCTCGGGTCGGCGAGCCCCGGGATCGGCTTCGCCTCGCCCGCCGGCTCGGGGGCCGCGGCGTGCTCGTCGGCGTCGGCCACCCGCGCCGCCTCGACCGCGCCGGAGGCGACCTCCTCCACGCCCGCGTCGCTCAGATCGGTGCCGTAGGCGTAGCCGGAGCGGCCGTCGATCCAGGTGCGAAGGCCGAGCCCGCGTTGGCCCGACTCGGTGAGGCTCTCGACCTCGAGGTCGAAGATCCTCACCTCGAGCCCGGTCGAGTCTTGGACGTAGGCCTCGGCGTCGGCCGCGCCCGCGGCGAGCGCCGCCTCGACCGCGCGCCCGGCGATCTCCTGGAGCTCGGCGCTCACCCGACCGCCGTCCCGCCTACGGTCAGCTCGGCGATCCGCACGTGGCCCTGGCCGGTGCCCACCGGGACGCGCTGGCCGCCCTTGCCGCAGAAGCCGGTCTTCATCTCGAAGTCGTTCGCGACCGCGTCGATCCGACCGAGGGCGTCGAGGCAGTTGCCGATCAGGGTCGCGCCGCGGCAGGGGCTGGTCACCTTCCCGCCCCCGATCAGGTAGCCCTCGGAGACGCCGAAGACGAAGTCGCCCGTTGTCGGGTCGACCTGACCGCCGGCGAACGAGACGGCGTAGAAGCCGCGCTCGACTTCGGCGATCAGCTCCTCGGGCGTCGCCTCGCCGGGGGCGATGAAGGTGTTTGTCATCCGCGGGATCGGCAGGTGGCGGAAGCTCTCGCGGCGCCCGTTGCCGGTCGACGCGGTGTCGTCCTTTCGCGCCCGCAAGAGGTCGTAGAGGTAGGAGGTGACCGTCCCCTCCTCGATCACCGCAGTGCGCTGCGTGGGGGTGCCCTCGTCGTCGACGCCGTCGGTCCCCCACTCGCCCGGGAGGCTGCCGTCGTCGTAGGCGGTGAGGTGCGGCTGCGCGACCCGCTCGCCGAGCTTGCCGGCGTAGACCGAGGCGCCCTTCTGGATGTGGTCGGCCTCCAGCCCGTGACCGGTCATCTCGTGGAAGAGGACGCCGCCGAAGCCCCCGCCGACCACCACCGGCATCGCGCCCGCCGGCGCCGGATCGGCGTCGAGCAGGGTGAGCGCCGCCTTCGCCGCCTTCTCGGCCACCGCCTCGGCGGCGCCGTCCGCAAGCAGCTCGAAGCCGCGGTGCCCGCCGCGGGTCTCGAAGCCGGTCTCGACGGTGCCGTTTCGTCGCGCGACGACCTGCACCCCGAGCCGAACGCGGGTGCGCTCATCGGCGGCGAAGCGCCCGTCGGAGTTGGCGACGGTGATCCGGCGCCGCCCCTCCGCGTAGCTCGCCTGCACCTGGGCGACCTCGTCGCCCTGCGTGCGCGCGCGCTCGTCGCAGGCGCGCAGGAGGTCGGCCTTGCGCTCGGCCTCGACCGAGTCGGGGGCGATCTCGATCACCTGCGGCTCGGGCGCGTCGAGAGAGGGGAGCGCGCGGGGCTCGGCGGCGGCCCCGGAGAGCGCCGCGGCGGCCGCGTCGGCCGCCCGCTCCAGGTCGGCCTCGGCGAGCCCGTCGACGTGCGCGAAATAGGTCGTCTCTCCGGAGACGACGCGGACCCCCGCGCCGCGCTCGGCGCCGCGCTGCGCCCGCTCGACCCGCGACTCGTCGATCGAGAAGCCGAAGCCGTCGCGCTCCTCGCAAAAGAGCTCCGCGAGATCGCCGCCGTTGGCGAGGGCGCGCGCGAGCACGCCCTCGGCGAGCTCGGCGGCCATCAGCGGCCGGGCGCCGCTCATCCGCGCCCGATGTCGATCAGCCGCGCCGCGGCAAGGAACAGCTCCCGCCCGGCCTCGGTCTCGGGCCCGTAGGAGGCGGCGTTGCCGTCGTCGAGGTAGACGCGGGCAAAGGGGCGGCGGGTGAGCCGGCGCCGGCGCAGGTAGGCGGCGGCCTCGTCGGCGTAGCCGGAGACGCGGTCGAGGACGACGCGATGTGGCTTCGGCATCAGGCGCTCCCTCGGCCGGCGCCGTTGGACGCGTTCGCGCGCACGAGGTCGCGCAGCACCGCCCTCATGTCGCAGACCATCAGCGAGGCGAGGGTGAACCGCTCGGCGACCGCGACCATCGCCACGCCGTCCTGGCGGACCGCGAACGCCTCGCCGTCCTCGGTGCCGACGTGCGCGTGGGCCGCCGGCTCCCCGGCGGCGGCGTCGGCGGCGGCGAGCAGGGCCCGACCCGCGTCGGCCCACCGCTCGGGGTTGCCGCTCGCCGCCAGCGGCCGGCCGTCGGAGTCGAGGATCGCGGCGCCGCGAAGGTCTGTCGACATCTCACGAAGCCGGGCGACCGCGAGCTTCGCGTCGGCGGCGCTGGGGGCGATCGCGGCTCCGTCGCTCATCTCGTCCAAAATAGCGAGCGTGTCCCTCGAGCGAGCCTCGTGGCTGGCGGTGGTCGCGGTGTGCGCCATCGCCACGCTGCTCCTGGCCCTGGACGGCTACAGCGGCTACTCGATCGTCGTCGCGGCCGTCGGCGCTTCGGCCGCCGTCAACCTGCTCTAGTGGGGTGTCTCATAACGTTGGCCAGGAAATGACGAGGCCCAGGCGCCGACAGGCAAGGACCGAGGACGCAGCATGGCATCGTCGGCGCAGGCGTTCACGATCGTCAGGTACCTTGGCGCCGCCTACCTCGTCTTCCTGGGGCTGCGGGCGCTGCTCGCGAGCGGCGATGAGGAGGCCGCCGCGTCGCGCCCCACCCCGCGCCGACACCTGTTTCGCGAGGGTGTGGTGGTCGCGGTGCTGAACCCCAAGACCGCGCTCTTCTTCCTCGCCTTCCTGCCCCAATTCGTCGATCCGCACGGGGCCGCGGCCTGGGTCCAGGTCGGCGCGCTCGGGATCTGCTTCGTCGCCCTCGCCGTGATCAGCGACGGCGCCTACGCGCTGGCCGCCGCCGGGACCGGGCACGCGCTTCGCTCCAGCGCCCGCGCGCGAGCGTGGCTTGGCCGCGCCAGCGGCGCCGTGTACCTCGCGCTCGGGCTGGGGGCGGCGCTCTCCGGCGAGCGGGCGCGGTCGTAATCTTCCCGGCGAGGTCGGAGATCGAATCATGAGCCCCGAAATCGGGGACACGCTGCGCGAGGCGAGGCAGAGCCGGGGCGTCGAGCTGCGCGAGGTCGAGCGGACGACGAAGATCCGCGTCCCCTACCTGCGGGCGCTCGAGGAGGAGCGCTGGGACGTGCTCCCGGGGCGCGCCTACGCGCGCGGTTTCCTGCGCACCTACGCGGAGCTCCTTCGGCTCGACCCCGACCCGCTCGTGGCGCGGCTCGACCAACAGCTCCGGCCCGCCGCGGAGGAGGAGCTCCCACCCGAGCCGGTGATCCAGCGGGGCCCTCTCACACGGCGACTGCGGGTCCGCCGGATCCTGGTTGCCGCCGCGGCGAGCGTCGCCGCGGTCGGCCTGATCCTCGCGTTGACCCTCAGCGTGGACGACGAGAAGGGGGGCCGCGGGGACGGGGCGCACAAGGGCACCGGCGCGGCGGCGGCTCCGCCGTCGGGGCAGTCCGTCGGAGCCGCGCCCCCGGCCGAGTCCCGGTCCGCTCCGCCGGCGGAGACCAACCCGCCATCGACGACGTCGGCCCGCGTGTCCGTGAGCCTGAGAGCCGTGGGCACGGTGTGGTTCTGCGTCGTCGATGATCGAGGAGAGCTCGTCGACACCGGGACGCTGACGGACGGCGAGCGCCGGGGACCCTTCGAGGAAAGGGGGCTCGAGATGAGCTTCGGCAACGGCGAGGTGGAGATCACGGCCGACGGGGAGTCCGTCGACGTCCCCGCCGTAGCTGAGCCGTTCGGCCTCGAGGTGACGTCCCACGGCACCCGCGACTTGGCGCCGTCGGAGCGGCCTGACTGCACCTGAGCGGAGGGTGCCCTTCCGGGGGCCTCAGCCCGCCCGGAAGGGCTCCTCCGCACGCGCCGCCGGCTTCAGCGACTCCTGCGGCTCGACGTGGATGAGCACGTCCGCCCCGGGGAGCTCGCGCTCGATCGCGCCGCGCACGTGGTGGGCGACCTCGTGCGCGTGCTCGAGCGTCGTCCCCGAGCCGAACTGGAGGTGGAGGTCGATGTGGCGGTGGGCCCCGGCGCGGCGGGCGCGGAGCTTGTGGTAGCCGGCGATCTCGGGATGGTGCGAGCGCTCGGCCACGATCGCCGCCTCGATCCGGTCGAGCTCCTCCGGCGGCGGCGCCTCGTCGACCAGCACCCGGCCCGAGCGCGTGAGGATGCGAAGCCCAGCGACGACGATCGCGACCGCGACCACGAGCGCCGCGATCGGGTCGAACGCCGGCTCGTCCGTGACCTCCACCAGCACCAGGCCGACGAGGACCCCGAGCGAGGTGAGGGCGTCGGTTCGCAGGTGCGCCGCGTCGCCCTCGAGCGCGGGCGAGTCGAGCTGGCGCGAGCGCCGCTGGAGGAACGCCGAGACCGCGAGATTGGCGAGGCCCGAGAAGGCGATCACGGCGATGCCGACGCCGAGCGATTGGACCTCGGCCCCGACCACGAGCCGGCGCGTCGCCTCGTAGACGATCACGCCCGCGCCGACCAGGATCAGCATCCCCTCGATCGCGGCGGCGAGGCTCTCGACCTTCTCGTGCCCGTAGGGATGCTCCGGGTCGGGCGGCTCGTCGGCCTTTCGCACCGAGACCAGGGCGATGACCGAGGCGAGCAGGTCGATGCCGGAGTGAAGCGCCTCGGTGAGGATCGCGATCGAGCCGGTGATCGCCCCGGCGGCGAGCTTGAGCGCGATCAGGATCGAGTTCGAGACGACCGAGAGCGCCGCGGCGCCGGACTTGGTCTTGATCATCGCCCGTCCCCTCGGTCCGCCGAGCGCGCCCCGGCCGTGAGCCCGAGGCGCTCGGCGAGCGCGCGCGCCGCGCGGCCGCGGTGGCTGATCGCGTGCTTCTCCGCCGGGTCGAGCTCGGCCATGGTCCGCTCGTCGCCGGGGCCGGTGTCGTCGGGGACGAACGCGGGGTCGTAGCCGAAGCCGCCGGAGCCGCGTGGCTCGGTGGCGAGCTCCCCCTCGCAGCGGCCCTCGACCACGATCTCCTCGCCGTCTGGGCCCGCGTAGGCGAGGGCGCAGACGTAGGCGACCCGGCGATCCGCCGCGCCGTCGAGCTCGCGGAGCAGCAGCGCCAGGTTCTCCTCGTCGCTCGCGCCCGGCCCGGCATAGCGAGCCGAGCGCACCCCCGGGGCGCCGCCGAGCGCCCGCGCCTCGATCCCCGAGTCGTCGGCGATCGCCGCGAGCCCGGTCGCGTCCCGCGCGGCGTGGGCCTTGGTGATGGCGTTGGCCGCGAACGTCTCGCCCTCCTCGGGCGGCAGCTCGACCTCCGCGGGCAGCGGGACGAGCTCAAGCGCGGCGAGGATCTCGCCGAGCTCGCGAAGCTTGTGCTCATTGCGCGTCGCGAGGACGACCCTGGAAGGCGTCATCCGCGCGAGTGTCGCAGGCAGGCGAGGGCGCGGCGAGGGAGGCCCGCAACGGCCTGGCGCAGGAACCCGGCGAGGTTGGCGAGCTGCCAGCCCGCGAGCAGGAGCGCGCGGCGAAGATCGCCCTGGCGAACGGCGCCGAGGGCCTCGCGACCGACGGCGCCGTAGAACGATCCCTCGATCCCGCTGAGCCCGCGCCCGCGCGCGGCTCGGGCGCGGTGGTAGGCGAATGCCCCGCGGCCGTATGTGTAGTGCTGGCGAAGGAACGCGCCGAGCGTGAGGCCTTTCGAGTGCTCCGCGACCGCCTCGGGCACGAACTCGAGCCGCCGCCCGCTCTCGAGCCAGCGGTCGCAGAAGTCGCGGTCCTCCGAGACCCTGAACCCGGGGTCGAAGCCGCCGAGGCTGCGAAAGCCGTCGGCGGGGACGACGAGGTTGTTGGAGGCGAGGAAGCGGGCTCCGCCCTCGTCGTTGTAGTGGGCGTAGGCGAGCTCGACGATCCGCACGCTGGCGCCGTCGTAGGGATTCTCCGGGAACCCGTTGACCGTTCGCCCGCCGAGGGCGGCGCCGGGCGCCTCGCTCGCCGCGCGGTCGAACGCCCGCAGCCAGTTCCGGTCGACGACGAGGTCGTCGTCGGTGAACGCGAGCAGTTCGCCGCTGGCGAGCTCGGCGCCCGCGTTGCGGGCCGCCGCCGGTCCGGCGTTGGGCTGGCGATGGAGGCGCAGCGCCAGCTCGTCCGCCAGGGCGCCGATCGCGCCCTCCAGCTCGATCGAGCCGCCGTCGTCGACCACGATCACCTCGAACGCGCCGCGCTCGTAGTCCAGCGACGCGAACGAGTCGAGGCAGCGGCGCAACTGCGCCGGGCGGTCGCGGGTGGGCACGACGATCGACAAACGCGGCCGGCGCGGCACCGGTCTGACCTAGCCGGCGCTTCGCTCGGGGCGGCGCACGTGGTCGAACCGGTGGAGCTCCATGCTCGCGGTCCGCGCCTTGGACCGGCCCGGGCCGGCGAGGAACCCGAAGAGCTCGCCCAGGGCGCTCGCCGCCAGCCCGACCGCCAGCGTGAGCGCGAGGCGGATCCGCGAGACCCGCGGCCGCGCGCGCCGCGCGTGTGGAAGCGTCCGCGCGAGCCGCACGATCGGGATCAGTGGAGATCCGACGGCGTAGAGGAGGCGACGGTGAAGAGGCCAACGCCGGCAGCGTGCGGCGGCGAACACCCGTCCGGCGTCGAAGCGCTCCGGCAGCCATGACCCGAGCCGGGTGACGTTGAAGTGACGGGTCCGCGCGGAGGACTCCAGGTAGAGCGTCGAGCCCCGCCGTCGTAGCTCCGCGTGGAGCACGAACTCGGCCGCGAACAGCTCCTCGAGGAGTGGGCCCAGCTCGCTGAGCGCGGCGCGCTTGTAGGAGCTGTTGTGGCCGGGCAGGTCGTCCCTCGGGCCCGCGGCGCAGGGCGCCACCCAGGGCCCGTAGTCGATCAACAGGTTCGACCAGCTGATCGCCGTCCCCGGGTTGCCGTTCACGAGCGCGGGGCCGACGGCCGCCCACTCCCCGCGGTGGGCCACGATCAGGGCCTCGGCCCAGCCCGGCTCCGGGAAGCAGTGCGTCTCGGTGGAGGCGACGATCGGGGCGCTCGCGACCCGTGCGCCCTCCGCCCGCGCCGCGGGGAGATCGCGAACCCGGTCGCCCGGGATCTCGACCGTGCGAACGCCGGCGAAGGGCTCGACCGCCGCAGGAGGGATGTCAAGCGGCGAGCGGGCGTCGGGGTTGACGAAGACCAGCTCGAGGCTGCCGGCGACCGTCTGGCGCCGCAGGTGGCCGACGAGCGCGCGAGCCCCGGCGAACGTCTCGGTCGGGACCACCACCGACATCGCGGGCTCCGCCGATCCGGCGACGGACATCCTCAGGCTGGCACCGGCGCGCCGACCTCGCGGACGCGAACGGCCTCGCCGGTCCGCGCGGCCTCGAGCACCGCGAGCGCGACCCGGGCCGCCTCGCGGCCGTCCTCGAGCGTGCACTCGACCTCCGCCTCGCCGCGCAGGCAGCGGAGGAAGTGACGCCATTCCGCGGCGTAGGAGTCGACGAAGTCACCACCCGCTCGGAGTGCCCACAGGGCCCTCGGCAGCCCGGCCACCGTGGCGGCCATCCGCCGAGCGCGCCAGCCGAGGTTCCCGGCGTAGGTGCCCGCCGGGCGAAGGCGCAGGCCATCGAACTCGTGCATCGCGACCTCGAGGATCGCCTCGTCCCCGTGCACGGTCAGCTCGTGGCTGTCGGCCTGGGCGTGGCCCAGGATCGAGGTCACGAGGGTGCCGTCGTCCATCCGGCCGATGACGACCGCGGCGCGGTCGTCACTCTGGTCGGAGCGGCTCATCGTGGCGACCTCCTCCACCTCACCGTCGAGCACGTATCTGAAGACGTCGTAGTGGTGGGCGCCCTTCTCGATCAGCGCCCCGCCCCCACGCTCGCGGCGGCCTCGCCACCCGGTCAGATACTCGTCGACGTCGACCCCGGCGGCGCAGCCGGTGGTGACGGCGCACACGGAATCGACCGGGCCGACGGCGCCGGCCTGCACCAGCCCGCGTGCCCGCCGGACGTGGCGATGGAAGCGAAGGTTGAAGGCGACCGCCGTGACCAGCTCCGGTCGCGCGCGCGACGCGTCGAGCATGCGATCGCAGTCCTCGAGCGTCAGCGCGAGCGGCTTTTCGACCAGGACGTGCTTGCCGGCCTCGAGCGCGGCGACGACCATCTCGGCGTGGACGGAGGCGGGGACGATGACGCCCACAGCATCGACGCCGGGATGCTCGAGCAGCTCCTCGGCGGAGGGGTAGCGGTGCTCGACGCCGAGCGCCTCGCCCACCCGGCCGCGCGCCTCGGGGTCGACGTCCGCGACTGCGACCACCCTCGCGCCGCGAAGGCGTCGCAGCGCCGGCACGTGCCGAAGCTGCGCCATGTGGCCGCAACCGATCAGGCCGACGCCGATCCGCTGTGACGCCCCCGGGCTCGGGCTCCCCGTCATGCGCGGCAGCGTAACGGCGCGGCCATCGACTCCGGGGTCACAGCGCCCAGAAGTCGAACACCTCGCGCATCGTCTGCGCCGCCGTCGCAGCAGGTCCTCCGAGGGGTCTTCATGGACCGCGAGGAGGCGCTGAGCGCCGCCGGGCTGCGGGAGTAGGCCAAGCCTTAGACCTCCAACCGGGCGACCGGGAAGTGCCCGCAACTTGCGCCGACCACAGCAGAGGTGGATCATCCGCCGAAGGTCTG
>JBKPFS010000022.1:0-4284 GCA_046728935.1 Actinomycetota bacterium | reverse complement strand
CCGCCGACGTCTGCGACAAGCACCCCGACGACAAGCCGGCGATGGTGTTCGAGGACTTCCGCGGCGACTAGCGCACGGTTGACTGGGGCGAGCAGCGCGCGCTCGCGAATCGGGCCGCCAACGTGCTCGCCGCCCACGGGGTCGAGCGCGGCGACCGCGTCGCGGTCTGCGCGCCCGCCTCGGCGGAGACCGCGGCGATGTTCCTCGGCACCTGGAAGCTCGGCGGTATCCTGCTCTCGCTCTCGGTGCTCTACGGCGACGAGGGGATCGCCCATCGGATCCGCGACTCGGAGCCGAGGCTGATCGTCACCGACGCCGGCAACGCCGGGCGGATGCCGGGCGACCTCGTCGACGACGTGATCGTCCTCGACGAGCGCCTGCTTGCCGACGCGGACGATGCCTTCGAGACCGCCGACACCGCGGCCGACGACCCGGCGCAGATCTACTACACGTCGGGCACCACCGGGCACGCGAAGGGGATCCTGCACGCCCACCGCTACGTCCTCGCCCACGAGGAGTTCGTCTACTGCCACGACGTCCGCGACGGCGAGCTCTTCCACGGCATGGGCGAGTGGGCGTGGGCGGCGGGGATCGCGCCGCTGCTCGGTCCCTGGCGGCTCGGCGCCACCCAGTTCGTCTACCAACGCGAGGGCGGCTTCGACCCGCACAAGCAGCTCGACGCGCTCTCGCGCCACGGGGTCACGAACGTGTTCACGACCCCGACCGCGATGCGGGCGATGATGGCGATCGAGGACGCGGGCGAGCGCTACCCGCAGCAATTCCGGCGCGTGTGCTCCGCGGGCGAGCCCCTGAACCCCGAGGCGATCCGCTGGTTTCGCGATCAGTACGGGGTCACCGTGCTCGACTACTACGGGCTCTCGGAGTCCTACCCGCTGTGCGCGAACTATCCGTTCATGGAGGTCCGCGAGGGCTCGATGGGAAAGCCGATGCCGGGCTGGGAGGTCGAGATCCTCGACGAGGACGAGAACCCCGTCGCACAGGGCGAGCGCGGCGAGATCTGCCTCCGCGCCCGCTCCAACCCCCACTATCCGCTTGGGTACTGGCGCAACCCCGAGGCCACCCGCGAGGACTTCGAGGGCGATTGGTTCCACACCAAGGACGCCGCCGAGCGCGACCCCGACGGCTACTTCTGGTACGCCGGCCGCGCCGACGACGTGATCATCGCCGCCGGCTACCGGATCGGGCCGTTCGAGGTCGAGTCGGCGTGCCTCGAGCACGCCGCCGTCCGCGAGGCCGCGGCGGTCGCCTCGCCGGACGAGGCGAGGGGCAACGTCGTCAAGGCGTTCGTCGTCCTGGGCGAGGAGTACGAGCCGTCCGACGAGCTCGCCTCCGAGATCCAGGGCTTCGTGCGCCAACACCTCTCCGCCTACGCCTACCCGCGACGGATCGAGTTCGTCGACGAGCTGCCGAAGACGCTGACGGGGAAGATCCGCCGCATCGAGCTCCGCGAGCGCGAGCGCCCGGGCGCATAACGGCTAGCGGCGAAGGCGCTCGCGGAAGCCGGCGAGGCGCCGGCGGGCGGCGCCGTCGGTGGCGCGCGCCGGCGCCGCCTCCTCCTCCGACTCGACCTCAATCTCGACCTCGACCTCGACGCGGGCGACCACCGGGGCGTGCAGCGACACCGGCTCGGCGATCCCCTTCAGCTGGACGCGCCCGCGGCTCTCGGCGTCGAACTCCTGGCCGAGCTCCTTCCACGTCTCGGCTGTGATCAGCACGTCGTCGTCGGTCTCGCGGGTCGCGGACTCCACCCGTGCCGCGAGGTTGACGGCGCTGCCGATGACGGAGAAGTTGAGCCGCCCGGCGCCGCCGATCGACCCCGCGATCACGCGCCCCGAGTTGACGCCCACCCCGATGCGAAGGCCGTTCGCCTCGTCCTCGTGGTTGACCCGCCGGGCCATCTCGCAGGCGGCGCGAACCGCGCGTTCGGCGTGGTCGCGGTGGGGCTCCGGGGCGCCGAACACCGCCAGCAGGCCGTCGCCCTCGAACTTGTCGATGTGGCCGCCGTGCTCAGCGATCACCGGCACGATCACCTCGAACAGATTGTTCAGCGCGCCCACCACCTGCTGAGGATTCGATCGCTCGGCGAACGAGGTGAAGTCGCGGACGTCGCAGAACAGCATCGAGACCTCGAGCTCGACCCCCTCCTCGGTGAACCCCTCGCTGAGGATGTACTCGGCGACGTCGCGGTCGAGGTAGGTGCCGAACGCCTCGCGGATCTGCTCCCGCTCGCGCAGGCCCTCCACCATCTGGTTGAACGAGGCGGCGAGCTCACCGAGCTCGTCGCCGGTGGTCACCGGGGCGGAGACGTCGTAGTTGCCCCTGCCCACCTCGCTCACCGCTCGCTGAAGGTCGGCGAGCGGGCGCAGGATGGACTTCGAGAGCAACACGGTGAGCTCGAGCGAGATCGTCGTCGCCACCAGCAGCGCGACCAGCACGTCGAGCCCGAGGCTCGCGCCGCCCCCGCCGTTCGAGGTGAGCGCGGCCACCGTGAGGCCCGTGATCAGGTTGATCATCGGCAGCGCCAGGAGCAGGCGGAACCGGAGCGGCACGGCGGAGATCTGCTGGGCGGAGACCCGCGGCGAGACCTCGCGGTTGATGTCGACCAGCACCGGCCTCATCCCGGCCTCGACCGCGAGGTAGTGGAGCATCCCCGCGTACCCCATGGCGACGAGCGACCCAAACAGGATCGGGAAGAAGTTGAACCAGGCGAGGTCGAGCAGCGGGACCGCGACCGCGCAGGCCGGGACCACCATCAGGAAGACCGGGAGCATGAAGTCGCGCCTGATCAGGTTGAGCGGCAGGCCAACGGCCGCCGCCCACGCCCGGGCGGTCGACTCGCGATCGCGCTTGCCGCCGATCCAGTCGCTGATCGGTCGCAGCCTGGGGTAGGTGCGCTTCAGCACGGCGGCGATCGTGAGCGCGGTGAGCGCGATCGCGACGAGCAGGACCTTCAGGTACTGCTCGAAGGAGGCGTCGTAGTAGAGGGCGAAAAGAGCAAGCGTGCCCGCGGTGATGAAGTACGCCGTCTCCAGCTCGAGCGTGATGAACGCGGCTGGGTACCGCCGGCCAAGCCGCTCGTACAGCCACGAGGTCGCCCCCACAACCATGGCCGCTGATTGTCGCAGCCGCATGCGGCCTGATGTGTGAGGTCCCGTGCGTCCTTCACGCCTGCAGGATCTCAAGGTTCCGCGTTGGCTCTCCGATGGGGATTAGGTGGAGCGCGCGCCCATCGTTGACGAACGTGCAAATGGGGGATTTCCGCTGCCCCCGGCCTCGGAGCCGGTGAGAGTCGTCTCGGCGATCCACGATGCCTGCGGCGCCCGCACCAGGGTGCGGCTCCCGAGCGCCGTCCCCGCCCGGGCGGTGAGGCGCTTTCGCTGTGCCGGTTGCCGCCAGAGCTACGAGACGGAGGAGATCACCGACGACGGCGTGGTCGCGCCGGGTGGGGACGGAACGGCGGCTGTCCGCACGCCCCGGCGAGCGGCCGGGCGGCTGCGAATGCCGGCCCCGCGCGTGCGTCGCCCGGCGTTGACCCTGCCGCGCCTCGGGCTTCCCTCCTTCGACCCCCATAGCCGCGGCTGGCAGCTCGCCAGCGCCGCGATCGGGGCGGTCGCCGTGGTCGTGATCCTGCTCCTGATCCAGGGCTCCGGGGACGAGAACAACCCGCTCCAGGACCAAAACGAGAGCCGCATCGACGCGGTCACCCCCGTCCCCGCCCAGGGCGGCGCCGGCGACGCGAACCCGTCGGATGAGGCGCAGCTGGTTCGCGGCTCGAGCTTCTCGATCGCGCTGCCGGCCGGCTGGGAGCGGATCCGCCCGGAGGGCGGCGCCACGTTCGCCGCGGTCTCCGCCGACGGCGACGCCGACGCGACGCTTTGGATCGAGCGCGACCCGAAGCTCGACTTCGCCAGCTTCGAGAGCCGCTCGCTCGACCAGCTGCGCTCCCTGGCCGGGAGCGCCCATGTGGTCGACCGCACCGCGGCGCCGACCCCCGAGGCGACGGTGGTTCGCCTCGCCGCCGACGCGCCCGAGGGCCAGCCCCAGGTCGAGGCAACGCTGCGGGTCAACGGCCCCTATCGCTACTACCTGGTGACCACGCTGCAGGCCGACGCCTCGTCCACCGCGGCCGAGGGCGTCGACGTGATCCACGGCTCGTTCACGCCGCAGGCGGGGGGCAAGGGCTGATGCCCCGGCCGCGGCTCCTCCTCTACGCGGCGCTGGCGCTCTGCCTGCCGCTCCCCGCCTTCGCGCTCACCAGGGGCG
>JBKPFS010000021.1:0-24371 GCA_046728935.1 Actinomycetota bacterium | reverse complement strand
GCGTCATCGACCTCGGTGGCCGCCGCCGCCAGCGCGGCGGGGTCGTCGGCGAGGCCGAGGTCGCGGCTGAGCCACTCGAGCAGCGCGCCCGCCGTGAATACCCCGCCGTCGAGAGCCCACTCGACCCGGCCGCCGATCCGCCAGGCGACGGTCGGCAGCAGGCCGCCGCTCGGCCTCGGGCGCTCGTCGCCCGCATGCGCGAGCAGGAAGACGCCGGTGCCGTAGGTCGCCTTGGCGAGCCCGGGCTCGACGCACCCGGCGCCCGCGAGCGCGGCCTGCTGGTCGGGACAGCGTGCCCGCAGCGGCAGTTCGACCCGCCACGAGTCGTGGCGCAGCACGCCGAGGTCGCCGGCGGTGTCCGCGATCTCCGGGAGCACGTCGGCGGGCACGCCGAAGATCTCGAGCAGCGCCGGATCGAACTCGGGGGCGCCGAGCTGCATGCGCGACGCGGTCGCAGGGTCGGTCGCGAACCCGGCGCCGAGCCGATCGCAAAGGAACGAGTCGACCGTGCCCATCCGCAGGGTCCCCCGGTCGAGCGCCCTGCCCACGCCCTCGTCGTGCTCGAGCAGCCATGCGAGCTTGCCGGCCGAGAAGTAGGGGTCGAGCGGCAGGCCGCTTCGCTCGCGCACCTCGTCCGCGCGACCATCGGACTCGACCCGATCGAGCACCTCCTGCGAGCGCTTGTCCTGCCAGGTGACGATCGGCGTCAGCGGCGTGCCCTTCTCCGCTTCCCAGGCGAGCACCGACTCGCCCTGGTGGTCGAGCCCGAAGGCGGCGATCTCGCTTTCGGGCGCGTCTTGGAGCAGTTCCGCGACCGCCTCGACCACCGTCGTGAGCACCTCCTCGCCATCCTGCTCCACCCACCCAGGGCGGGGGTGGTGGAGGCGCTTGGAACGTCGCGCTTCGCCGAGCGGCCGAAGATCCGAGTCGTAGAGCACCGCCTTCACCGCGGACGTCCCCTCGTCGAGCCCCAGCAACAGCGTCATCGCTCGCCACCCTCCGCGATCCGGGCCGCGCGATGCTCGGCAGTCCGCCGCCACCACGGCCCCGCGACGGCGTCGGGCGACCCGGGCTCGAGCGGGACCGGGTCGGAGAGCGAAACGCCCTGATCCGCCACGATCGCCGCCACGCGCTCGGCGATCGCGAGCGACGAGGTGAGACCGGTGGAGCGGATCGCGGCGACGTTGATTAGCCCCGGAGAGGCGGCCGAGGGGGCGATCACGTAGTTGACGTTGCGGCCGGCCGGGCGCAGGCCGGTGTAGGAGAAGATCGGCTCGGCGCCAGCCAGCGGCGGGTACATCGCCGTTGCCCTGGGCATGATCTCCTCGCGCGCTTCGGCGCGCACCGACCAGTCGGCGGGGTCGTCCTGGTCGACCGCGGTCGGTCCCGCGCCCACCTTCCCGTCGATGGTGGGAAAGACGAGCACTCCCTTCGTCCCCTCGCCGGGGACCGGGAGCAGGATGCGCTCGAGGCGCGGCGCGCCGGGCGGATCGAAGACGAGGAACTCGCCCTTGCGCGGATAGACGTCGAACGAGTCGTCGCCGCCGAGCCGCGCCAGCTCGGCGGCGCCGAGGCCCGCGCAGTTGATCGCGACCCGGGCAACCAGAGACTCGCCGCCCGCCTCCGAGATCACCACGCCGTCGGCGCTCACCTCGAGGCGTGCGACCCGGAATCCCGTGCGGAGCTCGGCGCCGTGGCGGTCGGCCGCCGCCGCGAGCGCGAGCGTCAGGGCGACCGGGTCGGTCACCTCCTCGCCGGGGATCTCGAGCGAGCCGTCGGCCTGTCGCCGGGTCTCCACCCCGTTGCGGTCGGCGTTCTCGGCGAGCTGGGCGATGGCCCCCTGGTCGCCCTCGTCCAGCGGGCGCATCAGCGCACCGCAGCGCAACACCGGAACCCCGAGCGCGTCGAGCACCGAATCGCGGAACTCCCCGGCGCGCAGGATGAGCTCGGTCTCGAGCTCGCCGGGGACCGAGTCGAACCCGGTGTGCAGGATGCCCGAGTTGGTGCCGCTCGCCTGCAGCCCCGGTTCCGGCTCCGCCTCGAGCAGGACCACCGATGCGCCCCGCCGCGACAGCTCCAGCGCGGTCGCCGACCCGACCACGCCTGCCCCGACGACCACCGCGTCAGCGCCCACGGTCCTCCCGGGTTCCCGCAGCTTGCGAGAAAAACCCTTGACATTCGTCCACGCGACTTAATATCTTCGCGTTGCTCATAGGTCGGGTTAGTAGACCATTCTCGCCGACTCGATCATCCGCCACTCGATGGAGGAGGTAGGACGCCGATGGAAGCTGGAGCACCGCGACCCCCGGAGGAGCCGACGCGGCGGGTAATGCCCGAGGAGATCCCCGTCGAGGAGGAGATCCGGCCCGACGTCCAGCGACTCCACGAGATGGGCTACAGGCAGGAGCTCACGCGCGCTTGGTCGGGCTTTACGAACTTCGCGATCTCGTTCACGATCATCTCGGTTCTCGCCGGCACCTTCACGACCTTCGGCACGGCGTGGGCGAACGGCGGCCCGGTCGTGATCTCGATCGGATGGCCGGTGATCTGCCTCCTCGTGCTCACGGTGGCGGTCTCGATGTCCGAGCTGACCTCGGCGATGCCCACGGCCGGCGGTCCGTACTGGTGGGCGGCGAAGCTGGGCGGCCCGCAGTGGAGCTGGTACACGGGCTGGTTCAACATCGTCGGCCTGGTCGGCATCGTCGCCTCGGTCGGGTACGGCGCAGCGACGTTCCTCAACGTCACGCTGGCGACGTACGGCGTGGACATCTTCGGGATCGACTTCGCCGACACCGACAGCCTGCTCGCGGAGCAGTGGCTGCTCTTCTTCCTGATCATGGTCCTCTACACACTGGTGAACGTGTTCGGCGATCGGATCCTTGCGCTGGCCAACAACATCTCAGTTGGCTGGCACGTCCTCGGCGTCGCAATCATCATCGCCCTGCTGGTGTTCGTGCCCAACGACCACCAGGACTTCGGCTACGTGTTCGGGGAGCGCATCAACCTGTTCGGCTTCGGCGACGGGGCGACCGGAGGCGCCGCCTTCTGGTTCCTCGTCCTGCCGCTCGGGTTCCTCTTGACGATGTACACGCAGACTGGCTATGACGCGTCTGCCCATACCGCCGAGGAAACCCGCGGCGCGGCGGTCGGCGCCGCGCAAGGGGTCTGGCGCTCCGTCTTCTGGTCGGCGGTGATCGGCTGGTTCGTGTTGCTGTCGTTCCTGTTCGCGGCGACCGACACCGAGGCGATCAATGAAGCCGGCGGCTTCTCGGCATCGATCTTCACCACCGCCCTCGCTAACGACCTCTGGGCGGCGAAGGCGATCCTGATCATCGCGACGGTCGGTCAGCTGTTCTGCGGTGCCGCCGGCCTGACCAGCGCCTCGCGCACCTGGTACGCGTTCTCGCGCGACCGCGGGATGCCCGGCTGGTGGCTCTTCCGGCGGCTGAATCGCGACAGGGTGCCCAGCTACGCGGTGATGGGGGTGTCGCTCGCTGCGCTGATCATCACCATCCCCGCGTTCTGGAGCACCGAGGCGGCGCCGTTCTTCCCGTGGGCGTTCTTCGCCGTGGTCGGGATCTGCACCGTCGGCCTGTACCTCGCCTACATCATTCCGGTGTACCTACGCCTACGCCAGGGCGAGGCCTTCGAGCGGGGTCCGTGGAACCTCGGGCAGAACTACCGCTGGATCAACACGATCGCGATCGTCTGGGTGGCGATCACGGTGGTCGTGTTCTTCCTCCCCTTCGGTCCGGCCGGCGTGCCGTGGTTCGACGAGTGGGACCTGCCGGCGGCGAACTACACGCCGCTGGTCTTGGTCGTCTTCATCATCGTCGGGATCTGGTGGCAGATCTCCGCCAAGAACAAGTACAAGGGGCCGGTCAGGACCCTCGAGGAGGACATCGTCACACGGGATTGACCGCGCAGCATCGGGGACAGCGTGGCGAGTGAGCGACCCGGCGGTCCGGGCGGGACCGCCGGGATGCTCTCCGTCGATGACCTGCGCAAGGAGGCAGAGGAGGGGGCGATCGACACGGTCGTCGCGGCGTTCACCGACATGCAGGGGCGCCTGTTCGGGAAGCGGATCAACGTCGAGTACTTCCTCGACGAGACGGTCGAGCACGGGATCGAGGGCTGCAACTACCTGCTCGCCCTGGACATGGAGATGGACCCGGTGCCCGGCTATGAGATGGCGAACTGGGAGAAGGGCTACGGGGACTTCGCGATCGTCCCCGATCTCCAAACGCTGCGCAGCATCCCCTGGCTCGACCGCACGGCGATGGTCATCTGCGACGTCGCGAATCACGACGGCTCTCCCGTCGTCGCCTCGCCCCGCCAGGTGCTGATCGCGCAATATGAGCGCGCCCGGGAGCTGGGGTATCTCCCCTACTTCGCCTCCGAGCTCGAGTTCTACCTCTACAAGGAGAGCTACGCCGAGGCCTGGGAGAAGGACTTTCGCGACCTCACCCCCACGATCCCCTACATCCTCGACTACCACATCCTCGCGACGACGATGGACGAGCAGTACCTGGGCCCGATCCGCCGTGGCATGCACGCGGGGGGGATCCCGGTCGAGTTCTCCAAGGGCGAGGCGTGGTACGGCCAGCACGAGGTGAACACGCGCTACGCGGACGCCGTCACCTCCGCCGACCGCCACACGATCTACAAGAACGGCGTCAAGGAGATCGCCTTCCTCGCGGGGATCTCGGCCACCTTCATGGCCAAGCCCTCCGAAAAGGACATCGGCAGCTCATGCCACATCCACTCGTCGCTCGTCGGTGACGACGGCCAGAGCGCCTTCGTCGAGGGCGAGGAGGAGACCGACGTCTTCCGCCACTACCTGGGCGGGCAGCGCGCGAGGATCAGGGAGCTGGCGCTGTTCGTCGCCCCCGCGGTGAACTCATACAAGCGCTACGCCACCGAGAGCTGGGCGCCCACCTCGATCTCCTGGGGGCGGGACAACCGCACCTGCGGCTTCCGGATCGTCGGCCACGGCCAGTCGAAGCGGGTCGAGTGCCGGATCCCCGGGGCCGACGTCAACCCCTACCTCGGCTACGCCGCGCTCCTCGCCGCGGGCCTCGACGGGGTCGAGAACCGCACCGATCCGGGGCCGGAGCTGGTCGGAAACGCCTACGAGGCGGCCGAGGCCGAGCCGTTCCCCTCCTCCCTTCGCGAGGCAGTCGACCTCTGGGAGGGCAGCGAATTCGCCCGGGGGACCTTCGGGGAGCCGGTCCACAAGCACTATCTGAACTACGGCCGGACCGAGCAGCGCCTGTTCGACCAGGTGGTGACCGACTATGAGCGCCGGCGCATGTTCGAGCGCGGCTGAGCGTCGGTGACGACCGCGAGCGCCAATCCCGGGGGGTCGGGACCGGCGTGAACGCCGTGATCGGGATCTGCGCCGCGATCGAGCGGGCGCGGTGGGCGGCCTGGGAGGTCGAGGCGAACCTCAGCCAGCGGACCTACTCCGAGGCCGTCGCCCGAGCGGGCGCGGTCGCGGTCGTGCTGCCGCCCGACGACGCCGTCGCCGACGCCCCCGACCTCGTCCTTGATCTCATCGACGCGCTGATCCTGGCCGGCGGCGCCGACCTCGATCCCCGCTCGTATGGGGGCGAGCCCGCGCCCGAGACCGCCGACGCTCGCCCCGAGCGCGACCGGTTCGAGATCGCGCTGGCGCGGCGAGCGCTCGAACGCGAACTCCCGGTGCTGGGGGTCTGCCGCGGCATGGAGCTCCTGAACGTTGCCCTCGGCGGCACCCTCGAGCAACAGGTCCCCCACTCAGAGCTCCACCTGCACACCCCCGGCGAGTTCACCGACCACGAGGTGAGGCTCGAGCCGGGGTCCCTCGCCGCGCGCGCGGTGGGCGCCGAGCTCATCAGCGTGCGCTCGCACCATCACCAGGGGATCGGGCGGCTCGGAGCGGGGCTCGTGGCCAGCGGCCACTCGATCCCGGACGGGCTGATCGAGGCGGTCGAGCTGCCCGAGAGCCCGTTCGCGCTCGGCATCCTCTGGCACGCTGAGGAGCAGCGACGAAGCCTGGTGATCGAGGCGCTCGTCGCCGCCGCGCGTGAGGAGGTGGCGGCGTGATCAAGGTGGTCGAGCCCGCCACCGAGGAGGTGCTGGCGGAGATTCCGCGGGCGGGGGTCGAGGAGACGGACGCCGCGGTCGCCCGGGCCAGGGCGGCGTTCGCGTCCTGGCGCGAGGTCTCGCCCGGCGATCGCGCGACCCTGCTTCACCGGCTCGCGGACGCCCTCGACGGCGCGCGCGCCGAGCTGGCCACCCTCGAGGCGCGGAACGTCGGCAAGCCGATCTCCGACGCGCGCGGCGAGATCGGGATGGTGGTCGACACCTTCCGGTACTACGCCGGGGCGCCGGAGCGGCTCCTCGGGCAGACGATCCCGGTGGCCGGCGGCGTCGACATGACGTTCCGCGAGCCGCTCGGCGTCGTCGGCCTGATCACGCCCTGGAACTTCCCGCTCACGATCGCCTCGTGGAAGGTGGCCCCCGCCCTGGCGGCCGGGAACACGATCGTGCTCAAGCCGGCCGAGCTGACGCCGCTGACCGCGCTCGAGCTGGAGCGGATCGCGCTCGAGGCCGGAATCCCCGGAGGCGTCCTGAACGTCGTCGCGGGGCCGGGCGGCGTCTGCGGGCAGCGGCTGGTCGAGCACCCGGACGTCGCCAAGATCGCCTTCACCGGGTCGACGGAGGTTGGACGCGGGATCGCGGCGGGCGCGGCGGAGACGATCAAGCGGGTGACGCTCGAGCTGGGCGGCAAGTCCGCAAACGTCGTCTTCGCCGACGCCGACCTCGCCGCCGCGGCCGCATCGGCGCCCCCGGCGGCGTTCGGCAACGCGGGCCAGGACTGCTGCGCGCGCTCGCGGATCCTGGTCGAGCGCTCGGCGCTCGACGAGTTCATGGCCGCGCTCGGCGAGGCCGTGGCGGCGATGAAGGTGGGCGACCCCCTCGACGAGGAGACCGAGATGGGCCCGCTGATCTCGGCCGGGCAGCGCGAGACGGTGGCCGCCTACCTGGACGACGAGGCGCCCGTCGCGTTCCGCGGCCCCGCGCCGGAGGGACCCGGCTTCTGGTTCCCGCCCACCGTCCTCTGCCCGGTCTCCAACGATGACCGCCAGGCGCGGGAGGAGATCTTCGGGCCGATCGCCTCGGTGATCCCGTTCGACGGCGAGGCTGAGGCGGTCGCGATCGCGAACGACACGATCTACGGGCTCTCGGGCTCGGTGTGGACCCGCGACGGCGCCAAGGCGCTGCGGGTCGCGCGGCGCATCGAGACCGGCGTGCTCTCGATCAACTCCAACACCTCGGTGCGGGTGACGACCCCGTTCGGCGGCTTCAAGCAGTCGGGCTTCGGACGCGAGCTCGGCCCCGACGCCCTCGACCACTACACCGAGGTGAAGAACGTCTACTACGCGACGGAGGAGGGCTGATGCCTGGAAGCCTCGAGGGCAAGGTCTGCGTGATCACCGGCGCGGCGAGCGGCATCGGCGCCTCCTCGGCGCGCGCCTTCGCCGACGAGGGGGCACGGGTCGTCGGCGTCGACATCAGCGCCGACTCGGAGGGCGAGCTGGCGCTCCAGGTCGACGTCACCGACGAGGATCAGGTTCGCGACGCCTATGCACGGGTGCGCGACGAGCTGGGGCGGATCGACGTGCTGTTCAACAACGCGGGCATCAACCCGGACGACGACACCACCGTCACCGAGACGACGCTCGAGGCCTGGCAGCGGGTCCAGGACGTGAACCTGCGGTCGGTGTTCCTGTGCTGCAAGCACGGCATCCCCCACCTGCTCGAGGCTGGAGGGGGGTCGGTGATCAACACCGCCTCGTTCGTCTCGGTGATGGGCGCTGCGGTCTCCCAGATCTCCTACACGGCGTCCAAGGGCGGCGTGCTGGCCCTCTCGCGCGAGCTCGGGGTCGAGTTCGCCGACCGCGGGGTGCGCGTGAATGCGCTCTGCCCGGGCCCGGTCAACACCCCGCTCCTTCAGGAACTCTTCGCCAAGGACCCGGACCGGGCCGCCAAGCGCATCGTCCACATCCCGATGGGCCGCTTCGGGGAGCCCGAGGAGATCGCCCGGGCGGCGCTCTTCCTCGCCAGCGACGACTCCTCCTTCGTCACCGCGACGACGTTCCTCGTCGACGGCGGCCTCTCTGCCGCCTACCTGACGCCCGGGCAGGCCTGAGCGGGCTCGTCCGTGCTCAGCCCGGCACGATCAGCTGGCTGACCGAGAACGCGGCGCCCTGCGGGTCAGCGAGCACGGCCTGCCTGAAGGAGAGAACCTCGTACGGGGGGACGACGACGCTGCCGCCCAGCTCCGTCGCCTTGTCGGCGGCGGCGTCGGCGTCGTCGATCCAGAAGTCAACGCTCCAGCGTGCCGTCTCGCCGCCGGGCCCTCCGTTCCCTGCCGTGGGCATCATCACCCCGACCACGTCGCGGGGAACGGGCTGCTGGGGCTCGCCGCCGACGAGGCCGGGGAGCCGGAAGAGGCTGGTGTCGCCGCCGCCGAGCTCGAACGGTTCCGCGTCCCAGCCGAAAACCGCGCCGTAGAAGGCCTTCGCGCGCTCGGTGTCGGGCGTGCTCAGCAGGCTCATGCTCCAGGCGCCCGGCTCGTTGACCAGCTGCGCGCCCCTGTGCTCGCCCGGCTGCCAGGCGCCGATCACCGCCCCCGCCGGATCCTCGACGACGGCGATCCGCCCCCCGTCGAGCGCCTCGTCCGGACCGCCGAGGACCTCGCCCCCGGCCTCGGCGGCCCTCGCGGCCGTCTCGTCCGCGCTCTCGACCCACACGTAGGTGGTCCAGGCCGGAGCGGAGGGCGCACCCTCGGAGACCGGCGAGCCGACCGCGGCGACATCCCGGTCGCGCAACCTCAGCATCACGTAGCGCCGGTCCGAATCGGGCGGCGTTGTCTGCTCGGCCTCCCAGCCGAAGACCTCTTGGTAGAAGGCCGCCGCCCGATCGGCGTCGGGCTGCCAGGTGTCCACCCAGCAGGGAACGCCCGGCTGGAATCCGTCTCGCTCGCTCATCCCGGCTCCCTTCTCACTCGCCCCCGCTCTCGTAGTGAAGCTGCTCGTCCCAGTCGCTCGGGCGGCCCTCCGGCGTGAGGTCGAGGAGGTTCCACAGCGGCTCCAGGGTGCCGACGTGGCGGGGGTCCTGGTCGGCGTCGGTGGGCGCGTAGAAGAGCTCCGACCCCCAGAAGTGGCGGACGCCGTCGGCGTCGCGATGAAACACGTTCAGCATCGGGCGCTGGAACCCCTCCGCTGTCTCGCCCAGGTAGTCGCGGTTGTAGGTGTTCCCGGCCGAGGAGAGCAGCCGCAGCCGTCGCCACCCGCGCTCCTCGGCGAAGGTGAGGACCCGCCGCAACGGGGCCTTCGCCACAACCGCGAAGTTGAGGTGCTGAGCCGCGTGCTCGACGGTGCCGTCGAGCTGATCGAGGAGGGACACGCACGACGGGCACGGACCCTCGGCCAGCGGCAGCTGGGCTGTCAGCCCCGACCTCGGCCCGGGCCGCTCGTCGCTCGGGTCCCGGGGGAACATGAAGCTGTAGATCACCAGCGAGTCCTTGCCCGGCGCGAACAGCTCCGAGAGCCTCACCTCCTGCGGCGCGCCGTCCTCGCCCGCGCCCTGGAACGCGTAGTCCTCCGGGACGGGGCCGCCCGGCGGCAGCTTGCGCCGCGCGGCCGCGACAGCCTCCATCGACCGGCGCAGCTCGATCTCCTGCTCGAGCAGCCGGTCGCGAGCCTGCCTGTACTCCGCCGATTCTCCGGGGAAGGAAACCGTCATACCGCCCTTGGTCCTCGTGTCGAGCTCACCTGTGTAGACCGGCGCGCCGAGGCAGACTCATCGCGGTGAGGAAGCGGCCGCACAGCTCACGGCCGAGCCGGTTCCAGGCGCCGATCTTGGCCCGTGTCTCGCCGCGAAGGGCGTCCGGGTCGATTGCGATCCGCACCGCGTCCTCGTCGGCTCGGTAGTCGTCGATCCAGTGCTCGGCGTCGTTCGGATCGACCTCGGCGTGGAACTGGATCCCCCAGGCGATCTCGCCGATGCGGTAGGCCTGAAGGCAGACGTCGCTTCGGGCCAGCGGGACGGCTCCGGGCGGTAGGTCGAACTCGTAGCTGTGCCACTCGAAGGCCTCGAAGCGCGGAGCGAGGGCGCCGAGCAGAGGATCGGCGGCCCCGTCCGGCGTCACCTCGACCTCAACCCATCCGATCTCAGGGCGGCCCGCGCGCCGCGCGGTGCCGCCCGCCGCCTCGGCAAGCAGCTGAGAGCCGAGGCAGACCCCGAGCAGGGGGGTCCCGCTGTCGAGCAGCTCGCGCAGCAGCGCCTTCTCGTCCGCGAGCCATGGATGCTTGGCCTCCTGGTCGGCGTGCATCGCGCCACCGAACGTGATCACCGCGTCGTAGCCGCGCGGGTCGGACGGCGGGTCGCTCGACTCCGCGACGCGCCATTGCTCGAGGCCGACCCCTCGCGCCTCGAGCGCCTCGGCGAAGACGCCGGGGCCCGCGTCGCGCTGATGGACTATCGCCAGCGCCCTCATCGCCCGCAGTGTGGCAGTCCCGCCACAATCCGCCGCCATGCGGCCCGGCCCGGATCTCCGACGCGCCGGCGCAGTGCTCTGCTGGGCAGCCGTCGCCGTGCTCGTCGCCTGGACGATCGTGCGCGCGTTCGGCCTCGAGGGCGGCTTTCCGGTCGTTCCGCTGATCGCCTACACCCCGCTGGTCGGACTTGGGGCGGTGCTCGTCCTGGTGACCGCCGCCCTCCTGCGCCTCTGGGTGGCGGCCGGGCTGGCGGGCGCCGTCGCGGTCGTCCTCGCGATCCTCGTCCTGCCGCGAGCCTTTCCCGACGACCAGTCGGGGCTGCCCAGCGACGGCCCTCGGCTGCGGGTGCTGACCGCAAACCTGAGGCTCGGCGGCGCCGATCCCGAGGCGGTGGTCGACCTCGTGCGCGACGAGGAGATCGACCTCCTCGCCCTCCAGGAGCTGACGACGAGGGAGGACCAGGCGCTGCGGGACGCGGGGCTCGCCGACCTGCTGCCGGAGCGAGCCGTGTTCGCCCGCGAGGGCTCCCGGGGCTCAGGCCTCTACGCCCGTTGGCCCCTGACCCATGTCTACTCGCTCACGCTGACCGATTCCGACCGGTCGTTCGCGATGCCGGGCGCGCGGCTCAGGCTCCCGGGCGGTGAAGGGGTCGAGCTCGTCGACGTCCACACCGTGGCGCCGACCGCCTCGGGGGCCGTGAGCGCCTGGGAGGAGGGATTGGAGATCCTGCCCTCCGCCGAGGCCGACGGCCGCTCGCGCCTGCTGCTCGGCGACTTCAATGCCACCCTCGATCACGCCGCGCTGCGTGACGTCCTCGACAGGGGATACGTCGACGCCGCCGATGTCGCCGGCAAGGGGCTCACGCCCACCTGGCCCACGAACCGCCGGCTGCCGGCGACCGTGACCATCGACCACATCCTGGTCGATCGGGGCGTGCGGGTCGAGGACGTATCCGTCCACGACCTGCCGGGCTCGGATCACCGCGCGCTCAGCGCCGAGCTGGTACTGCCCGCCCCAGCGTCGCGTTCACGGCGACGATCACCGTGAACGCCACGCTGGCCGTCCGATCAGCAGCTCTTCAGCGTGTCGGTGCCGCTGCCGCCCCGGCAGTTGTCGTTGCCGCCGCCGCCTGCGAGCAGGTCGTCGCCGCTGCCGCCGCGCAGGCGATCCGGCTTGGGGCCGCCCTTGAGGGTGTCATCGCCGCCACCACCCTTGACGGTGTCGCGGCCGCCGCCGCCCTTGACGAGGTCGGCGTCGCCCTTGCCCTTCAGCTTGTCGTTGCCCGACTTGCCGCAGACCGAGTCCTTGCCGCCGAGCGAGTTGACCTGGTCATCTCCGCCCAGCGCCGAGATCACGTCCCGCTGCTCGGTCCCGGTGATGACGTCATCGCCCTCGGTGCCGAGGATGGTCGCCGGCTTGCCGCCGCAGCTCGGGCCCTCCGTGACCTTCGTGGTCTCGGTGTCGCTGTCGTTGCCCGGCACCGGGTCCACGTTGCCGGTCGCGGAGACCGTGGCCGTGTTCGAGATCGTGCCCGCCTTCCGCGGACGGACCGTGATCGTCACCGTGGCGGTTCCATCCGGTGCGAGTGTTCCGATCTCACAGGTGACGTTGCGGCCACTGAGGTCGCAAGTCCCCAGCGTCGTCTCGACCGAGACGAAGTCGAGCTGATTCGGAAGCTTGTCCTCCGTGGAGATGTTGGGCTGGGTGCTGACGTCGTGGTTGGTGACCGTGAGCGTGTACGTGAGGACGTCGCCAGTCTGCACGGGGTCGGGCGAGTCGGCCTTCGTGATGCCGAGATCGGTGACGAAGCCCGCGGTCGCGCCCGGGGCGAAGACGATGAGCCCAAAGGCCCCGAAGGCGATCAGCGATACGCCGGCCACCGCGGCGCGGACTCTCATCGAACGTGTTGGCGAGTCAGACATCTGCAACCTCCCTGACCACTGACCGTCCGCTCAGCAGCTCTTCAGGATGTCGTCCCCGGGGCCACCGCGGCAGTTGTCGTTGCCGGGACCGCCGTTCAGGACGTCGTCGCCCGCTCCGCCGCGCAGGCGGTCGGCCTTGCGGCCGCCCTTGACGACGTCGTCGCCGCCGCCGCCCTTGCCGGTGTCGCGGCCGCCGCCGCCTTTCACGAGATCGCCGTCGGCGTTGCCCTTGAGCGTGTCGTTGCCGCCCTTGCCGCAGACCGCATCCTTGCCGCCGAGCGCCTTGACGAAGTCATCGCCCGCGAGCGCCGTGATCACGTCGCGATGGTCGGTGCCGATGATCTCGTCGTCACCGGTCGTGCCGACGATCGTCGCGTCGTCGCCGCCGCAGCTCGGGCCGCTCACGACCTTGGTCTTCTCGGTGTCCTCGTTGTCGGCTGGGTCGTTCTCGGTTCCGGTCCCCAGCTCGGCGGACGCAGTGTTCTCGATCGTGCCGGCCTTCTTCGGCTGCACGACGATCGTGACCATCGCGGTACCCGAAGCAGCGATATCGCCGAGCTCGCATGTGACCTTGCGCCCGTTCCGATCGCAGGCGTTGGCGCCGCCCTGCGAAGCCTCCGCGGAAACGAACTTCACCTTGTTCGGAAGGGTGTCCTCGACGACCACTTGCAGAGCGCTAACGCTCTGCTCCTCCGTGACGGTGATCGTGTAGGTGAGCTCGTCTCCCACCTGCACCGGGTCGGGCGAATCCGACTTCTCGACGTGGAGATCGGGGTTAAGCCCGGCGCCCGCGCCCGGCGTCAAGACCATCAAGACGATCGCCCCCAGCGCAATCAGCGTCACGCCGACCAACGCGGCGCGAATCCTCATCGAGCGTGTTGGCGAGTCAGACATCTGCGACCTCCCTGGACCAGGCGCTTGTACGGAATCTCTCTACCCACCAGAGCGTCCGACGAACCCGGCGGGTTATGCCTGGCCGGGCGACTAGTTGTCCGAGCCGGCGCGGTCCCAGATGTAGAGCTCGACGGCCTCGACGGCGAGCTGCATCAGACGCGGCCCGGAGAGCCACTCGAGCACGGTCTCCAGGGCGACCTCCTCCGTGACCCCGCGGTCGACCGCGTCCTCGCCGCGAAAGCCGGCGGCGAGCTTCAGCGCCTCGCGCCGGTGCTCGCCGAGGGACGAGAACGCGCCCATGAGGAAGTCGCGGTTGGGAAGCGGGGTCCCGACGTCCATGGAGGCGTGCCAGGTGGCGAGCATCGAGATGTCGTGATCGTCGAGCTCGGCGATGGCCTTCGCGTAGTGGGCCTCGAGCTCGTCGTCGGGGATCTCGTCGACCCAGGCGCGGACCGCCTCGCCGAGCAGCTGGCGGCGCGCCTCGCGGCCGATCGAGTCGGCAATCGCGCGGATCGCGTCGGCTGGGTCGATGAAGCAGAGGGCCATCGGCGGCCAAGATAGATCCGGCGGAGGACGGCAAAACGGGGGGCCATCGCGCGTCAGCGGAGGCGCCCGCACGGCGACCTATGCTGGGAAGCGATGTCGATCGAGGAGCCCGGATGCCGATCTCGCTGATCGTCGGCCCGCCCAACTCGGGCCGGGAGTCGGCGCTGCTGCGCCGCCTCGAGGAAGCACTCGACCGCGATCCGGTGCTTGTCGTCCCGACGGGCGACGACGCGGCGCGCTTCGAGCGCGAGCTGTGCGGCGACGGCGGGGCCGTGATCGGGATCTCGATCCGCACCTTCGCCTCCCTGTTCGAGGACGCGGCGCGGGCGGCCGCACTCCCCCTGCCTCCACCGCTCTCCGAGCCCGAGCGGCTGGCGCTGCTCCGCGCCGCAATCGAGGGCACCCCGCTTCGCCTGCTGCGCCGCTCCGCCGCTCGCGCCGGCTTCGCCCCTGCGCTCGACGCGCTCGTCCGCGAGCTCCAGCAGGCGCTCATCTCCCCGGCGGAGCTCGGAGCGGCGGCGGCTGAGCTCCCCGACGGCGAGTACGAGCGCGAGCTCACCTCCCTCTACGCAAGCTATGTCGAGCTTCGGGATCGCGCGGACCGCAGCGACGCCGGATCGCGCGCCGCTGCCACGCTCAGCGCCGTCCGCGCCCAGCCCGACGCCCGGGGCGACCGCCCGCTCTTCGTCTACGGGTTCGACGACCTCACCGAGGCGCAGCTGGAGCTCGTCTGCGAGCTCGGCCGCTCGACCGAGGTCGTCATCTCCGTCAACTACGCCGACCGCGAGGCGCTCAAGGGTGGCGCCGAGCTCCTGGCTCGGCTCGCCGAGCTCGGCGCCGAGGTGGCCGACGAGCTGGCGCCCGACCCCTCCTACACCGACCGCGAGAGCCTGCGGCATCTCGACCGCTGGCTGTTCGAGCCTCGCGCCGAGGCCGCCGATCTCGACGACGGCGTGGCGCTGCTCGAGTGCGCCGGCGAGCTCGGCGAGGCGGAGGCGGTCGGCGCCGAGCTCGCCCGCCTGCTCGCCGACGGCGTCGCTCCGGACGAGATCGCGATCGTCGCTCGCGACGTCGCCCGCCGTGGGCCTGCGCTCGGCCGCACGCTCGCGCGCCTGGAGATCCCGGTCGCGGTCGAGACGACCGTACCTCTAGAGCACACCGCGGTGGGCCGCTCGCTGGTGGCGCTGTGCCGGGCGGCAGGACCCGACGGGGAGGCCGAGGACCTGCTCGCCCACCTGCGCGCGGATCCCCGGATGGCGCCCGCACACGTCGACTGGCTCGAGCGATCGATCCGTCGCGCGAGGCCGGCGACGATCGACGAGGCGATCTCCGGCTGGCAGACGCCGCCCCGTCACCTCGCCGCGCTGCGCGCCGCGTCGACGGCAGGCGAGCGGATGCGGGCGCTCGCCCGGATCGCGGGCGAGCTTGCCGAGGCTCCGCACCGAGAGGCCGCGCCGGTGGGTCGCGGCGACGCTGACGGCGAGACGCCGTTCGAGCCGCTCGAGCTTCGCGCTGCGGCCGCAGCAGCCGAACTCCTCGCCGAGCTAGCGGCGATCGGGGAGCTGCCGGGCTGCGAGCCGCCCGACCTCGCCCAGGCGGCGGAGGCGATCGAGGGGGCGCGGGTGCCGCTGTGGCGCGGGCCCGCGGAGGGTCGGGTGCGGATTCTCGATCCCTACCGGATGCGCGCGGGGCGCGCCCGGCACCTGTTCTGCGTCGCCCTCCAGGAAGGCGAGTTCCCGCGCCGCGCGACGCAGGACCCGCTGCTCTCCGACGAGCGACGCTCCGCGCTCGGGATCGCGGCACTCAGGCGCCGCGATCCTCAGGACGAGGAGCGCTACCTCTTCCACACCTGCGTCTCGCGCCCGACCGAGCGGCTCTACCTCTCCTGGCAGGCGTGCGACGACGAGGGCAAGCCGCTGGCTCGCTCGCCGTTCGTCGACGAGGTGCTCGACCTGCTCGGCTCCGACCCGGAGGCGACGGAGGAGCGCCTCGTCCGCCGGCGGGGCCTCGAGCGGGTCGCGTTCACGGCCTCCGAGGCGCCCACGGAGCGCGAGCTCGAGCGCGCGACCGCGCTCGCGGGGCCGCGCATCGATGAGAAGCGTCCCGGCCCGCTCCGCGCGGATGCGGTGCTGACCGACCTGCGCGGCCGGGACCTGGTGAGCGCCTCGAGCCTCGAGGGCTGGCTCGAGTGCTCCTACCGCTGGTTCGTGAACCACGAGCTGGCGCCCGAGCGCCTCGATCCGAAGCCCGATCCCCTGCGGCTCGGCACCGTCGCCCACCGCGCCCTGCAGCGCCTTTACGCCCAGCCCCCAGGCGAGGACTCGATCCCTCGCCCCGGCGACGTCGCCCGCTGGAAGGCGCAGCTCGCGGAGTTGATCGACGAGGTTGCCGAGGAGGAGGGCCTGCGGCCGGCGGAGCCGCCCGATTCGGTGGCACTGGCGCGCATGCGCGCCCAGATCGGCCGCTTCCTCGACGACGAGTCGCAGCTCGAGACTCAGATGCGGCCGCGTCCCGACCTCCTGGAGGTCGGCTTCGGCTTCGAGGACGGGCCGGCCGCGCTCGAGCTCGGCGAGATCGGGCTCCGCGGCCAGATCGACCGCGTCGACGTGGCGCCCGACGGCAGCGCGGCCCTGGTGCGTGACTACAAGACCGGGAGCGACACCCCGGGGCGCAAGACGTGGGAGGCGAAGGGCAAGCTCCAGCTCCAGCTCTACGTGCTCGCGGCGCGCGAGCGCCTCGGGCTGGAGCCGATCGGCGGGCTCTACCACGCGCTCGGCGCCTATCGCGACCGTCGCCCGCGTGGGATCGTGATCGAGGGCGATCCCCGGCTGGGCGAGCTGGCGCTGGTGGGCGGGGACTCATGCGATGCCGAGGCGTTCGAGGCGGAGCTCGACCGGGCGCGCGCGCTGGCCGCCGAGCGGGCTGGCGCGATGCGCGCGGGCGAGATCACGCGCAACCCGATCGGCGGCCGGTGCCCCACCTACTGCGCCTTCCAGTCGATCTGCCGGCTGGAGCGGGCCGTCGGGCTCGAGGAGGAGAACGGGGAGGCCGAAGGCATTTCATGAGGCGCTTTAGCGCGGAAAGCGGCGTGTCAGGCGGCGAAGCCGCCGCAAGTGATCTGGCCCAAGAGACGCTGTTCGAGCTCCAACAGCCCGCGGAGGTCGCCGAGGCCAATGCGGCGCCTCCCCCGCCGACACCCGAGCAGCGGGCGGCGATCGAGGACCGCGACCGCGACGTCTTCTGTGAGGCCGGCGCCGGCACGGGGAAGACGCGCGTTCTGGTCGAGCGCTACTGCGCGGGGGTCGAGGAGGACAGGCTCGGGCCCGAGGCGATCCTCGCCTTCACCTTCACCGAGCGGGCGGCGTCCGAGCTCCGCACCCGCATCCGGCACGAGCTCACGGCGCGCGCTAAGGCGGCGCGTGAGGCCGGCGACGAGGAGCTCGAGACCCGCCTCCGTCGCGCGGCGCGCGAGACCGAGCGCGCCTGGGTGACGACGATCCACGGCTTCTGCCGCCGGCTCCTCGCGGGGCACCCCACCGCGGCCGGAATCGATCCCCGGTTCCGGGTCCTCGACGAGGGCGAGGCTGGGCGCCTGCAGCGCCGCGCTCGCGACCAGGCGGTGGAGGACGTGCTCCGCGACGGCGACGTCGAGACGGTCGACATCGTGGCCGCCTACAAGCCGCGGCGCTTCGGGGAGCTGGCGGTCGCCGCACACGAGCGGCTGCGTAGCCAGGGGATGGCCGAGCCGGCGCTCCCGCCGGTCACCGATCCGGTGCGCTCGGCGAAGCAGGGCGAGGACTCCACGCCGCAGCTCACTCCCGCTGAGCGCGACGGAGCGCTACGCGCCCGCGCCGCGCTCGAGGCGCTCCTGCAGGCCTTCCACCGCCGCTACGAGGAGCTCAAGGCGACGCGCTCGGCACTCGATTTCGCCGACCTCGAGCTGGGGGCGCTGGCGCTCCTCCGCGACTCTCCGGTCGTCGCCGAGGCGTGGCGGGGGCGCTTCGCGCACGTGATGGTCGACGAGTTCCAGGACACGAACCGCGTCCAGCTCGACCTCGTCGAGGCGCTGCGCGGGCCCGAGACGCGCGTGTTTCGGGTCGGAGACGAGTTGCAGTCGATTTACCGGTTCCGAAACGCGGACCTCGCGATCTTCCGCGATGAGCGTGCCCGCGCGGAGGCCGACGCCGCCACCGCCGTCCTGCCCCTCACCGGGAACTTCCGCTCCCGGCCCGAGATCGTCGCCGCGGTGAACGCGGTCGGCGAGGCGCTCGTCGGGGAGGACTTTCGCCCGCTCGCGGCGGCGCGTTCCAACGCGCCGGCGTGGGACGGCGACAAGACCCCGATCGAGCTACTGCTGACGCTCGAGGAGGGCCGCTCCAACGGCTGGGCCGAGCACGCCGAGGTCCTTCGCCTGCCGCCGTCGGAGCGCCAGCCCAAGTACGTGGCCGAGGCCCGGGCGCTCGCCCGCCGGCTGCGCGAGCTGGTCGACGCGGGCGAGGCACGCCGCGGGGACATCGTCGTCCTGTTGAGGGCGTTCACTCACGTCGACGCCTACGAGGAAGCGCTCGAGCGCGCGGGCCTCGACCCGTACGTGGTCGGGGGACGCGGCTACTGGTCTCAGCAGCAGGTCGAGGACATGCTGCGCCTGCTCTCAGCGATCGCGAACCCGCTCGACGACGAGATGCTGCTCGGCGCCCTCGCCTGCCCGGCGGTCGGCGTGAGCCCGGACGCCCTCTGGCTGCTGCGCAGGGCCGCGACCGAGGGCAGGCACCTGTGGCCGCTCATCGCCTGGCGGTTCGGCGACTCCGAGCGCGTTCCAGAGCCCGTCGAGGAGACGTGGCTCGACCAGGTTCCGGGAGAGGACGCGGAACGGTTGGAGCGCTTCTGCTCCACCCTCGCCGGGCTGCGCGCAGCCGCACCGGTCGTGGCGCTCGACGAGCTCGTCGAGCGGACGATGACGGACTTCGGCTACGACCTCGCGCTGCTCGCGAGGCGGCGAGGCCGTGGCCGGATGGCGAATGTCCGCAAGCTGATCCGCCTCGCGCGCGAGTTCGAGGCTCACGAGGGGCGCGACCTGCGCGGCTTCCTGGTCGCCGCGGAGGAGCTCACGGGGCGCGACGAGCGCGAGGGCGTCGCGGCCACCCAGCCCGAGGACCACGACGGCGTGCGGGTGATGACCGTGCACGCGGCGAAGGGGCTCGAGTTCCCAACCGTCGCGGTTCCCGACCTCGGCCGCGGGCTGGCGCAGGGCGAGTACCCCGGCGACATCCTGCTCGGGCGGCTCGAGCCCGGCGCAAATGGAAACGGATCGGCGGCGGCTAGGTTCGGCCTGCGGCTCGTGCTGCCCGCCGAGCAATCCTTCGGGGTCTGGGAGCTCCACGAGCTCCACGCCGAGAACGTCGCCGAGGCCGCGGACGAGGGGTGTCGCCTCGTGCACGTCGCCGCGACGCGCGCCGAGGAGCGCCTGATCCTGAGCGGGCTCTACCGCTCGGGCGACCTCGAGGCCACGGAGCCGGCGCCCAACGACACGGCGCTTCGCCGTCTCGTGCCCGCCCTTCGCGCCAGGGGCTGGGACCCGGAGGCAGCCGACGGCGAGGTCGAGCTCGTCGCGCCGGAGCCGGCCGCCGGCGCGGCGGCGCTCACCTCGCGGCCGCGACTTGCGATCCGGGTAAACGCGCCCGGGGCGGAGCGGGCGGCGCAGCTGGCCGAGCGCCTCGATCCTCCGCCCAGGGCCCCGGAGCAGGCGGAGCTTCGCCCGCCCCCCCTCGCCCGCCCGCCGCGGATCACCCCGGTCGGGCACCTCTCCTACTCGGCGCTCGCCGAGTACGAGCGCTGCGCGTATCGCTTCTACGTCGAGCGCCTCCTCGGCCTCGACGCCCCGCCGGCGCCGCTTCACCCCGACGCCTCAGCGGACGCCGACCCCGGCGCGGAGGCGACCGCCGACGGGCGCGCCAGACGCCTGGGGCTCGGCAACGCGGTGCACGCCGCGCTCGAGTGGAGCGCGCGCCGCGGCTGGAAGCGGCCGGGCGCCGACCAGCTCGCGTCGCTCCTCGGGCAGGAGGGCCTCGGCGACGACGCCGAGCTCGCCGCCCGCGCCGGCGAGCTCGTCGACGCCTGGCTCGGCTCGGACCTCCTCGCCGAGCTCCGCGCTGCAGACCTGCGCACCGAGGTCCCGTTCGCGCTCTCGCTCGCGGGCTCGGTCGTGCGCGGCCAGATCGACCTGCTCGCCGGAGGGCCCGAGCCGACCGTGCTCGACTACAAGACCGACGCGCTCGGGGACGCAGGGCCGCGCGAGCTGGCCGAGCGCTACTCGGCCCAGCGCGAGATCTACGCGCTGGCCGCCGCGGCGACCCCGGGCATCGCCGACGGCGCCGGCGGGCCGGCGAGCGTCCGCGCCGTCCACGTCTTCCTCGAGGCCCCCGCGGACCCCGTGGTCGAAAGCTTCGACCGCGAGCGCCTCGACAGGGCGCGGGCCCGGCTCGAGAGCCTCGTCTCCGAGATCCGCGCCGGGGGTAATGGGTTCCGGCCCACGAACCAGCCTAGCTGGCAGGTGTGCAACGGGTGCCCCGCGGCGGCCCGCCTCTGCCCGCATCCCGGCTGGCGCCCGCGCGGGTAGGATCGCGCCCCCTGGGAGTCAGCGAGCGCAAGAGGGACGGTCCGCTGGTCTCGGTGATCGTCCCGACTTACGACCGGGCGGCGATTGTGCCCCGGCGCAGCATCGAGGCGGTCGGTCCCTTCGACGAGCGCATGCGCTATCTCGAAGACATGGAGCTGTTCATGCGCCTCGCGATGGACGTGGAATTGCTCGGTACCGCACACGCCCGGGTGCGGGAGGCGCGCCAGTGAGCGAGGCGCTGCTCTTCGCCTACGGCTCCCTCGTCAACCCCGCGGACGCCGCGTCTACTCTCGCCGCAGAGGTCGAGATCTCACCCCCGGTTAGGCTGCGCGGCTGGCGGCGGCGCTGGTCGCTCGTCCGCGACAACAATGCCTCGGAGAAGACCTTCGCGCGCGCCGACTCCGGCGAGGTCCCGCCCTTCTGCGTCGCCCTCAGCGTCGAGCCTGCGCCGCGCGACCCGGGACCGAACGGCGCGCTGCTCACCCTCACCGAGGAACAGCTCGAGCGGCTAGACCTGCGCGAGATGCGCTACGACCGGATCGAGGTCACCGGCTCGATCGACGGCGGCGAGCCGACCGATCTCCCGGTGTTCGTCTACACCGCAAAGCCCCGACACCACGCACGCCGCCCGCCGGCCGGGGCGGTGATCCTGGCGAGCTATGTCCGGGCGGTGGAGGACGCCTTCGCCCAGCTCGGGCCCGATCAGCTCGAGCTCTTTCGCGCCACCACGGAGCCGCCGCCGGTGGAGCTGGTAGAGGGCGTCCTGGTGCGCGACCGGATCCCAATGGGCAACCCGCGCGAGTGGTAGCCGCGCGGCGGCTACGCCGCCTGGCGAGCGAACTCGATGAACGCGCGGGCCGCCGGCGAGGAGTGGCGCGAGCGACGCCACAGCAGCGCCACCGGCAGGCGCACGGCCGGGCGAAGGCGGCGCACGTCGATCGGCGGGCCCTCGCGGCGGGTGAGTGACGCCGGGAGCACAGCGGCCCCGAAGCCGGTCGAGACGAGGCAGCGCAGCAGGAACGGGTCCGCGCTCTCGAGCGAGACCCTGAGCGGCTGGCCGGCGCGGGCGAAGAGCGCCTCCAGGGCGCGTGTGGTGGCGGAGTCCGAGCGCGGCGTGACGAGGCTTCGATCGGCGAGCTGCGCCGCGGTGACGTGCTCGCCGTCCGGTCCCGCCCCTGGCGGGTAGGCGACGACCAGCTCCTCCTCCGAGAGCCGCTCGACCTCCAGGTCCTCGGGCGGGTCCCCCACCAGCAGCGAGAACGCCGCGTCGACGGCGTCCTCCGCCAGGTAGCCGAGCATGTCGCCCGCCGTCCCCTCGCGCAGGGCCACCTCGATGCCCGGGAACGCCTCGCTGAAGCGGGTCAGGAGTCGCGGCACGTCGAGCGCTCCGGCGGGAAGCAGGGCGCCGATCGAGACACGCCCGCGGACGAGCCCGCGAAGCTCGTCGACCTCCTCGTGGACGCCGTCGACGTCGGCGAGGATTCGCCGTGCCCGGCGGGCGACCGCCTCGCCGGCCTCGGTGGGCACGACGCTCCGGCTCGTGCGCTCGAAGAGCTCCACCCCGAGCTCCGCCTCCAACCGCCGGATCTGATGCGAGAGGGCCGACTGGGCCACGTGCAGCTCGTCGGCCGCGCGGGTGAAGTGTCTGTGGCGGGTGACCGCCTCCGCGTATCTGAGCTGGCGAAGCTCCATCGGCGTATTGATCGTAGATCACGATTGATCGTGTGACAACAACATCTTGCGTCGATTACTGCGAGCCGCGAGAATGCGATGCGGATGAGGCCGACCGACCGCGCAACCGCAGCCGCCGAAACGCACCGCAACGTGGCCTGGGCGTCGCCGGTCACGCTGCGGCTCGCGAGCGATGGCGATCGCGCCGCGCTCCGGGACCTGGCGGGACTCGACAGCAGGCGACTGCCGCCCGGGCCCCATCTCGTCGCGGAGCGCGACGGCCGGATCGAGGCCGCCCTGTCGTTGAGCACCCGCGAGCTCGTCGCCGATCCGTTCCGGCGAACGGTGGAGCTCTGCGAGCTCCTCCGCTGCCACGCCGGTCAGGCGCCCGCCGCCCAGGCGAGAGCGCGTGCCGCCCGGCTGCGGCCACGCCCGCGGGTGGTGCCGGCGTGAGCGCCGTGCCACAGGTCCGTCGCGAGCTTCGCCACGGCGACATCGGGGCGATCGTCGCCCACCACGGCCGCGTCTACGGGCGCGAGTACGGCGTCGACGCCAGGTTCGAGGCGCATGTCGCCGCGAGCCTCGCCCGCGCCGCGGCCCGGGGCTGGCCGGGGGAACGCGAGGGCATCTGGCTGGTCGAGGTCGACGGGGAGCTCGCGGGGAGCATCGGGCTCACCGACGAGGGCAACGACGAGGCGACCCTGCGGTGGTTCGTGCTCAACCGGGAGCTTCGCGGCCAGGGGCTCGGGCGCCGCCTGCTCGGGGAGGTGCTCGCCACCGCCGAGGAGGCCGGCTACGCGCGGATCGGGCTCGAGACCTTCAGCGAGCTCGAGGCCGCGGCGCACCTGTATCGCGAGCACGGCTTCGAGTTGATCTGGGCGGAGACCGCGCCGCGCTGGGGTCGAGCCGAGATCACCTACCAGCGCTACGAGCTGGCGCTGCCGCGGGCGCACGACCGCTCGGGGTCCGCCACGCCGGCGACGACGCCCTCGCGCTGAGCCGCGTCGAGGCTGCCGCTTACCCGTTCCAGCGCTTGGCCCAGCTGCGGAGCTCGCGCAGGGCGGGGACGATCGCCTCGCCCTTGTCGGTGAGCTCGTAGCTCACGCGAGCCGGCGATCCGGCGTGTACGGAGCGCTCCACGAGTCCCTCGCCCTCGAGCTCGCGCAAGCGGCGCGAGAGCAGCCGGTCGGAGACCCCGGGGACCGCGAGCTTCAGCTCGGCGAAGTAGTGCGGCCCCTCGGCCAGGGCCCAGAGGATCGCGCCCGCCCAGCGCTTTCCGACCAGCTCGACGGCGGCGTGAAAGTCGGGACACACCTTCGCCGGGCGTCCGTTCCCGCGCGCGCGAGAGCGCTCTTGCGACGGCGCCTTCACCCTCAGGTGAGGTTAATACACGGGCAACACGGGCCCGCTCATGCGGCGCACGGGCCCGTGTCGGTGGGGCTCAGCTTGCCGCTGAGCGCCTGCGAGGTGACCGAGTTCGGCACCCCGAGCCCACTGGGCGGGCCGCTGTCGAGCGAGGCGGCGAAGACGGTGGTCAGTACGCGACCCGCCCCGTCGACGACGGGGCCTCCCGAGTTGCCGCTGCGCACGTCGGCCCTGAACGGGGTCATCGAGCGCCGCACCGGCCCCCGGCCGTAGGAGTCCTCGCTCACCACCTCGCCGGTCTGGCCGAGGCGGGCCGGCGTGATCGCCTCGGGCCCGTTCACCGGATAGCCGATCACCGCGCCCGGCGTGCCCTTCGCCGGCTGGGCGACCAGCTGGAGGGGCTGCAGCGCGAGCCCGGGGACCTCGAGCACGGCGAGGTCGTTTCGGGTGTCGTAGTAGACCGCGTCGCCGTCGAGCGACCCGCCGCTGGGCGGGGTGACGGTGGTGTCGTCCTCGCCGGCCACGGCGTGGGCGTTGGTGACGACGAGCTCGGGGCCCGCGACCCAGCCCGATGCCTCCACGCCGAGCCCACAGGCCGTGCCCAGGACCTTGACCGTGCTCGCCGCCGCCCGGGCCACGTCGGGATCGGATGCCAGGGCTAGATCCGGCGCCGGGACGTTCGCCTGCGGCCCCTTCACGCGCGGCCGCGGGTCGACCCGCCGCAGGACAAGGAGCATCGGCCCGGACGGCGGCAGCACGGGGGTGAGCGCCGCCAGGATAGTAGATCGCAGCGACCCCCCCCGCACT
>JBKPFS010000020.1:0-17480 GCA_046728935.1 Actinomycetota bacterium | reverse complement strand
CCCCCACGGCCTCCTCCAGCTTTCGCAGACTGCGAACGCTGGTCGCGGCCTCGTCGAAACCGACCCGGCCCGCGAGCCGGTTCGCCAGCTCGGGCAGGAGCTGCTGCTCGACCACGTGGCGCTCGAAGCCGGCGGCCACCTCGTTCGCGGCTCGTTCCACGTAGCGGAAGTCGGTCAGGAAGAGGCGGACGTCGGGCCCGACGAGCGCGACCCCGCTGGTTCCGGTGAAGCCAGTCAGCCAACGGAGGTTCGCGATCGCATCCGGGCCCGAGTCCCCGGGGCGCACCAGGTCGCCGACGATCAGCTGATCGAGCTCCCTCTCCCGGACGAGCTCGATCAGTCGCTCCGTGCGCCCGGCGCTCAAGCCTCGAACTCCCGCTTCAGGATTTCGAGGCCCTCGCGGTAGCCGTTCGGGCCCTTCCCTGCCACTGTCCCGACTACGAGGCCCGCGAGCACCGAGTTCCGCCGCCACTCCTCTCGGGCGAAGACGTCCGAGAGATGGACCTCGACGGCCGGAAGCGCGGCGATCTCGAGCGCGTCGCGAATCGCGTAGCTGTAGTGCGTCCACGCGCCCGGATTGAGCAGGACCCCGTCGGTCATTCCGTGGAGACGGTGAACGTGCTCGACGAAATCGCCCTCGTGGTTGGTGTGGAAGAACCTGACCTCGAGCTGCAGCTCGCGCGCGAAGCGCTTGATCCTCACCTCGAGCTCCTCGAGCGTGACCTTTCCGTAGTGCTCGGAGGGCCGCTCGCCGAGCATGTCCAGGTTGACGCCGTGCAGGACCTCGACCCGGTTCTTCACTCGCTCCTCAGCTCCTCGACCGCCGCCCTCAGGCTACCCGCGTCGACGGGCTGGGCGACCCGCGGCTCGCCGGCCCGCTCGAGGAGCACGAAGCCGACCCCCTGCGCCCTCCGCTTCTTGTCGCGCTCGACGGCCGCCAGCACGTCCTCGAGCGCGACCGCCGAGTCGAGCCTCACTGGCAGACCCCAGCGCTCGAGCAGCGCCTCGACCTCGTCTCGCAGCCCGTCCGCGCCCGAGAGCCGAAGCGCCGCCAGCAGGCCGAGAGCCACCGCCTCTCCGTGGCGGTAGCGCGCGTATCCGCTCGCCTGCTCGATCGCGTGGCCGACCGTGTGTCCGAGGTTGAGGACGGCGCGCCGGCCGGAGTCGCGCTCGTCCTCGGCGACCACGTCGAGCTTGGTGCGCGCGCACGCGAAGATCACCTCGGCAAGCGAGGCCGGATCGGGCGAGGCGGTCGACCTGACCCGTTCCCAGAGGCGGCCGCCCGCGATCAGCGCGGTCTTCACGACCTCGGCCAGGCCGGCGCGAAGCTCGGCCGCCGGGAGCGTGTCGAGCACGCGCGGCTCCGCCAGCACCGCGGTGGGCATGTGGTAGGCGCCGACGTAGTTCTTCGCCTCGGGCAGATCGACCCCGGTCTTGCCTCCGTAGGCCGAGTCCACCTGAGCCACGAGCGTGGTCGGAGCTTGGACCAAGTCGACGCCCCGCTGGTAGGAGGCAGCGCAGAAGCCCGCGAGGTCACCGACCACGCCGCCCCCGAACGCGAGCACGCCGTCGTCGCGCCGCGCCCCCGCGGCGGCGAGCTCGCGCAGCACCCGCTCTGCCTCGGCGAGCGTCTTCCGTTCCTCCGACCCCTCGACCTCGATCACCGCGTCAGTCGGCGGCAGAAGGGCGGAATGGTGGGCGAGGGCCCCCGTGTCGGCGATGGCGAACCAGCGCCGCTCGCCGCTCGCCGGCAGGAGCGACAGCGCTCCGTCCGCGACCACCGCCGGGTACTCTGAGCTCTCGGAGCTCCCCCACACCAACCTCGGGTCCGGAAGCTCCGTCACCGCGGCGAGCCACGGCGCGGCTGCCGCGGCCGAGTCGCGCGAGCGGTCGAGCGGCAGCACCCCATGGGCCACCTCCTCGTAGAGCGAGGCCCTGGCCTCGAAGCGGCGGGCGAACTCGTCTCGCTCCGCGGCGAGAGGTCGACCGCTCTCGCTCGCCCGCGACCAGGCGGTCGCCTCGGAGACCCGGCACCACACCGGCAGGTGCGGGCGAAGGGCCTCGCGAACCGCCGCCGACTCGACCGCGCCGCCGCCGAGGGCGATCACGCCGTCGTTGGAGCCCGCGAGGAGCTCGAGCACCATGCGCTCCTCGCGCTCGCGAAACGCCGCCTCGCCCTCGCGCTCCCAGAAGTCCGCGATCGGCTCCCCCACGTCGCGTTCTAGCAGCTGATCGGCGTCGAGCGGCTCGGTGCCGAGCGCGGCCGCCGCCTCGCGCGCCGCGCCACTCTTGCCCGCCCCCATGAAGCCGACGAAGACGATCGCCCTCTTCAGCGCCGTGGCCATCCGAGCTAGCGACGCCAGTCGATCCGGCGCTTGTAGGCCGCGAGCGCCTCGAGCACGTCATCGATGTGATCGCCCCCGAACTTCTCGCGGTAGCACGCCGCCAGCACGAGCGCGACCATCGCCTCCGCGACAACGCCGGCCGCGGGGACGACCGTGGAGTCGGTTCGCTCGCGCATCGCCTGGTCGGGCTCCTTGGTCTCGGTGTCCACCGAGCGCAGCGGCTGGGTCAGGGTCGAGATCGGCTTCAGAGCGCCGCGAACCACGAGCGCCTCGCCGTTCGACATTCCTCCCTCGACGCCGCCGGCACGATTCGTCTCCCGGAACCACCCGCGCTCCTCTGACCAGAAGATTTCGTCGTGCGACTCCGAGCCGGGCTGGCCTGCGACCTCCCAGGCCTCCCCCACCGAGACGCCCTTGACGGCCTGGATCGAGACCACGGCGCCCGCGAGGCGGCCGTCCAGCCGAGCGTTCCAGCTCGTGTGGGAGCCGAGGCCGGGCACGACGCCGAAGGCGCGCACCTCGAACAGCCCGCCGAGGCTTTCGTTCTCCTTTCGCAGCCGGTCGATCTCGGCCACCATCGCCTCGGACGCGCCGGCGTCGAGGCAGCGAACGGGCGAGTCGTCGACCCGCTCGAAGTCCCCCGGCCCGAGGTCGCCGGGCTCGGGAGCGGTGACCCGCCCGATCTGGAGCACGTGGCTGTGCACGCTCACCCCGACCGCTCGAAGCAGTTCCTTCGCCAGCGACCCGGCGGCAACGCGCGCCGCGGTCTCGCGCGCGCTCGCCCGCTCGAGCACGTTGCGAGCGTCGCGGTGGCCGAACTTCAGCATTCCGGCCAAGTCGGCGTGACCGGGGCGAGGGAGGTGCGACTCCTCGACCTCAGCCTCCACCGGCCACGGGCTCATCCGCTCCTCCCAGTTGGCGTAGTCGCGATTCGCCACCAGGACCGCGACCGGGCTGCCCAGCGTCCGGCCATGGCGGAGCCCGGATCGGATCTCGACCGCGTCGCGCTCGATCTTCATCCGCCCGCCACGTCCGTGGCCGAGCTGGCGCCGCGCCATCTCGTGGTCGAGGCGCGCGCGATCGAGCTCCAGCCCCGCGGGCAGCCCCTCGACGATCGCCACGAGCCCGGGCCCGTGCGATTCGCCCGCGGTGACGAAGCGAAGGGACGCCATCTCGCGCCAAGGCTAGATGGTCGATTTCGGAGCGCGTGTCCACGGGCATGCGCGCTCCGGGATCGCCCATCTCAGATGGCGGGCATCCCTCTGGGCCGGCGCGCGCCCCGCGACGGGCGTCGCCCTGCGTTACTTGGTCTTGACCAGGCGGTCGCGGATCCGCAGCAGCTTGAGCCGGTAGGTGATCTCCTGCGGCGCGCCCTCGGGCTGGACGTGCAGGTAGCGCTGCTCGCCCACCTTCAGGGTGGGGAACTGGCACGGATCCGAGCAGGATCCGTCGCCGTCGCTCTCCACGACGTCGTCCGAGACCAGGAACGCGGCCCGCTTGCCGCTCTCGCTCGTGCCCAGGAAGGCGACCACGGGGTCGTCCGCCGAGGGCAGGAACTCGAGGTCGCTGACATGGTCGAGCCTCTTGGTCTCGCCCAGCGGCCCGATCGCCACGTCGATCCGTCTCGTGATCAGCTTCGTCTCCGTCTTCGTCGCCTGCGCCGAGGACGGCTCGGAGGCCCCGGTGGGCTCCGCTGCCCCGGAGTCGACCGTGGAAGGCTCGCTCGCTGCAGATCCGGTGCTCGTCGAGGTGGAGCCCAGCGAAGACCCGCTCGAGCTGCTCGACACGGACGACTCCGAGGAGCTCGAGACGTTCTCGACGGCCGAGCTGGTGCTCTCCGGAAGCGTGAACTGCTGCTTGAATGGATTCTTCGACTTAAGCGCCTCGAGCCGCTTGCCGTAGTCGCGGATCCCGACCTGCTCGGCCAGGACCGCCGGCTCGACCTGCGTGGACTCCACCGCCGGCGGGACCGACGGCGGTGGCGGAGGCGGCGAGCCCTTCGCGAGCAGGACCGGTACGGCGATAAGGGCGACCAGGAGCGCCAACGTGGGGATCAGGAGCCGGCGATCTCGGAGGTCGCGGTATACGTCGTTGGCGAAGGTGGGGACCTGGATCCTGCTCATGGCGTCGGCGTGGTGGTGGTGTTCGAGGTGGACGTCGTGGTCGGCGGCGCGGCCACGGCGGGAGCGGGGCCGGTCGGCGTCGCGCCGGCCAGGAGGCCCTGCTCGGCGGGGGTGACGTAGGTCGTCACGGCGAGGCTCGCGTCGAGGGTCGTGAAGCCGCCCTCCTCGCTGCCGGCAAGGCCGAAGCCGTCGATCGTGATCAGGCGTCCGTCGATGACGCCGTGACCGTGATGAGAGCTGACCAACCGGTCGACGGCAGCGAGGAAGTCCGCGAGCTCGAAGAACGAGCCCCGCAAGTTGATCGTGTAGGGCATCACCGGCAGGCCGGCAGGCCCGACGGTTGCACCTATCGGCATGGTCGCCGCGGCTGCCTCAGTGGCCGGCGCCGACACAGTCTCGGACTGCCCCGCGGGCGCTGGAGCGACCTGACCCTCAGTCGGCTGATCCGCCGTCGTCTGCTCAGCAGCCGGCAGGTTCACTGGCGTCGTTGGCGCGGCCTCGCTGAGCGCGATCGAGTCGAACTCGACTCCCGACCTCTGCGCGACATGTTGGAGCTGGACGAAAAGGCTCGACGTGTCCTCGTCCTCGGGGACCGCTTTGCCCAGCACGACCAGGTGCTGATAGTCGCTGTCGAAGTTGTCCCGCGCCTGCTCACCCGTCGCGACCAGCTGCTCCTGGGCGGCGACCGACTGCTCGAGCGTCGCCACCTGATCCTTCAGCTCGGCCGCCTCGTCGCGCTTCGGCGAGAGGACCAGGAGCCAGAAGGCGATGATCAAACCGATCAGGGCAAGGCCGAGGACCACCGTCCGGTCGGCGGCCCTCATCGGGTCACCCCCGGGATCAGCGTGTCGGTCGCGTTGCGGGCCTTGTTGGTCTGCTCGGCGCTCGAATCCCGCGCCTCCTGCTCCTCAGCCTGCGCCTCGGGGACACCGGAGCCGTCGCTTGCCGCCGGGGTCGCAGACGGGGTGGTCGTCGAAGGGGTCGTGGGAGTCGCCGGGGCCGCGCCCGAAGCGACGGCGGGTACGGCCGCCTCGTCAAAGGCGGCGATGATCTCGAAGCGGGCGATGAAGTCCCGGGTGCGGCAATCGCTCTCCACCGAGCCTGTGCCCGCATCGGCGGTGGCGGAGCGCTCCGACTTCGCCAGGCCCACACGGGTGACACCGTCGATGTCCTTCAGCGCCTGAAGGAAACCGGCCACGGCCTCGTGGCTGGTTGCGCACCCGATCATCGCCAGCGAGGGACCGGCGACGTCGGTCTGCAGCGAAATCTCCGCGGCGTTTTCGAGCTCCACATCCGGGCCGGCCGTGCCAGTCAGCTCCACCAGCCACACGTCGTCGGGTATCACCAGAGCGAGCTCCCGTAGCACGCGCTCCCAGTCGAAGCGGCTGTGGGCGAGGCTGGTGACCGTCTGCTCTCGAGCCTGAGCCATGCTCGCGAACTCGGCGAAGGGGCCCAGGCTCTCCGCCTGGGCCTTCACCTCGGCCTCCTGCGCCTGGAGGTCGGCGACCTCGGCCTTGCGGTCGCTGATCGAGTTCGAGGTGAGGACCAGGGCGGACACCGCAGCGAGCGCGAGGGCAAGCCCGGCGACGATCGCGTAGGAGAATGGGGCGCTGCGAAGGGGAGCCCGCTCGCCGTGCCGTTCCTCGGGTGGGATCAGGTTGACCGGGCGCACCGGCTACTCCTCGAGCGCGAGGCCGTAGGAGAGGGTCAGGCGGGCGGCGGCGGCATCGTCGAGGTGCGAGAGCGCCGCAGGCCGGCCGATCTGGAACGGATGGCCGAGGTCGCGCTGGAGGTGCTCGACCAGGCCCGGGATCGTGGTCCCTGGGCCGCAGGCGATCACGCCCTCGACCGCGACCGCGCCCTCCTGAGCGGCGTAGAACTCAAGCGACAGGCGGAGCTCGTCGGCCAGCTTCGCCGCGCCCTCGGCGAGCGCCTCACGGGCGGCGCTGACGGTCTCCCGGTCGCCCTCGATCGTCTCAACCGGGTTCTCCAGCCCCACGTGGGCCAGCCACTCGCGGGCGTGCTCGAGCGTCAGCTGGCGGCGCTCGGCGAGCTTCTGGGCGATGCCCTCCACCCCGAAGGCCGAGATCCGCGTGAACAGGCAGGAGCTCCCGTGCGCGACTGCGAGGTTGGTGACGTCGCCGAGATTGCAGTAGAGCTTCGCGGGCGTGGCGCCCGCAGCAGGATCGGTCGGCAGCGGCGCGGACGCAACCGCCTCCTCCCCGCCGACGTGGCGCGCGATCCGCTCCTCGTAGGGGACCGTTCCGGCCTGCGGGGCCGCGACGTAGCCCGCCGCTCCAACCGCCGCGTGCTCGCCCCTCTTTAGCGCGCGGATCATGCCGAAGGCGGAATGATCGATTCCGATCGCACGCAGGCCCGCATGGCCGAGCGCGTCCATCACCGAGGTCAGCATGTCCCGGCGAGCCGCGACCGCAACCACGTCCACCTGGCGCTGACCTTCCGGGCCGGAGGGATGGCCAACGACCTCCCAGTCGAGCACCGCCTGGTCGAGCGGCATCGGGATGTGGTCCTGGGCCTGAAAGCGGATCGCCGTCTCGAGCTCGTCCGTGTTCTCGATCGCCGGCAGCCGGAGCGTCCTCACCGCGACACGCTGGTTCGCGATCCCCAGGCGCACCGTGCGCGAGAGCTTGCGCTTCGAGAACAGCTCCTTGAGCGCCTCGCCGAGCGCCTCCGAGTCGGACACCTCGCCCTCCCTGAAGACGCCGGGATCGAGTGCGACCACGCCGTGGCGCGCGACCTCCACGCTGCCGTTGACGCGGACCTCGGTCGCGGCGGCGCTTCCGGCCTCGATGTCGAGGCCGACGACGGCTTTGGTCTTAGTGGCTGAGAACACAGGCTCTCTGGGACTCCTCGCACCCCGGGGCGCTCGCTACAGGTTCACAATCGGCGGGCTGGGCGCCGGACTTGAGCCCGACGGACGCGCTCGCTCACGCCTAGCTCGAGGGGAAGAATTCGTCCAGGTACCAGTCGACGATCGCATCGCCGAACCAGAGGCCGATGACCCCGCCGAGGGCGAGGAAGGGGCCGAACGGGATCGCGCGCTTGCGCGCCGCGCTGCCCTCCTGGGCGATCATCGCGACTCCCACGAGCGCGCCCACGGCGAAGCCGATCAGGACGGCGGGAGCGATCGACCTTCCCAGGTAGATCCCCATCATCGCAACCAGCTTCACGTCCCCCATGCCCATCCCACGCGGGTACGCGAGCGCGACCAGGAACAGGAAACCGCCCGCTGCGGCCGCGGCGATTCCCCGCTCGGCCAGGCTGCCCGCGTCGCCGAGCGCCACGATCGCGATGCCGGCGATGGCGCCGGCGAGCACGATCTTGTTCGGGATCAGGCGCAGCTCGAGGTCGGTGAGCGTGATCGCGACCAGCAGCGTGCAGAGCACGAGGCCGAGTGCGAGCTCCCAGAGGGGATCGTCGCCGAGAGCGAGATAGGTGCCAACGTAAAGCGCCCCGAGGCCGAGCTCGGCGAGCGGATAGCGGGCGGCGATCGGCTCGCGGCAGCTGCGGCACCGCCCCCGAAGCAGGAGGTAGGAGAGCAGCGGGACGTTGTCGTAGGCCGCGATCTGCGTACCGCAGTGGGGGCAGCGCGAGCGACCGGCAACGAAGGGCTCGCCGCGCGGCACCCGATGCGCGACGACGCCGACGAAGCTGCCGAGGATCATCCCGGCGGGGAACAGGATCAGGGCTGGCACGATCGTCTCTCTCCGATGACTAGCTCGCGGACGGGGCGTTTTCGCCCCCTCCCCCTATCGGCGCATCCGTTCGCCTAGTTGAGCAGCGGCGTAGTGGTCTTCACCTCGAGGCGCGACGGCATATCCGGGTGGTCGTACATGAACTGCATCGTGTCGGAGGCCCCCGGAGTGCCCTGCTTCTCGACGCTGATCGCGAGCTCCAGTCGCTCGTCGGCGAGCAGCGAAGTATTGGACGGGAACGTGAAGTTGAAGCGGACCCGTTGCCAGTCGTTGCGCGGCCAGATGTTGGTCGAACACCTGCCGTAGGCCGGCGCGCCCACCGTGGTACATGAGAACAGGTACGGGTCGGGAATGGTTGGTGAGATGTTGAGCAGGCTGATCGGCGTGCGGACGTCGACACCGAGCACGGTGGCGCGCTTGAACATGTAGACGCAGAAGGCACCGGGATTGTTCGAGTCGTTGATCGGGCGGGTGTAGAGCTCGAGCGTCGCCTGCCCGGTCATCACGAACTCGATCGGCAGCTTCTTGGTGACCCAGCGGTGGATCTTGTTGTGGCCGTCGCTGCCGCCCGGTGAAGGGTCGCAGCCGTTCGAATCCTGGCGCAGCATCTGCAGCCCGGCGTCGGTGCCGGTCGCTGGCTCGATGTCGGTCGCGTAGTCGCGAAGCGGGGGGTCCGCGGGATCGTCCGGGGCAGGGTCGGGCGGAGCGGTAGTGAGCATCGCGTCGGGCTTCTGCGAGTTCGAGCACGTTCCTGTCGTGTCGTGGGTGGTGTGGTCGGTCGGGTCGACCCTCGTCGGGTCGCCGCTGGCGGTGGAGCACGGCGTGTCGGAGAGGAAGAATTGCTGGGCGGTGATGATGTTGCTGCCGGACCCCGGGCCGCCTCCGCTGAGCGCGGTGGCGTTCGGGTCGTTGAAGTCGGACTGGACCTCGTCGTACTCCTGCGCGAACGAGATCGCCTCGTCGTCGAGTTTGACCGCGACCACCACCCGCTTGTAGTCGTGCGAGGGCGAGCATGCCGATAGGCACTCGTCGTCGTTTTGCCACACCACGAATCTGTAGATCCGCCCGCTAACGTCGCCGCTACTGAACGGGGTCGGCCCCGGGTCGACCGAGCCTGACCCAACACCGTTCATTCCGCCGATCACCAGTTCGGCCTGGTTGGTGCCGTCGCGGTTGAGGGCGAAGTTGCTCCCCAAGACACGGAGTCGAGGATCGGTGGGGTCGCTGGAAGTTCCAGGCGCGGACGTCAGGGCCACCTGGTCGTACTCGAGCTGCCTGATCTGCTCGAGCTCGCGCTGGGCGCGGTTGATCGCCACCTGGGTCTGCTCCGTCCGGAACGCGTTGCGACGCGAGGCGTCGAAGATCTGCAGGGTCGCCAGGATGGCGAGGCCGAGCACGAGGATCGCCACTACGACCTCGACGACCGTGAATCCGCCTTCCTCGCCGCGGACGCTCATCGGTTCCTCAGATCGACGCCGTCCTCGAGCGTGATCGCATCGTCGCCGCCCGCCGCGGGATAGACGAGCTTCGTGGACACGTACTCGGGGCTGGTGGCGTTCGGCGAGTAGCCGAAGACATCGCTGTTCGAGATCCCGCGCAGGAACTCCCGCGTGACCGGCGTCCCGGTTCCCCCGGGACCCGACTCGGTGCGGGTACAGACCCCCGCCGTGCACTGGTAGGCGACCCGGCAGGCGATCGCCGGCGCTGAGGCGTTGGTCTGCGGGGCCCCGCCGCAGGAGACGACGCGGACGTAGGTCTCGAACTCGATACCTCCGGGGAGCGCGGTCTCCACGCTGTAGCTCTGGCGCAGCTCGCGCGTGAGCCGTTCCTGGAATACCCGGGCCTGCTGGATGGCGGCGCTGCGGTCGCTGACTTGGGGTTGGTTGCGCACCGAGAGGATCACCAGCATCATCGCCACGCCCAACACCGCGATCGTCAGCGTCGCCGCGACGAGTAGCTCGACCAGCGTCAGCCCACGCTCATCGCCAAGCCGCCGGCGGCCGGCATGAGAGCTCCTTGTCGGCGCAGGGCGCACCACCACCCAGCCCATCGGCTCGGCGGCACGGCGTTCAATCGCTGGATCGGGCATCTAGACGAAAGTTCCAGAAAACGACGAGGGGCGGACCCGTGGGCCCGCCCCTCGTCAGTTCGGCTCGACGAACTGCTCTAGGTACCGAGACCTAGCCCCACACGCCGTTCGCCGGACAGCCGTCGTTGCCGTCGTTGTCGCACTCGAGGTCCGTGGTTCCGTCCGCGTTCCTAATGATGCGGAACACGTTCGGTGTGTTGGTCGAGGCGACCTGGACGGTGTAGCTGTCCGTGGCTGACGACGGAACGGTGAGACGAGCGCCGGCATCGGACAGCGTGTTCTCGATCGCGACCAGAGCCGCGGGGGTCGCCGCTGCGTAGCTGCCCTGATGGTCCGTCGCGTATGTCTCCATCGCGGTCTGGGCCGTGCGCACCGCCGCCTTGGCGTCTGCGTCCTTCGCCTTGTCCCTCTGGTTGAAGAAGGACGGAATCGCGATCGCGGCCAGCAGGCCGAGGATGAGCATCACGACCAGGAGCTCGACGAGCGTGAAACCCGACTCGCCCTGTGCCCTGGTGCGGAGCTTGTTGAGCATGGAATCCCTCCTTGGAACCCAAATTGCTTCACGCCAGAGCCCCGAGATCTGAGCCAATCGGGAGTCAAATCGACCCCGGTGGTAGCCCGGCCGGCTCCCGTGGGAGCCCCGTGACTTTGCGCCCCCGCCTCGCGACGGGTTTGCCCTTTTTCACCGGGGCACTGGCCCTATTGGTCCCACCTATCGGGTCTCGGGTATGAGCGCTTGAGGGGAATTGGTGGGTATATCCGTCCATCGTGGGGGCCAGCCCCTAGGAGGGACGCCGCGCCACACCGCACGCGTCCTACCCTGGTGTCGTGGCCGCTCGCCGACTGCTGATCCTGATGCTCGTGGTCCTCGGGATCTCCACCCTGGCCGCGGCGCTCGTCCCGGTCGAGCGCCAGGCATCCACCGAGACCACGAGCACCGAGACCGCCGCCACGAAGCCAGCCACGGACCACCGCGGGCGCCTGCTCACCCGTCGGCTCGATGCGAGCGGCGGGCCGAGGGTCGTCCGCATGCACCTCGGCGACCAGCTTCAGCTGATCGTCCAGGCGCGGCGAGCCGACATGGTGAAGGTCCGCGGGACGGGTGAGGTGCACGATGTCGATCGCTACACCCCCGCCCGCTTCGACCTGCTCCCGTTCGAGCGCGGCACCTACCCGATCCGCCTGCTCGACGCGCACCGCACGATCGGCCGGATCGTGGTGACCAAGCCGCGCCGCGCTACCTGATCTTGTCGTAGAGGCTGAAGATCGGGAGGTACATCGAGATCACGATGAAGCCGACGATCGAGCCCACGAACATGATCATCAGCGGCTCGATCAGCGACGTCAGGGCCTTGATCTTGGCGTCCACCTCGGCCTCGTAGAAGTCGGCGATCTTCTCCAGCATCGTCTCCAGCTGGCCGGAGTCCTCCCCCACCGAGACCATGTGCGAGACCATCGCCGGGAAGACCTCGTTGTCGGAGAGCGGCTTGGCAATGGTCCCGCCCCGCTTGACCGAGTCGTAGACGTCGATCATCGCCTCCTGGACCACCGCATTGCCCGCCGTGGTTCCGGAGATCTCAATCGCCTGAAGGATCGGCACGCCGGAGGAGACCGTGCCGGCGAAGGTGCGCGACCAGCGGGCCAGCGCGACCTTCTGCACCACGTCGCCGATCTTCGCCGGCAGGCGCAGCTTGATTCTGTCCCACTGCAAGCGGCCACGATCGGTCTTCTTCCAGCGCAGGAAGGCGTAGATGCTGAGTCCGATGATCGGGAGCAGCACGAACCACTTGCCGGTGATGAAGTCCGAAACCGCGACTGTGATCTGGGTCATGAACGGGAGCTCGTCGCTCTCCCCGGGCGTCTCGGAGGCGATCTCCTCGAAGATGCCGACGAACACGGGCACGATGAAGGCGACGACGACGATCATCACCACCAACGCGAGGCTGAACACGACCGCCGGGTACATCATCGCCGAGCGGACCTGGCGGCGCAGGGCGTCGAGCTTCTCGAGCTGGTGGGCGATGCGGTCGAGCGCCTCCTCGAGGCGCCCCGACCCCTCCCCGGCCTGGACCATCGAGCGATAGAGCGGGTCGAAGACGCCGGGCTGGGACTCCATCGCCTGGGCCACCGAGCTGCCGGCCTCGACGTCCTGGCGAACGCCGACGATCGCCTTCTTCAGCATCTCGTCCTCGGTCTGGTCCTCGAGCGTGTAGAGCGAGCGCAGCATCGGCATCCCCGAGGCGATCAGGGTCGCGAACTGGCGCGAGAACACCGACAGGTTGCGGAGCTTGACGCTCTTGAAGCGCTGGAAGATCGACTCGAGCTTCAGCGCCTCGCGCTTCTCCGAGACGTCGAGGACGATGAGCCCGTTCTGGCGCAGCTGCTCGGTAACCGCGGCCTTGGACCCGGCCTCGACCTCACCCCGCGAGGGGATCCCGGCGAGATCGACGGCGCGGAAGGCGAACGTGGCCATGCGCGCAGCCTCAGGCCGCCGCGGGGACGGGGGTCGGCGCGACGCCGGCGTGGCCGCCGAGCAGGCGCTTGAGCTCCTCGGGGATCGAGGCGCGCTGCTCGGCCAACATGCGCGTGATCTTGCCCATCCGCACCAGCTGAGCCAGGTGCGAGTCCATCGTCTGCATGCCGACGGCGCCCGAGGTCTGGATCGCGGAGTAGATCTGGTGCGACTTGCCCTCGCGGATCAGGTTGCGCACCGCGGGGGTCGGCACCAGCACCTCGCAGGCGACGATCCGAGAGGACCCGTCTGCGGTCGGCAGCAGCTGCTGTGTGACGATCCCCTGAAGGGCCACCGAGAGCTGCATCCGCACCTGCTGCTGCTGGTGCGGCGGGAACACGTCGATGATCCGGTCGACTGTCTGCGCGGTCGACTGCGTGTGCAGGGTCGCGAACACGAGGTGCCCGGTCTCGGCCGCGGTGAGCGCGGTGGAGATCGTCTCGAGGTCGCGCATCTCCCCCACCAGGATCACGTCGGGGTCCTGGCGCAGGGCGGCCTTCAAGGCGTGGGCGAAGTCGATCGCGTCGGCGCCGATCTCCCGCTGGTTGACGATGCACTTCTTGTGGGAGTGCAGGAACTCGATCGGGTCCTCGATCGTGAGGATGTGCTCCTCGCGCTCGGAGTTGATCAGGTCGACCATCGAGGCCAGGGAGGTGGTCTTGCCCGACCCGGTCGGCCCCGTGAACAGCACGAACCCGCGGGGCTTGCGTGCGAACTCCTCGAGCACCAGCGGCAGGCCGAGGGACTCGAGGCTCTGGATCTCCTGCGGGATCAACCGGAACGCCGCCGAGATCGCGCCGCGCTGGAAGTAGCAGTTGACGCGGAAGCGGGCGACGTTCGGGATCGCATAGGCGAAGTCGAGCTGCTGGTTGTTCTCGAACTGCTTGCGCTGGGCGTCGTTGAGGATGGAGTAGACGACCTCGCGGGTGTCCTGCGGGGCCAGCGGCGGGTAGTCGTCCATCGGGCTGATCCGCCCGCGCACGCGGATCGCGGGCGGGAAGCCAGGCGTGAGGTGGACGTCCGAGGCGCGAACCTCGACCATGCGGGAAAGAACGGCGGCGAAGTCCATCTCCACCCTTTTCGTCGCCTGGCGGGCGATGCTTTAGCCGTGGCGCGCGGCCGCGGACGCCGGACCCCCTAGGTCGCGACGCGGGCGACCTCTGCGATCGACGTCACGCCGGCGCGTACCTTGGCCAGCCCGTCCTCGCGCAGGGTGAGCATGCCCTCCTCGTGGGCGACCTGGGCGATCTCGCTCTCCGCCGCGCGGGTGACGATCAGCTCCTTGATCCGCTCGGAGACCGCCATCACCGAGAAGATGCCCACCCGGCCCCGATAGCCGGAGCGGTTGCAGCGGGCGCACCCGACCGTCTCGTACGCCTCGAGGTCGGCGCCGACGCGGAATCCGGCCTCCTCGAGGGCGGGCCTGGCGATCACCGTGCGTCGCTTGCAGTGCGAGCAGAGCTTGCGCGCCAGCCGCTGGGCGACGATGCAGTCCACCGACGAGGCGATCAGGAAGCTCTCGATCCCCATCTCCGAGAGCCTCACCACGGCGCCGGGAGCGTCGTTGGTGTGCAGGGTGGTGAGCACCATGTGGCCGGTGAGCGCGGCCTCGATCGCGATCCTGGCGGTCTCCGCGTCGCGGATCTCCCCGACCATGATCACATCGGGGTCCGCCCGCAGGATCGACCGCAGGCCGGTGGCGAAGGTGAGCCCCGCCTTGCGGTTGACGTTGATCTGGTTGATGCCCTCGAGCCGGTACTCGACCGGGTCCTCGATCGTGACGATGTTGTGCTCCACCGCGTTGAGCTCGTTCAGCGAGGCGTAGAGCGTGGTCGACTTTCCCGAGCCGGTGGGACCCGTTACGAGCACTGCGCCGTACGCCTGCTTGAAGGCGCCCTCGAAGCGCTCGCGCCCCTCCCCGTCAAGCCCCAGCTCGTCGAGCGAGCGCAGCGCCTGCTCCTTGTCGAGGATTCGCACGCTCGCCCCCTCCCCGCGCTGGGTTGGCAGCGTGGTGACGCGGAGATCGACCTTTCGACCGTCGACGTTGACGCCCACCCGCCCGTCCTGGGGAACCCGTTTCTCGGCGATGTCGAGGTCGCTCATGATCTTGATCCGGGAGACGACGCCGGCGACCATCCGCTTCGGCACCCGCGCCGCCTCGTAGAGCACCCCGTCGACGCGGAACCGCACCCGCATGTCGTCGTCGCCGGGCTCGAAGTGAATGTCGGAGGCGCCCTCGTTCGCCGCCTGGCCGAGGACCGAGTAGACGAGCTTGATCACCGGTGCGTCCTCGGCGGACTCGCGCAGCTCGGTCGCGTCGGCGTCGAGGTCCGCTTCCTCGCCTTGCTCGTCGATCGCCTCCGAGACCGCGCTCTCGAGCGTGTTGAGGCGCCGGATCAGCGCCTCGACGTCGTCGCCGGCGGCGACCGCGACCCTGCAGTTGAGGCCGGTGATCATCTGGATGTCGTCGATCGCGAGCACGTTCGCCGGATCGGCCATCGCGAGCAGCAGGGTCTGATTGTCGACGTAGCCGACGGGCACCGCGCGGTAGCGCCGCGCGGCGCTGGTCGAGAGCAGGTTGGCGGCGCCCATGTCCACGTGGTAGACGCCGAGGTCGACGTGCTCGAGCCCGTAGCGCTCCGCGATCGCGCGCGAGAGCTGGTCGCCGTCGATCACCTTGCGCTCGACCAGGAGTGTCTCGGGCGAGCGGCCCGCGAGGCGCGCCTCGTTGATCACCTCATCGACGCGCTCCTTGGTCCCGTAGCCCAGCTCGACGATCACGTCGGTGATGAACATCCCCGAGTGGCCACGGCCGAGCGGCGGCGTCAGCCCAGGAGTCCCCTCGGCCTGTGGGTCGGGAGCCTCGGCGGCAGCCTGGGCCGTTGAGCCCGGCGCTGGGACGGGTCGCAGGTATCCGGGGCGCTTGTCGGTTGCCATCTAGTTCGCTCTGGCTGCGGCGCGCATTACGTCGATCGGAGGGTCGAGCCCGGTCCAGAGCCGCAGCGACGCGGCTCCCTGGCGGACGAGGATCTCGAGCCCGTCGACGACACGCGCCCCGCGCTCACGCGCGAACTGGGTCAGTGGCGCCGGCGCGGACCCGTAGACCAAGTCCACCACGACGTGTCTTGCCTCAACCGAATCGGCATCGAGCGGCAGCGCCTTTAGGGCTGTGAAGCGGTCGTTGGGCCTGCTCGATCCCGCGTCGCCGCCCACGTCCTCGGCGGCTTGCGCTTCCGCCATGCCGACGGTCGTCGCGTTGACCAGGAGATCGTAGGTGCCAGGCCCCAGCCGCCAGTCGCGCGAGCCCCCATCCGCCAGCGCCACCCGGAGCTCACCCGCGAGCCGCTCGGCCGCGGCCCGGGTCCGGTTCCAGACCGAGACCTCCGCGCCGGCCTCTCTGAGGGCCCAGGTGCAGGCCCTCGCAGCGCCTCCCGCGCCGAGCACGAGCGCCCGCCTTCCGGCCGGTGGCTCCGGCAGCGCGGCGATCAGCGCCGGGGCATCGGTGTTGTCGGCGACGATCCCGCCCGCGCCGAAGCTGAGCGTGTTGGCTGCGCCGATCGCCCTCGCCGCGGGCGACGCCCGGTCGGCGAGCTCGAGCGCTGCGAGCTTGTGCGGCACCGTGACATTGGCGCCCGCGAAGCCATCGTCGGGCAGGGCGCGGAGCCGGGCCTCGAGCTCATTCGGCGCCACCTCGATCGCCTCGTACGTCCACTCCCCGCCCAGGCCGAGCGCCTCGAGCGCCGCCGTCTGGATCGCGGGCGAGCGCGAGTGCGCGATCGGGTAGCCGAGTACCGCGAGCTTCGGCATGCGTCGATGCTATGCGCCGCTAGCACTCTGTTGGCGAGCCGCCCTGCTCTTCGAGCGCCTTCTGGTAGGCGGCCGCGGCGCGCTCGAACTCGGCCTCGTCGGCGGTGAACACGTGGCCGCAGGTGCCGGGCTTGACGACGTAGTACAGGTAGTCGACCTTCGCCGGGTTGGCGGCCGCGCGAAGCGACGCTTCCCCCGGGTTGCCGATCGGCCCCGGCGGTAGCCCGGTATTGGTCCTGGTGTTGTAGGGCGTGTTCTGCTCCAGCCGCGACTCGGTGAGCGGCTGGTCGAAGTTCTGGTCCTCGTAGCGGATCGTGGCGTCGATCGCGAGGGGCATCCCGCCGTGGAGGCGGTTGTAGATCACGGCCGCAACCTTCTCCCGCTCCTCGGGCACCTGGACCTCGCGCTCGATCATCGAGGCGATGATCACCACGTCGTACACGGTCAGGTTCTTCGACTTGGCGTAGCTCATGTCGATGCGCTTGATCCGGTCGCTGAAGGCGTCCAACTGGCGTCCGATGAGGTCATCGGCGGTCGGCTTTCGCGGCAGCTCGTAGGTCGCCGGGAAGAGGAAGCCCTCGAGGCTCTCGGGGTTCTGGGCGTCGTAGCGGCCCGGGTCGAAGCCCTTGAAGCTGCGGCTCGCCTTCATGTAGTCGCCCCTCACCCCCGCCTTCCTTGCGACCTCGGCGATCTGCTCGCGGTCGAGGCCCTCGGGGATCGTGACCGTGCCGAGCTTCGGCGCCGCCGCGGGCCCCGAGTCGTCGCCTCCGCCGATCCGATCGGCGAGGGTGATGGCGCCGAATGCGACCAGGGCGACGCTGGCGGCGAGCAGCGCGATCCCGAGCGCCCGGCGCCGCCAGAGAATCTCCGGCGGCGGCTGGTCGGGCG
>JBKPFS010000019.1:0-6413 GCA_046728935.1 Actinomycetota bacterium | reverse complement strand
GGTTTGAGCCAGCCTCTAAGGCGGGGCAAGGACGGAGGGCGGGACGTCGGCGATCCCGACCGCCCGGTAGAGCGTCGAGCTCGGCTTCGCGATCAGCCAGCGCTCGCCCGAGCGCCGCAGGTAGACGACGTCGTCCTCGATCGAGACGTCCTTGCGGTCCGCGAACCGGGTGACCGTCGTCACCACGGCCTTGGCCGTGTCGCCCGTCACCTCGACGGACGGCACCTCAGCGACCCGCGCCGTACTCCACACCGGGAGCCCGCGCGGGTCGCGGTAGCCGATCGAGGCTCGAAGCGCGGCCGCGCAGCTGCTCCGATCCCGGGGAAGGTCGACCGACTCGATCGTCCCGGGGACGAGCAGTGAGCACACGGCCGCGCCGTCGCGGGCGTCGAGGCCCTCGACGTAGGCGCGCACGGCCCGCGCGACGGCGAGGTCATCGCCGCTTCGACCGGATGCCTCCTCGTTCTGCGGCGGCGCGTTCTCCGAATCCCCGCCGCCGTGCCCGGCCCCGCCCGGCTCCCGATCCGCGGGGAGTTTCACGCCTTCGGTAGGCGCCGCCGCCGTCGTGCTCGCGGTTTCGCCGTCGTCGGCCCCGCCGCAGGCGGCGAGCGCACAGGCGGCGAGAAGGGCCGCGGCGATCGACTGGACTCGCATGCGGGGCGAGGCTAGTGGGGCCAGCGAGCCCGAGCTCGCCGCTTGTCCCCGGAAACAGCGCCGATTCGGGCATCGCTTCCCGTCCGCGCGCGAGCGTAGGTTGGGCCCGAGTGTCTTCGGCTAACCTCGCCAGCGTGAGCCATCTGAGGCCGGTTCCCGACCCCAAGCCGCCGCCCAAGCTCGCTGACAGGACCGAGGCGACACCCTCGATCGCCGAGCTCGAGCGTTGGGCGACGGTGCTTCGCGTCGACTGCGTGCGCATGCTCGCGGTGGCCAAGTCCGGCCACCTCGACTCCTCCCTTAGCGCCGCGGACATCGTCGCGGCGCTGTATTACCGCGTGCTCCGGCATGACCCCGAGAATCCCGCCTGGCCCGAGCGCGACCGGTTCGTGCTCTGCAAGGGTCATGCGGCGCCCATCCAGTACGCCGCGCTCGCCCAGCACGGCTACTTCCCGCTCGAGGACCTGATGGGCCTGCGCCAGATCGACGGCGAGCTCCAGGGTCATCCGGACATGCAGCGGACGCCGGGTATCGAGGTCTCGACCGGCTCGCTGGGCCAGGGGCTTTCGATGTGCGTCGGCATCTGCCTCGCGCTTCGTCTCGACGGGCTCGACGACACCAGCCAGGTCTTCGGCCTGCTCTCCGACGGCGACTGCCAGGAGGGCCAGACCTGGGAGGCCGCGACGGCCGCAACGCACTTCGGGGTCCGCAACCTGACCGCGATCGTCGACTACAACCACCTCCAGACCGACGGCACGACCGAGGAGGTCATGGACATCGGCGACGTGCGACGCAAGTTCGACGCCTTCGGTTGGGACACGGTCGAGATCGACGGCCACGACATGGAGCAGGTGGTCGAGGCCCTCGAGCGAAGCCGCACCCTGCACCGGCCGGCGGCGATCGTCGCCCAGACGCGGAAGGGGAAGGGCGTGTCCTCGATGGAGGCGCGGTTCGGCTTCCACGGCAAGCCCCCGAGTCCCGAGCAGGCGGCGGAGGCCTACGAAGAGCTGAAGGCGGAGCTCGACGCCCAGACCGCCGCGCTCCACGGCGACGAGGCCCCAACCGGCGCATCCGGCGGCGAGGAGGGCTGACGATGCCCGCCGAGCCTTCGCTTCCATCGACGGCAGTGGGCCAAGGCCAGGCGGCTGCAAATCGTCGCCTGGCTTCGTCCTCGGTCGCTCGCGTGCGTAAAGCACGCTTCGCTCCCTGCGTCCTCGCCATGCTCGATTTTCGCGCGCCTGTCCCTCGACCCACCGACGCCGATGGAAGCTAAAACCGAGCCGATCGCGACCCGCCACGCCTACGGCGACGCCCTGGCGGAGCTGGGCGAGCTTCACGAGGACGTGGTCGCTCTGGACGCCGACCTCGCCGTCTCGACCCAGTCGATCAAGTTCGGTAAGCGGTTCCCCGAGCGGTTCTTCAACGTCGGGGCGGCCGAGGCGAACATGATGTCGATGGCCTGCGGCCTTGCAGCCACCGGCAAGGTGCCGTACTGCTCAACCTTCGCGATCTTCGCGGCCGGCCGCGCGTACGACCAGGTGCGGCTGGGCATCGCCCACAACGAGCTCAAGGTGCGGATCGGCGCCTCCCACGGCGGCGTGTCGCTCGGGGAGGACGGTGCCTCCCATCAGATGATCGAGGACCTCGCGCTAATGCGGGCGATGCCCCGGATGACGGTCGTGGTCCCCGCGGACTACAACCAGGCCCACCGCGCGACGATGGAGTCCTACGAGCGCGACGAGCCGATGTACATGCGGTTCGGCCGCCCGGCGACGCCGATCGTCTATGACGAGATCCCCGAGACGCTCGGTCACGGGGTCGACGTGCTGCGCGAGGGCAAGGACATCACCCTGATCGCCACCGGGCACATGGTCTGGAGAGCGATCGAGGCGGCGGAATCGCTCGAGCACGACGACGGCGTCGAGGCCGAGGTGCTGAACGTCTCGATCGTGAAGCCGCTTCATTCGGAGGCGATCCTCGAGTCGCTGGCCAAGACCGGCGTGGGGGTCACCGCGGAGGAGCACCGCGTCACCGGCGGGCTCGGCGACGCGGTGCGCCAGCTCTGCGCCGAGCAGCACCCGGTGCCGATCTTCGCCGTCGGGATGGGGGACGAGTTCGGCGTCTCCGGCACGGGCGAGGCATGCATGGAGCACTTCGGCCTCACCGCCCGCGGCATCGCCGACCGCGCCCGCGAGGCCCTGGTGCTGAAGCCGATCGTCGCGCGCCCCCCGCTCTTCGGACCCGAGTGGACCTAGCGGCCCGGCGCGGACCGAAGTCGGTTGAGGGGGCTGCTGGTCGTGGCCGCGTTGATGGGTCGATTGGCCCGGCTGAAAGCGGACCATTAGCGTCCGCTAACAGTGTTCGCTACCCTGTCGCGGCTGCGCGGCGCACGCTTCGGCGCGGCAGGGACCGGTCGAAGGAAAGGCGTGCGCCCCGCAGAACAGGCCAATCAATGCACATGCTGCTTTCGCGGCTGAAGCCGCTCACCCAATAACTGCATGGCCCTCCTCGGGACACGCACGCGGCGCGCACGGCGCGCCGAACGGGACCCGCATCGCCGCGAGCGGGAGGCGCCGGGCAGCGCCAGGCGCGCAGGCGCGAGGCCGCCGATCGTCGAGCTCCGCGAGGTGACGATGGTCTATCCGGGGGGACATGTCGCCCTCGAGCGCGTCTCGCTGACCGTCGCTCGCGGGGAGTTCGCGTTCGTCGTCGGTCCCACCGGCTGCGGCAAGTCGACGCTGATCAAGCTCCTGATCCGTGAGCTCGAGCCCGCCGCCGGCGAGGTGCTGATCGCCGGGCGCGACATCAACTCGATTCCCGACGGCCGCGTGCCGATGCTGCGGCGGCGAATCGGGACGGTATTCCAGGACTTCAAGCTGCTTCCGAATCGGACCGTGTACGACAACGTCGCGTACGCGCTTCAGGTGATCGGCGCGCCCCGTTCCGAGATCCGCGCCAAGGTGCCGGAGATCCTTCGCCTCGTCGGGCTGCAGGCGAAGGTCCACAACTACCCGGACCAGCTCTCGGGCGGAGAGCAGCAGCGGGTCTCGATCGCACGCGCGTTCGTCAACCACCCGCCCCTGCTGCTCGCGGACGAGCCGACCGGAAACCTGGACCCCGTGACCTCGATCGGGATCATGCAGCTGCTCTACCGGATCAACCGCACCGGGACCACGGTGCTGGTCGTGACCCACGACCGCGAGATGGTGGACAAGATGCGCCGCCGGGTGATCGCGCTCGAGGAGGGCCGCCTGGTCCGCGACGAGGCCGCCGCCGGCTATCACCGCGACGAGTCGACGACCGAGTTCGCCGTCCGCATGCGGGCGGAGATGGGCGTCGGCGACGAGGGCCAGACGAACGGCGAACATTAGATGGGTCGGGTCACGTTCTTCCTCTCGGAGGCCTTCCGCGCGCTGCGACGCAGCGCCGCGCCCAGCGTTGCGGCGATCGTCACGATCGTCGTCACGACGCTGCTGCTCGGCGTCCTGATCCCCGTCCTGCGCGCGAGCGAGCAGAAGAACGAGGACGTCCGCGAGCAGATCGGCCTGAACGTGTTCCTCTACCCCGACGCGACCAAGCACGAGATCACGGCGCTTCAGGGCAAGCTCGAGGCGATCCCCCACGTCACGGCCGCCGACTACTGCTCGAGGAAGTGCGCGATCAAGGTCCTGGAGGGGCGCGTCGAGGGGGATCTGAAGGAATCGCTTGGCGAGCTCAATCACAACCCGCTGCCGCCCGCGTTCAACCTCGACCTCGACGATCCCGACAACCTCGAGTCGGTGCGCACAGCGCTCCAGCCCCCCGATTCCGCGGGCAAGCCGCAGCCGATCAGCCCGGTGATCGAGTCGGTCAACGACGCGCGTCAGGAGACGAACCAGATCCGCAAGGTCACGGGAGCGCTGAAGATCGTCCTGATCGTGATCGCTGCCCTGCTGCTGATCGCCTCCGTGATGCTGGTGGCGAACACCATTCGACTCTCGATCTACGCTCGGCGCCGCGAGGTCGAGGTGATGCGCCTGGTCGGAGCGACCAACTGGTTCATCCGCTGGCCGTTCGTGATCGAGGGCGTGATCGTCGGCGTCGTGGGCGCGGCGGTCGCGGTCGCCATACTGTGGCTCGGCAAGGTCACGATCGTGGATCCGCTCGCGGACAACTTCAACCTGATCGACAACTTCTCGACCATGGGCTTCGCGCCGCTGGTCGCGATGCTGTTTGCCTCCGCGGTGGTCGTCTCCGCGCTGGGCAGCGGCGTCACATTGCGTCGCTTCCTGACGATTTGACCCTCCGCCGCGAGGGGTCGTTCGCCTCCGGCCTCGCGGCCGGGGCGGTCATCGGCTTCGCCCTCGCCGCGGTCGTGAGCGCCGCGATCGCCTGGTTCGACGATGACGAGCCCGATCCGGCGGCCGACGCGCGCCAGGTGATCGAGGCCAATTACTTCCAGCCCGTCGACAAGTCGCGGCTCGACGACGCCTCCGTCCAGGGCATGCTCCGCGACCTCAAGCGGCGCTACGACGACCGCTTCTCGCACTACTTCACGCCGGAACAGCTGCGTGACTTCGAGGCGGCGACGTCGGGCCGCTTCTCCGGCGTGGGTCTCACCGTGAGCGAGGTCCCCCGCGGGCTTCGCGTCGCGAGCGTGATCCCGGACACCCCCGCCAAGCGGGCGGGGATCGAGGTCGGCGACCTGATCGTGTCCGTGGACGGGCGCTCGATCGCCGGCGTCCCCGCCGAGGTCTCGACCGCTCGGATCAAGGGGCCGCGCGGCACCGAGGTCGAGCTCGGCATCGTCTCACCGCACCGGGACCGCACGCGAGACGTCACGCTGGAGCGCGCGACGGTGCAGGTGCCGGCGGTGCAGGGCGACCTGCGGCGCGCGGGGGGTCGCAAGGTCGCCTACGTGCGCCTTCACACCTTCAGCGACGGGGTGCACGGCGAGCTTCGAGACACCCTCGATCGCCTCTACCGTCGCGGAGCGGAGGGCCTGGTCCTCGACCTGCGCGGAAACGGCGGCGGCCTGCTGAACGAGGCGGTCCTGACCTCGAGCGTCTTCGTCGACAAGGGGACGATCGTCTCGACCAAGGGCCGGACCCAGGCCGAGCGCGAGTACGAGGCGGTTGGCGACGCGCTCGACCCCCGCCCGACCGTCGTGCTCACCAACCACGACACCGCCTCCGCGGCGGAGATCCTCACCGCCGCGCTCTCCGACTACGACCTGGCGACGGTGGTCGGCACCCGCACGTTCGGCAAGGGCACCTTCCAGGAGGTGATCCACCTGCGATCGGGAGGCGCGCTCGACCTCACCGTGGGGGAATACCTGACCGCCGACGGCGTCTCGCTGGCCGACAAGGGCATCAAGCCCGACGTCCGCGCCACGGATGCGCGCCGCACGAAGCGCGACGAGGCGGTGCAGGCAGGACTCCGGGTGCTCGCGCAAGAGCTTTGAGCCCCAGACCTCGCGAGCGCCAGAGGTTCGTCGCCGTGGTCACGCGCCGGGCCCGTTTCCTCGTCTGCGAGCCTCTGTTCGAGCGCGGCCCGCAGGCGGCCCTCGCCGGCGGCGCGCGCACGCGGGAGGGCGAGATGGTGCTGGTCGATCTCGGGCGGCGCGGCGCCCGCGTCCTGCGGCGGCTCGGGTCGCCCGAGCGGGCGCGCGATGTGGTCGCGGCGTTGATCTGGGAGCGCGGGCTCGAGCGGGGCTTCGGAGCGCGGCTCGCCGCCGACGCCCGCGACGCCGTTGCCGCGGCGCGCGAGGGCGCCTCCGA
>JBKPFS010000018.1:0-12225 GCA_046728935.1 Actinomycetota bacterium | reverse complement strand
CGTCACCGGCGAGCCGCCCGATCTGCATCCGGGAGCGATCGCGCTGGTCCAGCGCTGCGCGCTGCAGTGGAGCGCCGAGCGAACCGTGAGCGAGACCGTGGTCAGGGCCCGCTTGATCTGGCGCGCCTGACGGCGAGCCGGTACCCGCCTTCGGGATCGATCGCTCCCTTCAGCGCATACTCGCCGCGGTCCCCGACCACGGTGGCGGCGACCGCCGCGGGCCCCGCCGCTGTGGTCCTGGCCGCAGCGTCGAGCACGCGGACAAGCGGATCGGCCGCAGGTTGGTCGCCGTTGCAGCCACTCGCCAGCGAGCCGGCCGCGACAATCAGCGCCAAGGCAGGAGCTGTCCCATCTCCTTCCTCTCTCACCACGCGCGGGGCGCGCGATCGTCACGCCGCCGCGCACGACGCTCCGTTCCAGCTCCAAGCTACGCCGTTACCAGACCGCCCACCGCGCGGCGGTCGCATCAGCCCCAGTCGCTGGCGGCGGGGGTTGGGACCATCAGTTCGGATCTAATCGACGAAGAAAGGCACGTCGACGCGCCACTCCCCGTCGAGGAGCTTCAGAATCATCGCTCCCCGATAGTCGCTGTACGCTTCGGCCTCGGTACCGCGCTTGAACAGAGCGACTTCATCCACGGTGACCACGTTCTGAGCGTCGAGGTCCCGTTCGTCGTTGCCGAATTGCTGTGAGATTGCGCCCACCGCTTCGGCGCACGTTTCGGCGGTCCCCCACTCCTCCCGAGTCACCACCCTTACCGCGCGGTTCTGACCCTCCTCTGTCATATAGGAGCAGGCTTCCTCTCCATTCCCCTCGCGTATCGCCTCTCGCATCGAGGCGACGACGGCAACCACGTGCTCCTTTGGGCTGCCTGATTCATCCAGGCCGCCCGCGGGGTCCTCCGAGTCGCCGCATGCGATCAAGCCGAGGGCCCCGAAGAGCGCTGCGATACACAAGAGTCGGGACACGGCTTCATTTTCCTACTGGGAGCCCCACCCGCCGGCCGCATGCACCGGTTTCACGTGCCTGCTGGCCGCTCAAGCGAGGGACATCTCAAGGGTCGTTAGGATGAGGCGGTGGCACGCGACCGCTGCGAGCTCCTCTGTTTGGACCTCGAGAAGGCCGAGGCCCTGCGCCATCGCCGCCTCGACCCAGGCGAGGCCAACCGCATCGCCGGCCAGGCCAAGGCGCTCTCGGATCCGACCCGGCTGACCATCGCCTTCGCCCTCGCCCAGGGCGATGAGCTGTGCGTCTGCGACCTCGCCTGGGTGCTGGAGCGGGCCGAGAACCTGGTCTCCCACCACCTTCGCCTGCTGCGGGCCGAGGGCTTGGTCTCGAGCCGCCGCGACGGCAAGATGGTGATCTACGAGCTCACCGAGCGCGGCCGGGCGCTGTTGGAGGCGACCCTCGCCGAGCGGGCGCCGGCTTGAGCGAGGTCGCCCTTCCCACGCTGCCGTCTGCGGGACGGCCGAGCCGAGCCGAGCCGAGCCCTGAGTGGCTGCGCGCCGCGCGGCGCGCCAAGCAGCTCTCCTGGCTGAGCCTGGCGTGGATGGGCGCGGAGGGCGCGATCGCGATCGTTGCCGGCATTCTCGCCGGGTCGATCGCGCTGGTCGGCTTCGGGATCGACTCGGCGATCGAGGGCTTCGCGAGCGTGATCATCGTCTGGCGCTTCACCAGCCACCGCCTGCTGTCCGAAGCCGCCGAGGAGCGCGCCCAGAAGCTCGTCGCGATCCAGTTCTTCCTTCTCGCCCCCTACGTCGGCTTCGAGGCGATCCACAATCTGGTCACGGCCGAGCAGTCGGAGACGAGCGTGCTCGGGATGGCGCTGACGGCAACGAGCCTCGTCGGGATGCCGTTCCTGGGGATCGCTAAGCAGCGGCTCGCCGATCAGCTCGGCTCCTCGGCGACCCACGGCGAGGGTGCCCAGAACCTGCTCTGCGCCTACCTTGCCGGCGCGGTCTTCCTCGGCCTGCTCGGCAACGCCGTGCTCGGCTGGTGGTGGCTCGACCCGATCGCCGCCCTCGTGATCGCCGCGGTCGCGATCACCGAGGGCCTCGAGACCTGGCGCGGCGAAGGCTGCTGTGCGTCGCCCAGCCTCGGTCCGAGTGCCGCCGCTGCCTGCGCCGACGACTGCTGCGACTGAGATGCCCGTCGGCTCGTGAGAAGCTGACCTATCACGTCTGCTCGCTCAACTGCGCGCGGCAGTTCGCCGATGCCCCGGAGCGCTACGCCGGTCGAGATGGTCGAGCCTCCCATCACGAGCCGGCGATCCCCTCGCGGTCCTGGCTCGGCCTCGGCTTCCGTGCGACGACCCTCTCGACGATCCCCCACTTCAGCCGCGTCGCGCTCTCGACCTCGAATCCCTCGTCGGCGAGGTAGTCGAGCGGGTCGCGAAGCAGGTGATCGGCCTCGAAACGCACGCTCAGCGGGTTGAGCAACCGCTGGACGGCTCTCACCGGCAGGCGCGGGCTGCGCACATGCTCGAGGAGCACCAGCTTGCCGCCTGGGCGCAGCACCCGGTGCGCCTCGCGGACCGCCGCGTGGTCATCTGGGATCGTGCAGAGCGCGAGGGTGATGATCACGGTGTCGAAGCTCTCGTCGGGAAAATCGAGCGCCTGGGCATCTCCCTCGCGGAGCTCGGCATCGAGCTGGAGCTCGGTCAGACGCTGGCGCGCGCGGGAGAGCATCTCCCTGCTTAGCTCGATGCCGAGCAACTTCGTGCTGGCCGGATAGTGGACCAGGTTGCGCCCCGTTCCCACCGCGATCTCGAGCACATCCCCCTCGGCGTGCGAGCACGCCCACTCGCGACCGTCGGCAAACAGGACACGGTCGAAGAAGTTCATCTGGCGGTCGTACCGCGGCGCCTCTTTGTCTTGGACGCGCCGGACGCGCTCGGTCTCCTCAAGGGTGGCCGTCGGAAGGGGTGCTCCGCCCATCGGTCCAGAGACTAGTACCGCGCGACGCGTGGTTTGATCTCCCGATGCGCCCGCAGCTTCTACTCCTCTCGGAGTTCACCGAGCTCGAATGGGCGATCAAGCCGGAGCTCGAGGAATGGGCCGAGGTCCTCTCCTTCGACCCTCCCGGGATCGGGGCGGAGCCCCTGCCCCCCGGGCTCACCGACGTCAACCAACTGACGCGGGAGATCATCGCGACGCGCGGCCTCGAGAAGCTCGCCGAGGCCGGCTGGGAGCGCTTCTTCGTGGTCGCCGACGGCTGGGCGATCGCGGACGCCGTCCGGATCGCGGTCAGCCGGCGGCACGCGGTGGTGGGCATGGTGCTCGGCCATGCGAAGGTGTCGTTCTCGCGAGAAGGCCAGCGCTCGCCGATCAACACCGACGTCTACGCGACGTTCACCCAGCTCGTCAAGCAGGACGCTCCCGGCTTCGTCCGCTACGGGATCGCTCAGGTGACGAGGGGGGGAATCGACGAGGAGCGTGCGGAGCGGATCATCGAGCGCCTGCCATCCGAGTTCATGGTCGACGGATGGACGGCGTTGACGGCCGACGTCAGCTTCGAGGAGGAGCTCCGCGAGCTCGACCGCCCACTCCTCCTCGCCAAGCACGAGGGGTGCCTGATGAGCACGGATGAGGGTTTCGAGGATGCCGTTGCGGCACTGCCCGGCGCCGAGACCGCTAGCTTCGACGATCCGCCGGGGTCGAGCCCCGCCTTCGCTGACGAGTTGCGGCGCTTCTGCGAGCGCCATTGGAGCGCATCGAGTGAGGGGTGAGCGACCGAACTCGACCCGGCGACCGCCGGCGATGTCGCTGGAGAACGGCTACGTACGTTCCGTGATGCCGAGCCTCTGCGCCTCCGCGCTCGCCTCGCCGCGCGTGCGGACCTCGAGCTTGCGCAGGATGGAGGAGACGTGATGGCCAACCGTCTTCTCGGAGAGGAAGAGGCGCTCCGCGATGTCGGCGTTGCCGAACCCCTCGGCGACCAGCTCCAAGACCTCGAGCTCCCGCGCGGTCAGGCCCGCCGGGTTCTCCTTGGTGCTCGGCCGGGGACCGCGGGGAAGCCCACGTGCTCCACGCTCGCGGAGGCGGCGTGCGACGATCGCCGCCGCCGGCTCGGCGCCGAGCCGCTGGAGCTCATCGAGCGAGCGGCGCAGGGCGGCTTCGTCCTCGGCGCCGGCGAGGGCGAGCGCGGCGTCGTAGGGGCAGCCCAGATCCGACCAAAGATCCGCAGCCCGCTCGTGCTCGCCGGCCAGCTCTGACGCGAAGGGATCGGGGACCTCGCCGGGGATCTCGTCCTCGAGCCCCGCCCGGCGGCGCCAGACCGCCAGCTCCCCGACGGACGTGGGCTCGCCCAGGTCGATGGCCAGCGCCAGGGCGACGTCCGTCTCCGGAGCGACCGTTTCGGTTATGCCCTCCAGCAAAGCGACCTCCGCCCGTGCCGCCGAAACCGGCGCGACGGCCTGCAGATCGCCCACCGAGCGCGCGATCTCGAGCGCCTCGTCGAGCAGCGGCCGGTACCCCGGCTCGCCTCGGCGCGCCCGCACCAGCGCGAGCACGATGCGGGGCATGAGGCGCGGCCCGAGGGGGGAAACCGGGGGGCCGCTCAGAATCGCGTCGGCCGTGGCGACGGCGTCCTCCCAGCGTCCCTGGGCAAGCTCGGACTCGGCCTTGCCGGCGACGAGGCTGACCTGCCACGCCTCGAGGCCATGCTCGCGGCAGTACTCGATCCCGGCCTCGGTGTAGCGGTCGGCCAGCGCCCACTCGCGACGCCGGGAGTACGCAGCCGTGAGGTTGATATACGCGCGACCTGCATCGGTTGCGAGGTCCTCCTGTTTGGCCAGCGCGAGGCTGCGCTCGAGCTTCTCGCGGCCGGCGGGGTTTCCGGCGATGAGCTCGACCGTTCCGACGTTGTTGAGGGCGTGGACCAGCGCCTCGGTGTCACCGATCCGCTCGGCGAGCTCGATCGCGCGAAGCCCCCACTCGACCGTCGCCTCGGCCTCGTCGGCCAGCATCGAGATTTGCGAGAGGGAGCCGTACGCCCGCGCGAGCTCGGGCCCAGGGGGAGCGTGCTCGAGGGTCTCGACCGCGGCCCTGGCGTCGTCGCGCGCCTCCGCGCGCCCGATGCAGACGAGGTGCTGCGATCGCCGCCGCAGCAAGTCGCCCTGCCTCAGCAGATCGCCGCGCTCGCGGTGGATGGCGAGCGCCTCGTCCAGAGCCTCGACCGCCTCCTCGCGCATGTCGGTGAGGTAGCCCTCGTCCGCGTACCGCTCCAGCAGCTCGGCCCGCGCCTCGGGTGGGATCTGCGCGGCGAACTCCAGAGCGCGGCCGTAGTGGTCCTGGGCCTCGCGGTGAGCGCCGACGGCCGAGGCCTGCTCGGCGGCAGCGGGCGCGAAGCGCAGCACCGACTCACCGTCTCCAGCTGCTTCGGCGTGATGCGTGAGCCGTGCGAGGTCGGGAGGACCGCTCACCGGCTTCTCCAGGGCGGCCAGCGCGCGCCGGTGGAGGCCCAGCCTCACATCGGGCGCGAGCGACGCCTCGATCGCGAGGCGCGCCAGCTCGTGTCGAAACGCGACGCAATTGGCCTCGGCCTCGAGCATGCCCGAGCTCAGGCACCCGTCGAGGGCTCCGGGCGGGACCTCGGTCAGCGCCTCGAGGAGCCAGAGCTCGGTCGGCTGCGGAACGACCGCGACCGCGTCGAGCACTGCGCGTGGCGAGGGACCGAGGCGCGACGCCCGGGCCAGCACGGCGTCGCGCACGGTGCTCGGTAGCTGCTCGGTCTGTGCCGCGAGCGCCTCGGTGACGAAGAACGGGTTGCCGGCGGTGCGCTGGAAGAGCTCGGCGGGGTCCACTGCCGAGCCCTCCGCGAGGCCCGCCACGGCCTCGGGCGAAAAACCGGCGAGCTCGAGGCGTGTGATCGAGCCGTTCCCGGGAAGCTCGCCGAGCATGAGGCGAAGCGGGTGGGAGCGGGCGAGTTCCTCGTCGCGGTAGCTGGCGACGATGAGGGCGGGGACCGTCTCAGACCGGCGGGCGACTAGTCGCAGCACGTCAAGCGTTGCCTCGTCCGCCCAATGGACGTCCTCGAGCACCAGAACGGTCGGCGCCGGCGCCTCGAGCTCACGCAGCAGCGCCGCGGCGACGTCATGAGGCTTCGCGCCCCGCTCTACGTGGTCTTGAAGCTCCCCGCCCGTGACGCGGGACACGTCGAGCAGCGGCCCGAGCGGCCGCGGGGTGAAGAGGGGATCGCACGCGGCCCAGAGGACTCGCACCCCGGGTCCGAGACCGGCGCAGAAATGCGTGAGGAGGGCCGTCTTGCCGATCCCGGCTTCCCCGCGTACCAGGGCGAGACGCCCCCGTGCGCCGTCCTTGACCCCGGCGAGGGCCTCGTCGAGCGCGGCGAGCTCCGCATTGCGCTCGACGAGGCGCAGGGCCTCCGTGGCATCGGCCTGCGAGGTGAGCTGCACGGAGACATCATCCCGGCCACTCAGGCCGGTTGCAACCGACGCCTTGGGGCCTGGTGCGGAAGAGCGGGACAGCGCATGGATCCTTGACGGGGTTGTAAGAGAGTGAGGAGGGCGCCCGCGTGGGCGCCCTCCTCGAGGGGTGAGTGGGTTAGCCGGCGACCAGCGTCTGGCCGCGTTCGCGACTGCGACGCACGATGACGACGCCCGCGGCTCCCGCGCTCAGCATGAGCAGCATGCCCGCGGCGCCAACCGCGGCGTCGCCCCAGTCGAAGCCGCTGGAGGCGGCGCTCGCGTCGCTGGACGCGGACTCGGCGACGAGCGGAACCGCAGTGTGTGTTTGGGCGGGGGTTGCCTTGGCAACGCCGACACTCGGTGGGTCGATCGGCTGCGCCCTCGCCGCCGGGACGAGCAGCGCCGAGATGACCACGAGCGCTGCAAACGCGGGCCGCAGCCCGTGCCGCACGCGAGCGGCCCGGCGCGGATGCTGTCGGACAAGCGCGGCACGCCGTCCACGCTCTGCCTCTTCGTGAAGGTCCGCGGTCCGAGCCAGCGCGAGCTCATAAAGCAGGTAGTTCATCTGGGCCTCCTTCGGTAGCGGTCATGAGGCGATTCTGCGCGCGCCGGCCTGGTTCCGCATCGGGAGAAATCCCTAATTTGGGAAGGGCCGTATCAGCGAGCTATCGCGCTGCTCCGTGAACCAACGCCTCTCGCGTGGCTCCGAAAATCTACCCATTTGCAGGGATTTAGGGTGAGCGACCGGACTCGAACCGGCGACCACCTGGACCACAACCACGGGCCCCTGGGGCAGGTAGGGCCGGATAGGGCTTGTTCAAGCCATCTCGGTTCGCTCAGGTCAGCTCAGATTCGCTCAGATTGGTACCACGGGCGGCGACCCTGATCCGGAGCAAGCAACGGCTGGTCGAGCCGCCTGCGGGTTCCGCGCGACGCTACGCAGTCGTGGCAGCGCGCCGCTGGGCGTGCGCGTAGAGGGTCTCGGGCGCAATGTCCGCGTTGTTCGGCCAGACGATCGTCCCCGCCTCAGGATCGGCACGAAGCTGGCGGAAGAACTCGAGGTCCCGCAGGGACTCGAAGACGCCTCCGTACTCGAGCAGGTAGGCCAGATCGACATCGGCGTTGGTGCCGTCATCGAAGCGGACGTGTACCGCGTAGCCCTCAAGCGGCTTGGCCTCGATCAAGAGCGGTGTGCTGCGCATTGATTCGATGGTAGACCGTCTATCGGAGCGGCTCGATTGGCCGCAGCGGTTCGTGCCGCCGCGCGCGCTCCCAGTTCTCCCGCAGCTCGCTTTGATGGGCACGCGCCCACTCGACCACGAGTCGTCGTCCTCGGGGCGGAAGCTCGCCGGCGATGATCTCGAGGCTCTCAATGTCCACCGAGGCCTCGTCGTCGCCATAGGTGGCATGGAAGTGCGGCCGACCGAGATGGTGGGCCTCGTCGTGATACATCCAGATCACGATCCCGACGCCTCCTCCCACGCGGAAGCGCTAGCGGTGCCGCCTCTCTCTAAGTCCCGGGCCGGCATCGACGCCAGGGGGTGTTGCGCCGACCGACGATCGTGAGCCCAACTGGTCCATCCGCCGTCATCGCACCGGCTGTCCTGACAGTGGAGGCTGTGGCGCGTCGAGCTCCCGTGACAGCCAGCCGCTCAGCAGCGCTCCGGCGGTCGCCAGCCCGACGGCCGCTGGAAATACGGTTGTGCGGAGGTGGCGGCGGGCGAGCAGGCATGCGGCCGCGTCGATGCCGTCGACCACGGCTGACGTCTCGAGCCAGCCGCGCACGGGGGCGCCGCGGTCAAGGGCGAGGAGCACGCCGAGCCCGAGACCGAGGTCGCGGGCGCCGACCATGCGGGCGAAGAGACGCGTCCCGCCCGTGGCCCCGTCAGGGCCCGTCATCGTGCGGCCCACCAGTCCCGGCGCCAGGAGCGAGACCACGCCGATGGCGATCCTCCCGCCCGCCAAGCCGACCGCCAGGTCCCTGGCCTCCATCGACGGATCGTACGAGATCAGCGGTCGGCTGCACGAGCGGCGCGATACTCCCGAGGCATGGCGGAACCGGACCGACGCAGACGAAGCCGCTCCGGCCGGGTTCTCGACGCGCTGATCTGGGGGGCGGCCCTCGGCGCTGCGTCCGGCGCCGTGCTCGGCGATGCGATCGACGGAGTCGGCGCCGGCGTCGGCGCCCTGATCGGTGCCGCGCTGTACGCGCCCGCCGAAACGATCACCAGCATCAGGAGGGGACCCGCCGAGCCGAAGCCACTCTGGCACCGCATCCTCAGCAGCGTCCTGCTGATGGCGCTGTTCGGCTGGGTGCTGGGGCTGATCTACGGCTCCGACGAGCCGTTGCTCACCGGGATCATCAGTGGTGCGCTCCTAGGTCTGCTCGGCCTGCGCCCGGCAAAGGCGGCCCTCGGGCTCCTGGTGGGCGCCGTGTTGGGCGGTCTGTTCCAGGTTCTCGACAGCGGTCTCGAACCGGCGCTGATCGCAGCGGCGGTCACGCTCGCCTATCGCGTGATCGCGGCGATCGCCTATCGCGGGCGGCCCCTGGTCCGAGTGATGGCAGAGGAGGTGCCGGCATCGGAGCTGCGCTACGTCGTACCGTTCGAGGCGCGCTCGATGTACGTCGGTGCTGACTACATCGAGCAGCTGGCGAAGGTCCGGGGTGGCACCTTTCGCCGCAACCCGCCGGACGTCGGGATCCTCGCCTCGCTCGACAGCCTGGATGGTCCGACCTTCGAAGCCGGGCGTGTGCACCCGCTGATCCGCGAGTTCTACGAGCACACCAGCCGCTTCCGGCTCTCGATCGTCCCCGAGTGGCGGCGCTGGATGAAGCCCGGATACGAGCTCTTCAAGCGCGTGGTCGCGCAGCCGCTCGGCCAGGCGGCGATCCCCTCCAACATCGAACAGGCCCAGCGGGGGATGGTGAGCACGATCGACACGATCGCCCTCGACGGCGACGAGGAGATCGACATCCGGGGCTGGATCCGGACGTTTGCGGACTCGGGCAAGCCGATCTACGTCGGGATCTACACGACCTTCAGGCACGAGGACCGCGGCTATGTGAGCGTCGGCTTCCCGATCCCGAGCGCCAACTTCACCGCCACCCTCCTGCCCCGGAACGCCGGCCAGCACGATCTCCTACTGACGTCGCGAACCGAGCTCGCATTCCCGGGCCACTACCTGAGCTCCGTCGACAGCGAGCGAGACGCCCTGACCGTCCTCAAAGTGCTCTATTTCCAGGAGCAGATCTTCGTCTACGTCGCCGACGGCGAGCTGAGGACCGACCACAGCTTCGACCTGGCCGGTCAGCGGTTCCTGACGCTCCACTACGAGATCGAGCGCCTCGCCGAAGCTCGCGCGTGACTCAACGCGCAAAGATCCTCATGCGCCAGGACTAGCCGACGAGCGCACCGCCCAGAACCCCGCCCTCGGGCGCCAACGCCGATCACTTGCATCGCCTCGCTGCGCTGATCGCGACCGGGGTGGCCCTAATACGATCGCGCTTTGTGGCGTTTCGAGCTGGCACGCACACGGTGGGCGGCGACAACGGGATGTTGCAGGTACGCACGTACCGAGAGGGGATGGCGCAGAAGGTGGGCCATGACCTGATCATCGATGTCGAGCAGTGGGAGGCGACGGCTGAGGTCGGCGAGGATGGCACGCTGTCCGCGGTTCAGCTCAACGCCGACCCCCGCTCACTGCGGGTGCGCGACGGGTTGCACGGGGTCAAGCCACTTTCCGACAAGGACCGCGCCGACATCCGCAAGACCATCGACGAGAAGATCCTGCGGGGACAGCCGATCGCCTTCCGCTCGAGTGCGGTCGAGCTAGCCGACGGTGCCCTGACCGTCCGCGGCGAACTCGACATCGCGGGGACGACGCGGCCGGCGACCTTCGAGCTCAACGCGGGGACGGACGGCCGGGTCAGTGGGGTGCTGCCGGTGACCCAGAGCGAATGGGAGATCAAGCCGTATCGGGGACTGATGGGCGCGCTGAAGGTGCGTGACACCATCGAGGTCGTCCTCGACGTCCCGCTACCGTCGGACTAAGCTCCGCACCTGTTCGCGCGAAACGCGAGCGTCTCCGCCAACGGCCCGCAGGTGCCCGCACTGGACGAGGAGGAGGCGTCGGCGAATCGATCTAAGGGATTCCCGCTTCGGTTAGGCGTTACGGAAGTGAATCCCCTGCGGGAGCGGGCTCCATGCCGTTCGGACTCCTGGTTTTTCCTTAACACAGGGCCCGCTCAGGCACAGATTGGTACCACGGTGGTACCAACCCTTCTCGGCTTCGTACTAGAACCTGCCCATTTGCAGGGATTTAGGGTGAGCGACCGGACTCGAACCGGCGACCGCCTGGACCACAACCAGGAGTGTCGCTGTCACGCGAAAGGAGGCGCGCGACCAGAGGCAACGAGACTCCCGCTCGTCGTCCATTGCGCTTGCGTAGCGAGCTTGACGAAGACGCCTGCTTTCAACGCGAGAGCGAAAGCAAGAGTCTCCGCGAGCGTTCCGGGTCGGCCACCCCGTCGAATCGGGCAGCGCGCCGGCGATCACCCTCTGAGCACCGCCCTCGGCTGTGAGCTCACCGCCCCGAGGCTATCCGGCTAGCTTTCCATCGATGCCAACCGTGATCCTCACTGGTGCCACGCGGGGGATCGGCCGGGCGGCCGCCATCGAGCTCGCCGGCCGCGGCGCCGAGCTGGGGGTCGTCGGCCGCGACGCAGGGCGCGTGCGGGCAAGCGCGGAGGAGGCGCGCGCCGGCGGCGGCGCGCCCGTGCACGAGCACGTGGCCGACCTCGAGCGGATGGAGGAGGTACGCCGGCTCGCCGCCGAGCTGCTCGAGGACTACCCGCGTATCGACGTGCTCGCGAACAACGCCGGCGCCATGTTCACCTCGCGCCATGTGACGCCCGACGGCTTCGAGCGGACCTTCGCCCTCAACCACCTCGCCCCGTTCCTGCTCACGAACCTGCTGCTCGAGCGGCTCAGTGCCTCGCGCGGGCGTGTGGTGACCACGGCGAGCGACGCCCACAAGGGCGGCCTGCTCGACCTCGACGACCTGCAGTCCGAGCGCCGCCGCTTCCGCCCCGGCCGCGTCTACGGCACGAGCAAGCTCTGCAACATCCTGTTTACGCGCGAGCTGCAACGCCGCAACCCCGCGATCGCGGCCAACTGCTTTCACCCCGGCGTGATTCGCACCGGCTTCGGCAAGAACGATGGACTGCTGGCCCGGATCAGCCTCACCGTGGCCGGGCCGTTCCTGCGCTCGCCCGAGAGCGGCGCCGGCTCGCTGGTGTGGCTCGCGCTCGATCCCACCGCCGGCGAGCTGCGTGGCCAGTACGTCGAGAAGCGGCGCCCCGTGCAGCCGAGCGCCCAGGCACAGGACGACCGCCTCGCCGCCGAGCTGTGGGTGCGCTCAGAGGAGCTGTCCGCGCCGGCGCGCGCGGCGTGATCCGGGTGCTCGGCTTTGGGCCGGGGCCGCCACATCCTGAGCCGGCCCCCGCTTCGCGCGATGAGGGGGCGTCAGGGGTGTCGCCTGCCAGACGCCCGCTCCGGACTGCCATGAAGAATGGCCTCCGTTGGTGAAACCCTCACCGGTGTTGTTCACCAACCGAGAGGCACCAAGGAGGCCCGCTTCACATGTTGCACGCTGGATTAGACCTCAGTCGCAGAAGGCTCGACGTCTGCCTGCTCTCCGACCAGGGAGAGCACCTCGACCAGCTCGCCGTCCCGCCCGACGTCGAGTCGCTTAGGAGGCTCGCGCGGCGGATCGACGAGGTCCACGCGGAGCCGGTC
>JBKPFS010000017.1:0-8904 GCA_046728935.1 Actinomycetota bacterium | reverse complement strand
GATCAGGGCGCTGCTGAGAAGTGCGATCGCTAGTGCCAGCAGGCCGCTTTGGGGGTGCATGTAGACACCCAGCCCGAGGGCGAGGAGCAGCACCGCGGCGACGATGAAGCTGAGGCCGAGGAGCGCGGACTCGGAGAGATGCTCGGGCGCGAGGGCGATGTGGACTCCGGCGCTGAGGGCGCAGGCGATGAGCAGGCCCTCCACGAGATCCTTTGCGCCTCGCTGGTCTTCCGCCCGGCGGGGACGAGGTGAGGTTCCGAACGCCTCCATGCTCGGTTAGCGTCTGGCGCCGGGCCGTCCTTACCCGACCGACGCCGGCGCCGCGCGCCCCAGCCGAGCGAGAGGGCGGTATGCACGGGAACGGCGGCCACGAGGAGTCGTCCCCTGCGCCGCTCGCGCGGTAGCAGGATCGATCCGGCCGCCGCCGTCGCCGCCAGCGGATCGCCCCCTCGCGCGAGTGCATCCAGCGTCGACGGAGCGCCGCTGACGGCGCCCGCGAGAGCTCCCGCGACGATGCCGTCGGCGATCGCGTCAGCCCTGTCGGAGGGGCGGGCGGGCATCTGGCGCCTCTTCGTGGTCCAGGGCGCCGGGTCGCAGCGCCTCGGCGGGCGGCGTCTCGAGCCGTTTTAGGACCCGATGGCCGTAGACGAAGACGATCGTTCCGCCGACGAAGCCACCCGCCGCGAGGAGGGCCTCGGAGAAGAGCCCAAGGACGAGCGCCTGCGTCTCGACGCGACCGGAGTCGTAGCCATCGAGATGCGCGACCCACGTCGCCCCGAAGGCGACCGTCGCGGCGACCATCGTGGCGAGGTGCACCGTGGCCACCGTCTTCAGCGGTGTCCCCTTCGGCAAATCGAGCCAGTCGAGGAGGCCCGTGAGCGCCGTCGGTACTGCCAGCAGCAGTCCGCCCGAGATCGCGAGCAGCGCTCCGTGGGCCATCTGCTCCTCCTCGACGCCGAGGGCGCCGAGGAGGAGCATGAGCGTGCCCACGGTGTAGGCGCCGATGCTGGCGTCGGTGAGCGGCGGGTGCGACGGCTTTCCCGGCCAGCCCTTGAGCAGCCCGATCAGGCCGGACATCGGGCTCAGCCGGCCGGCGCCGGACGCCCGGCGGGCTCGGCGCTCGCGACTCCGGCGAGAATCCCGACCGCCCCGAGGACCAGGTGGAGGAGGTTGTCCTCGGTGTTCACCGGGACGATGCCGAGGATCGAATCGCCATCGCCGACGACGAAGCCCCAGATCGCCACGGCTGTGTAGACGATGCCGAGGAGCACGGCGTAGGTGCGGGCGGCGTAGGCGCCGGCGGCGACCGCGAGCAGCCCGAGGGCCCCGGTCGCGATGTGGACGAGGTTGTGCCAGCCGTTTACGTCGAGGACCCCGAGGACCGCGTCGCGGACGCTTTCGTTCGAGGTGAAGTCGGAGTTGTAGAAGAACCCGATCACCCCGGCCACGACCAGAACGGCGCCGACGAGGCCCGCATACAGCTGAGCCGGTGTGTATCGCTGCAAGGCAAACTCCTCTCAGTCGCAGGATTGAGCTTGCCCGTTTGCGTCGAGGCCCGGGGAGTTCTTACCCGGCGGCGATCACGAACCGCCGCGCTCGGAGCGGACCAGCTCGCGCAGGCTCTCGTGGTCCTCGGCGCAGGCCGCGCAGCCCTCGAGGTGCGCTCCCATGCCGGGGATCGCCGCCGCGGCGTCGGCCCCGGAGAGCTCGAGCTCGACGTAGCGGTCAAGCTCCTGGAAGCACTGCTCGCAGGTGAGCTCCGGCTCCGCGGGTCCGAGGAGGCGCGCCAGCACCGGATCGCCGGCGAGGCCGTGCTGCTCGTGTCGCTGGCTCATTCTCTGTCTCCTTGATCGGCTCCGCCGAGGTCGAAGCCCGCCTCGGCGAGATGGTGGCGAAGCTTCTTGCGGGCGTCGTGGACGGTCTTGTAGAGCGCGCCCCGGGTGGTGGAGAGGCGCTCGGCGAGCACGTCGATAGGCACCCCGTTGAGCGCGACCGCGACGAGCACCTCGCGCTGGTGCGGCGTCAGCTCTGCGTCCATGGCCTCGCGGATCCGGGCGAGGAGCTCGCGCTGCTCGGCATCGGCGCTGGGAGAGGAGTCGCCGGCGGCGATCACGGTCCACTGCTCGGGCTCGAGCGGCAGCTCGCGACCCTGCCAGGCGCGCCGCCGGAGCTTCACCGCCGCCTCCAGCAGGGCGAACTTGTAGGCCCACGTCGTGAACCGGCTCTCGCCCCGGTAGTCGTCGAGCTTTGCCAGGATCGCCACCAACGCGTCGTCGGCGCTCTGGTGCGCGAGGTCGTCGAAATCGCCGCCGCGCAGGTGGGGCAGGGAGCCTCGGCGGCGGGCAATCTCGAAGCGCGCGGCACGGAGCAGAAGGTCGTGCAGCTCTCGCACGGCGCGCTCGCGCCCTGCGCCTTCGGCGCCGAGGGCGGCCAGCCAGCCGCGCGACTCGTCGTCGAGCCGAGTGCGGGCTGGAGCTCGCGCGGTCGCGGCATGGGTCCGGGGCATCGTCCTCGGCGACCTCCTCGTCACGAGGAGGCTAGTCCCGGGGCCGGTCATCCGCGTCCGCCCGCTCGTCCAAGGGGGCCACGATCCGTGCCGCAACGTCGGATGGACAACCCCGCTCGATCAGCTCCAGCAGTGCATGGAGGTCGAGCCGGGGGTCGTCGGCGAGCTTGCGAGCCGCCTCCGGCGGTAGTCCGGCGCGGCGAAGCCGCTCGCGGCGCCACTCCCGCACATGGACCGTGTAGCGCGACGGCCCCATCTTCCACGCCGAGGGCGTACCTCGTCTGGTCCGAATCCGTCTCACACCCGGTTGGCGACTCGGCGACCCGAGTTCTTACTGGGAGATCCCTATCGAGCAGCGGAAGCGGACGCCGGTGCCCGTGCATGGTCATCTTGAGCGGTGCCGGCGCCTCGCCGCGCTCGAGACGTAAGAACCCCGGACCGTGAAACGCAAACCCCACCGTGACCAACCTCCACCACAGCGCACGCAGGCGGGAGATCGTGTCCGTCCGGCGGGAGATCTCGATTCCGCGCCACGAGGCGTTCATGTTCCTGCGTGACCTCGAGAACCACTGGGCGCTGACCGGCGCGGCGATCGCGATCCGCGAGCTCTCGGGTCCGTTCGGCGCGCGAACCGGCGCCGTCGTGCGGCTGCGAGGCCCGCTGGGCCTCGGCCGTTCGGCCCGCACCTGGGTCCTCGAGGCGACCGAGCCGTGCTCGATGCTCGGACTCGCCGAAGTCGGCGGGGGAACCCTCGCGGCGATCGGCTGGCGGCTGGACGAATCGGCGACCGGCACGCTGGTGGAGCTGCGGGCGGAGATCGTCCGCCTCGCGCACCTCGATCGCCTGCTGTGGAGACTCGGCGCGCGCCGCTGGATGCTCCGGCTGTTCGCCCGGACGCTCGCCGCGCTCGAGGAGGCACAAGCGCCCGCCACCGCCGGCGTCGGCCTGCGACCGCTGCAGATCGGGGTCGCCCAGGGCGAGGCAGCCTGAGAGGAGAGACGTTGACCACGAAGGACACCTACGTGGTCGTCGGCGGCGGGCTCGCCGGGGCGAAGGCGGCCGAGACGCTGCGGGGCGAGGGCTTCGAGGGCAGGATCGTCGTCGTCGGCGAGGAGGCGGAGCTTCCCTACGAGCGGCCACCGCTCTCCAAGGAGTACCTGCGCGGCGAGGCCGAGGCAAAGCCCCACGTCCACGACGAGGGCTTCTACCGCGAGCACGAGGTCGAGCTGGCGCTCGGCCGTTCTGTGACTGCGATCGATCCCGCTGCGTCCGAGGTGGTAGTCGGCGACCGGCGCCTTCGCTACGACCGCCTGTTGATCGCCACCGGCGCCGAGCCGAGGCGGCTCCGGCTGCCCGGGGCAGAGCTCGACGGAGTCCACTACCTGCGCGACCTGCGCGACTCCGAGGCCATCGGCGCCCGGATCGCCGAGGGCGCTCGCATCGTCGTCGTCGGTGCCGGGTGGATCGGGGCCGAGGTCGCGGCCTCGGCGCGCCAGAAGGGCTGCGACGTGACCGTGCTCGAGATGACCGCCGTGCCGCTGGAGCGCGTCCTCGGCCCCGAGGTCGGGGCGGTCTACCGCGACCTCCACCGAAGCCACGGCGTCGAGCTCTTGCCGAACACGGGCGCCGACCGCTTCGAGGGCGACGGGTCGGTGCGGCGGGTCGTGACCCAGGACGGGCGCTCGATCGAGGCCGACCTCGTCGTGGTCGGCGTCGGGGTCGCGCCGCGCATCGCCCTCGCCGAGGCAGCCGGGCTCGAGGCCGAGAACGGGATCGCCGTCGACGAGCGGCTGGAAACCAGCGCACCCAGCATCTTCGCCGCTGGCGACGTCGCCAACGCGCACCACCCGTTCTACGGGCACCGCCTCCGCGTCGAGCACTGGGCGAACGCGCTCAACCAGGGGCCGGCGGCGGCGCGGGCGATGCTCGGCCAGCCGGTCACATACGAGGAGATCCCCTACTTCTTCTCCGACCAGTATGAGGCCGGAATGGAGTACGGCGGCTACGCCACCGAGTGGGACGAGGTGGTCTTCCGCGGGGACGCCGAAGCCGGCGAGTTCGTCGCCTTCTGGCTTCGCGACGAGCGCATCGTCGCCGGCATGAATTTCAACGTCTGGGATGTGAACGAGGCGATCCGCGAGCTGATCCGCAGTCGCCGAGAGGTGGACCGCGCACGCCTCGCCGATCCGGACACTCCGTTCGACGAGGTCCACGTCCTCGGGCCCGGCGAACGTGCCCGGCGATTTGTCGCCGGCGGGTTCAACTACGCCCGCCGGGTCACCGCGGCGCGTTTCGAGCGGGGCGAGGAGGCATCGCCCGAGAAGGTCGAGCCCGGGGAGGGTCGGATCCTCAACGTCCAAGGCGAGCGGATGGCGGTGTACCGGGCCGAGGATGGAACCTTCAACGCTGTCTCCCCGGTCTGCACCCACCTCGGCTGCCTGGTCGAGTTCAACGGCGACGGGAAGACCTGGGATTGTCCCTGCCACGGCTCGCGGTTCCGGCCCGACGGGCGCGTGATCCGTGGCCCGGCCCGCAAGCCGCTGAAGGCGAAGACGATTCCGCTCGAGGCCGGGGAGTGAGCTCGATGAACAAGGGCAAGACGACTACGGCGCTCGCCGAGCACCGCCTCCGCCTCGCTCCGGGGCGACGGGAGGTCGACGTCGCTGCCGCCGAGGCCGCCGCCCGCGCGCTCCTCGCCGCCCTCGGCGCCGACCCCCGCTCGGAGCACCTGCGCGACACCCCGCGGCGGGTCGCGAAGGCCTACTCGGAGCTCCTCTTCCCGGCGCCTTTCAACGCGACCACGTTCCCGAACGACGAGGGCTACGACGAGCTGGTCGTGGTCAGGGACATCCCGTTCCAGTCGCTTTGCATGCACCACCTGCTTCCCTTCCACGGCGTCGCCCACGTCGCCTATCTGCCCGGCGAACGGATCGTCGGCCTCTCGAAGCTCGGGCGGGTAGTCGACCTTTACGCCCACGAGCTCCAGGTGCAGGAGCGGCTCACGACCCAGATCGCCGCCTGGCTCGAGCGGGTGCTCGCGCCGCGTGGCGCGGGCGTGATCGTCGAGGCAGAGCACCTCTGCATGTCGCTGCGGGGCGTCCAGAAGCCGGGCTCCCGGACCGTGACCTCCGCGCTACGTGGCCTGATCAAGGAAGATCCCCGGACCCGCCAGGAGTTCCTCAGCCTGGTGCGGCACGGCTCTGATTCCGCCTAAGTTCGGCCCAACGCGGCGAGGGGAAGCTGGGATGACGATGCCGTCGCTAGGACTGGGTCTACGAGAGAGAACCGGCACAGGACGTCGTCGCGAGTATCCGCCGATCCGCGACTACGCGGTCATCGGAGACGGTCGCACGGCCGCCCTCATCTCGCGGGAGGGCACCGTCGAGTGGCTGTGCCTTCCCGACCTCGATTCCCCGAGCGTGTTCGGCTCCATGCTCGACCGCGACGCGGGCGGGCGCTTCGAGCTCGCCCCCGACGTGCCGTTCGAGGCAAAGCGCCGCTACCTGGCCGACACCAACGTCCTTGAGAGCACCTTCACCACCGCCACCGGGATCGCCCGCGTTGCCGACGCGATGCTGCTTCCGGCGCCGGGACTCGCCCCCCACCGCGAGCTGGCCCGGCGGGTCGAGGGGCTGGCGGGGGAGGTCCCGATGCGCTGGTCGGTGGAGCCCCGCTTCGGATACGCCACCTGCGAGACCCACTTCGAACGGCGGCTCGGCGTGCCAGTCGCGGCCGCCGGCCCGGACGCTATCGCGATCCGCTCCTGGGGCGCCGGAGCTTCTGAGATCACGACGGGTCGGGTCGGCGGGCGCTTTCGCACCCTTGAGGGAAGCGAGGCCCTCTTCGCGCTCTGCGCGGCCCGCGGTGAGCCGCTTGTTCTGCCGCCCAAGCGCGAGGTCGAGGAGCGCCTCGCCGCAACGACACGCTTCTGGCGTCGGTGGGCCTCGCAGCGCCGCTACGACGGGCCGTGGCGCGAGGCCGTCCTGCGCAGCGCCCTGGCGCTCAAGCTCCTCATCTACTCGCCCTCTGGTGCGATCGGCGCGGCGGCGACGACGTCGCTGCCCGAGGGGCTTGGCGGCGTGCGCAACTGGGACTACCGCTATTGCTGGGTGCGCGACAGCACGTTCACCCTGGACGCGCTCCTGCGCCTGGGCTGCCCGAGCGAGGCCGACGCCTTCTTCTGGTGGCTGCTCCACGCATCGCAGCTCACCCACCCGAGGCTCCGCGTCCTCTACCGTCTCAACGGCGGCACCGCGCCGGAGGAGCGGGCGCTCGGCTGGCACGGGTACCGCGGCTCGCGGCCGGTGCGGATCGGCAACGAGGCCGTGAGCCAGCTCCAGCTCGACGTCTACGGCCATCTGCTGGCGACGGCCCGCCTCTACTGCGACGCGGGCGGGAAGCTCGACCGCGACACGGCCAGGCGGCTAGCCGAGACGGCGGATCTGGTGTGTCGAGAGTGGCGCCGGCCCGACTCCGGGATCTGGGAGGTCCGCGACGAACCCCGGCACTTCACGGAGTCGAAGATGATGTGCTGGGTCGCGCTCGACCGCGCGACCGCGCTCGCCGAGCGTGCGCTGGTGCCCGCGCGCCACGTCGGTCGCTGGCGCCGCGAGGCGAACGCGATCCGAGAGTTCCTGGAGACGAAATGCTGGTCGGAGGAGCTGGGAAGCTACGTCCGCTTCGCCGATGCCCGCGAGCTCGACGCAAGCGTCCTCCTCGGCTCGCTGATGGGCTACGGCGGCGGCTCTGCGGACGCGAGGCTCGCGGCCACGGCCCGGCGGGTCTCCGAGGTGCTCGGCGACGGCGCGCTCGTGTACCGCTACCTGGGCGACGACGGCCTCCCCGGCCGCGAGGGAGCGTTTCTCGCTTGCTCGTTCTGGCTCGTGGATGCGTTCGCCCGGCAGGGGCGGGCCGACGAGGCGGCTGCGCGCATGGACGAGCTGGTCGGCCTTGCGAACGACGTCGGCCTCTACGCCGAGGAGCTTGAGCCGGAGAGCGGCGAGTTCCTCGGCAACTTCCCGCAGGGCCTTGTCCACCTGGCGCTGATAAACGCCGCGGCCAGCCTCGAGGATGCGTGGGCATGACGATCTGGGGCGCGCTCGCAGGCGGCTTCGTCGGCACCCTGGTGCTGACCACCGGGCTGCGTGCGGCGACCGAGCTGAGGCTGACGCGGATCGACCTGCCGTTCCTGCTCGGCACCGCGTTCACGGGAGACCGGGTTCGCGCTCGGGCCCTCGGCTACGCCCTCCACTTCCTCGCGGGCCTCGCGTTTGCCTCGATCTACTACCTCGTCTTCCGCGCAATCGGCGAGGCCAGCTCGTGGCTCGGTGCCCTCTTTGGCCTCGTCCACGGGGCGTTCGCTGGGAGCGCCCTGGTCAACATCCTGCTGCCCCTATTTCATCCCCGCATGGGCAACGCGTCGAGCGCCGCTGACTCCGGTCCCCTGCTCGAGCCTCCGGGCTTCCTGCTGCTGAACTACGGAGCGAGTACGCCCGCGGTCACCGTCGCCGTGCATCTCGCCTACGGGGCGATCGTCGGCGCGTTCGCGGCGGCGTCGGGCTAGCGCGCGGCGGGTTGCACCGCTCGCGGCGGCTATCACGCCGACGCGGCGTGGTACTCCTCGTCGGCGACGTGGTCGCCCCACGCGACGGCGCTGCCCTGGTCATCGACCTCCTGCATCGCGATGTGGGTCATGAATCGATCCGCGGCCGCGCCGTGCCAATGGTCCTCGCCCGGTTCGAAGAAGACGCGGTCGCCGGGCCGGATGACCTCGATCGGGCCGCCGCGGCGCTGGCAAAGGCCGATGCCCTCGGTGACGTAGATCGTCTGGCCGTTCGGGTGCGTGTGCCATGCGGTCCGCGCGCCGGGCGTGAAGTGGACGCTGGCGGCCTGCAACCGGGACGGCTCGGACGGCGTGGCGATGGTGTCGATGTAGACGGTGCCGGTGAACCACTCGCTGGGCCCAACCGCGGTCTCGACTGAGTTCTTGGTGATCTGCATGCTCAGATTCCGGTCCTCCTCTCGAGCTCTTCGGGGTACCGCGCCCCCTGGATCGTGATCTTCGAGGCGGCGCTGTCGATCTCAGCGAGATCGTCGGGCGTGAGCTCGACGTCAACGTGCTCCGGTGTTCTCCTCCAGGCGCCCCAGCTTTCGAGTGCCCGGGATCGGAACGATCCACGGCCTCTGGGCCAGGAGCCTGGCGAGCGCGATCTGAGCGGGGGCCGCACACATCGTCACCGGGCTTCGCAGCGTCCCGTCGCGGCGAAGCGACGAGAGCTCGAGCATCGGCCGCCTCGATCTTGGCGAGCTCGTCGCTCATCCACTCGCTCATCTTCAGACCTCGACCATGACCTTGATCGCTTCCCGTTCGTCCATCGCGCGGTAGCCGTCAGGCACCT
>JBKPFS010000016.1:0-6202 GCA_046728935.1 Actinomycetota bacterium | reverse complement strand
GGCGGGGACTCGCCGGTGCGGAAGTTCGTCTTCAAGAGCTCGACCCATCGCTACGGCTCGGAGCAGGACGATCCGGCGTTCTTCACCGAGGAGCTGCCGCGCCCCCACGCGCCGCGGACCCCGCTCGAGCGCGACCTGGTCGACGCCGAGAACGCGGTCGCCGACTTCTCGGAGAAGCACCCCGAGGTCGCCGTCACCGTCCTGCGCTGCGCGAACGTGCTCGGGCCCGACGTCGACACCGCGTTCGTCCGCATGTTCCGGCTGCCCTTTGTGCCGATGGTGCTGGGGTTCGATCCGCGGCTTCAGTTCGTCCACGAGGACGACGTCGTCCACGCCCTCGAGCACGCCACGTTCCACGTCATGCCCGGGGTGTTCAACGTCGCCGCGGACGGCGTGCTGGCGTTATCGGAGGCGATCTCCCTGCTCGGCAAGCGCCCGCTGCCGATCCTGCCCCCGTTCGGCACCGGCGCGCTGGCTGGCCCGCTCCATCGGCTGGGCCTCAGGATCCCGGACGAGATGTGGAACCTGCTGCGCTTCGGCCGCGGGGTCGACAACCGCCTCTTGAAGGCGACCGGCTTTCGCTACGGATACACCTCGCGGGAGGCGGTGATCAAGCTCGGGGAGCACCTGCGGCTCGTGCCAGTGATGCGCGGCGGCGAGGAGACCTACACCTACGAGCGGGAGGTCGAGGAGTTCCTGCGCTGGAGCCCTCACGTCCGACGCCAGCGCGAGGATCGCGAGGGCGTCGCGGCCGACCGCGAGCCGCTCGGGTTCTAGAGGCTGAGCCGAAAGCTCGGTTGCACCGTAGGAAGGGCGTGTAGGGCGCCGAACCCCGTCCCTACACTTTTCGAAGCGTGGGGCGGAAGTTTCAAATAGGGATCATCGCGGCGGTCGTGACGCTGCTGGTGGCCGCGGTCGCGGCCTACGCCTACGACTCCTCGCGCAAGGACGAGATCGCCGAGGGCGTGCGGGTCGCGGGCGTCGACGTCAGCGGCCTGAGCACCGACGAGGCCCGCGAGCTGGTCGATGCCGAGGTCGTCGATCCGCTGCGTAAGCCGATCATCGTCACCGCGGAAGGGGTGAAGTACAAGCTCAGCGCCGAGAAGCTCGAGGTCACGGCGGACATCGATGGGATGATTGACCGGGCGGTTGAGAAGAGCCAGGAGGGCGGCCTGCCGGGCCGGCTGTGGCGCTACGCGACCGGGGGAGAGGTCGAAGCGAACGTCGCCCCGCGCCTGTCGTATTCCGACGAGGCGGTGACCGCGTTCATCGCCAAGGTGACCGGGGAGGTCGACCGCGACCCCATCGACGCGTCGATCGAGGCCACCGGTTCGTCGATCACCCCGGTCAAGTCCCGGGATGGGATCAAGGTCGACGCCGACGAGCTTCGCCAGGGCGTCGAGTCGGCGGTCCAGGATCGCCAGCACCGCAGGGTCGAGGCGCCGGTGGATCGAGTCGAGCCCAAGGTGACCACGGACGAGCTCGCCAAGCAGTACCCCGTCTACCTAACGGTCGATCGCGCGAACTTCCAGCTCCGCCTCTACGAGGACCTGAAGCTCCTGAAGACCTACACGGTCGCGATCGGCGCGGTGGGATTCGACACGCCGGCCGGCCTCTACCACATCCAGAGCAAGGCGGTGAACCCCGCCTGGAACGTGCCGAACTCCGATTGGGCCGGCGACCACGCCCGCACGACGGTGCCGGGCGGGTCGCCCGAGAACCCGCTCAAGGCGCGCTGGCTCGGGATCTTCGACGGCGCCGGCATCCACGGGACCGACGACGTGGCCTCCCTAGGCAACGCCGCGTCGCACGGCTGCGTGCGGATGTCGATCCCCGACGTCATCGAGCTTTACGACCGGGTCCCCGTAGGCACGCCGATTTACATCGGGTAACCACCGGCCTCGACGCCTAATTGGCGCTATCCGCCAATAACGCGTCATTCGAGCGCAGGATCGCGGCCGGGCGCAGTCGCGGTGTGGCGACTTCTTTCGGATCTGCCGAAAGAAATCGCCAGACGGGGGCGCTGGCCTACCGCGCCCGCACGCGGTTGGCGGCTTGCGAACGGCAGGCGTCCTCCTCGCGGCCCCGAATAACGGTCCATGCCTGCCGAAACCACCGCGGAGCTGGAGCTGGGCCCCGCCTGGAAGGGGGCGTTGGCGTCGTTCAGTCGCGAGCTCGAGACGCGCGGGGCCTCGCCGAACACGATCAGGGCGTACCGCGCGGACCTCCGCGGGCTGGCCGCCTGGGCGAGCGGACGCGGCAGGGAGCCCGGCACGATCGCCTACCGGGACCTGCGCCTCTACGCGGCGGCGCTCTCCGAGAGCGGGCTCGCGAGGGCGAGCGTCAGGCGGAAGCTGGCCGCGGCGCGCTCCTTCCACGCCCACCTCGTGCAGACCGACCGCGCGAGCCAGAACCCGGCGGAGCTGCTGCCCAGCCCGAAGCGGGACTCGCGCCTGCCCCGCACGCTGGGGCGCGATCAGGTGGCCTCGCTGCTCGATCGGATCCCGGCGCGAACGCCGCTCGAGATCCGCGATCGGGCGCTATTCGAGATCGCGTACTCGTGCGGGCTGAGGGCGGAGGAGATCGTCGGCCTCGACCTGGGCGACATCGACTTCGACTCGGAGACCGTGCGGGTGACCGGAAAGGGCCGCAAGACGCGCGTGCTCCCGATCGGCGAGCCCGCGCAGCGGGCCGCGCAGCGCTACCTGGAGACGGCCCGGCCCGCGCTCAGCTCGCGGCGGGATGAGGCCGCGCTGTTCCTGTCGGTGCGTGGTCGCCGGCTGGGCCCATCGGACGTCAGGCGCCGACTCTCGAAGTGGGTTCGCGAGGCGGCGGTCGCGGGACATGTCTCGCCGCACACGCTTCGGCACTCGTTCGCCACCCATCTGCTCGAGGGCGGGGCCGACCTGCGCTCGATCCAGGAGCTCCTCGGCCACTCGAGCGTCTCGACGACGCAGATCTATACCCGCGTCGAGCCCTCGCGGCTGCGGCGCGAGTACTCGAAGGCGCACCCGCGCGCGTGACCGTCCGCGCCCGCCCGGCAAGATCCGCTGCGCGGGCATCGGTCCCGCGCGGGTAACGTTCGGAACGAGCGTCCAGCTAATGGAGACCAACGTCAAGGCAGTCGAGCTGCGGGAGCTCTGGCGTCGCTACAAGGGGGACGGCGACGAGCAGGCGCGTGAGCGCCTCGTGGTCGCGTATTCGCCGCTCGTCAAGTTCATCGCCGGGCGCATGGCCTCGGGGCTGCCGTCGCACGTCGAGGAGTCCGACCTGATCTCGTACGGGCTGCTTGGGCTGATCGGCGCGATCGAGCGCTTCGATCCCGGCCGCGAAATCAAGTTCGAGACCTTCGCGGTCGCAAGGGTGAAGGGGGCGATCATCGACGAGCTGCGCTCGCTGGACTGGGTCCCGCGCTCCGTGCGCGCCCGTGCACGCGACGTGGAGAAGGCGCACGCCGAGCTCGAGGCCAAGCTGCAGCGGGCGCCGACCGAGGAGGAGATGTCGGAGCGCCTCGAGATGACCGTCGAGGAGTTCCAGAACGCGCTGCTCGATATCGCCAACTCATCGGTGCTCGCCCTCGACGACCTCTGGACCTTCGCCGACCCCGAGGGCGGCAGCCAGATCTCGGTCCTGGACACGATTCAGGACCCCGCGGCGGTCGACCCCGAGACCGAGGCCCATGCGTCGGAGCTGAAGGACCGCCTCGCGGACGCGATCGAGGGCCTCCCGGAGCGCGAGCGTTTGGTGATCGCCCTCTACTACTACGAGAACCTAACCCTGCGCGAGATCGGCGAGGTCCTCGGGGTCACCGAATCCCGCGTCTCCCAGCTCCACACCAAGGCCGTGCTGGCCCTCCGCTCGCGCTTCCAGCCTTAACGGGCGCTTGACATATATTGGGCGCGTGCCGCACAAGCCGCCCGATCGGATCAGGAACGTGGCCCTGGTGGGCCATCGCGGGTCCGGCAAGACCAGCCTCGCGGAGGCGATCCTGTTCGAGGCTGGGGTGGTGAACCGGCTGGGCAGGGTCGAGGACGGCTCGACCATGCTCGACTTCGAGCCGGACGAGCACCAGCGCGAGATGTCGATCGGAGCCGGACTCGCCTCGTTCGAGCACGACGGCCGCAAGATCAACCTCATCGACACCCCCGGCGAGCCGAGCTTCGTCGCCGACACGCTGGGCGCGCTGCGGGTCGTCGATGCCGCGGTGATGGTCGTCAACGGCGTCATGGGCGTGGAGGTCCACACAGACCGGCTCTGGCAGCGCGCCGACGCCGAGAGGCTGTCGCGGCTGGTGTTCGTGAACATGCTCGACCGCGAGCGCGCCGACTTCTACCGCTGCCTCGACGCGCTGAAGGAAGCGTTCGGGCAGCACGTCGTCGCGACCGAGATCCCGATCGGCTCCGAGCACGACGTGCGCGGCGTGATCGACCTGATCGACATGCAGGCCTTCGAGTACGAGGGGACCGGGCGCGGCAACTCCAAGCAGGTCGAGATCCCCGAGGAGCTCCAGGCGCAGGCGCAGGAGTACCGCGAGAAGCTGATGGACGAGGTGGCCGAGAACTCCGACGAGCTGATGGAGCGCTACCTGGAGGGGGAGGAGATCGCCCACGACGAGATCGTCGCCGCGCTGAAGAAGGGCGTCACGGAGGGCCATCTGTTCCCGGTCACCTGCGGGGTCGCGACCAAGAACCTGGGCACCAATCGCCTGCTCGAGGCGCTGGTGGAGGACGTGCCCTCGCCCGCGATGCGCGGCGCGATCGGTGCGCTCGACGCCGACGGCGAGCCGATCGAGATCGAGCCCGACGTCGACGGAGAGCTGCTCGCCTACGTGTTCAAGACCACCGCCGACCCGTACACCGGCCGGGTGAACATGCTGCGGGTGTACTCGGGCGTCCTGGGATCGGACTCGCAGGTTCAGAACGTCACCCGGCGGGAGAAGGAGCGGATCGGCCAGCTCGGGGTGCCGCGCGGCAAGGAGCTCGAGCCCGTCGACGAGCTCGGCCCGGGCGACATCGGCGCGGTGGCGAAGCTTCGCGAGACCCGGGCGGGCGATGTGCTCGCGACCAAGGACAGCCAGGTGCGCTTCCCGCCCCTCGATCTTCCCGCGCCCGTGATGGCCTTCGCCTACGAGCCGAAGTCCAAGGGCGACGAGGAGAAGGCGGCGAGCGCCGTGCGCCGCCTAAGCGAGGAGGACCCGACCCTCGACGTGCACCGGGACCCCCAGACCGGCGAGCAGATCATCGCCGGGCTGACGCAGGTGCACGTGGAGGTGATCGTCGACCGGATGAAGGAGCGATTCGGGGCCGAGATCGAGCTTCACCCGCCGCGGGTGCCGTACCTGGAGACGATTCGCAAGGCGGCCAAGGCCCACGGCCGCTACAAGAAGCAGACCGGGGGCCGGGGCCAATTCGGGGACTGCCACATCGAGATCGAGCCGAACGAGGCGGGGGAGGGGTTCGAGTTCGTGAACGCGATCAAGGGCGGGGTGATCCCGACCGGCTTCATCCCCGCGGTCGAGAAGGGGATCGAGGAAGCGATGGCCGGTGGCGTCGTCGCCGGCTACCCGGTGAAGGACGTCAAGGTGCGCCTCTACGACGGCCAGCACCACTCGGTCGACTCGTCGGAGATGGCGTTCAAGATCGCCGGCTCGATGGCCTTCAAGCAGGCGGCCGCCGAGGCCGAGCCCTACCTGCTCGAGCCGATCATGAAGATGACGATCTCGGTCCCCGAGGACGTCGTGGGCGACGTCGTCGGCGATCTCACGTCGCGGCGCGGGCGGCCGCTCGGGATGGAGGCGAAGGGCCAGATGACCGAGATCACCGCCGAGATCCCAATGGCGGAGGTGCTCGACTACGCGCCCGACCTGCGGGCGATCACCGGGGGACGCGGGGACTACACGATGGAGTTCCTGCGCCACGAGGAGGTGCCCTCCCACATCGCCCAGAAGGTGATCGCCGAGGCCAAGGCGGGCGACGAGGAGGGCGTCAAGGCCTGAGCCGCATGCGCTGGCCCGCGCAGCCGCCAGCGCCGCTGCTACGTTGAGGGCGCTGTGCTCGGTGAATCTGGTGACACCGGCGCCTGCGGCGTGTGCGGGCGCACGATCCTGCGCGGGGAACGCGTGGCCGAGTACGCATCCCCCGAGGGCGAGCGCGTGACCGTGTGCGCGCTGTGCAAGCCCGCGGCCGAGCGCGCGGGGTGGGTG
>JBKPFS010000015.1:0-7638 GCA_046728935.1 Actinomycetota bacterium | reverse complement strand
CCGCAAGTACGAGTCCGACGAGCAGGCTGTGGAGTCCGCCGCCGCCGTTCGCGCGGCGGTCGAACGGCTTCGGTAGCGGCTTGATCGGGGTTAGGCGCGTGCGTGGATAACCCACATCAGCCCTCTTAGGTGCCATAGTCGCCACCTGGCGAGAGGAGGAGCGATGGACATTCAGGAGACGATCTCGAAGGCTCGCGACGCGATCACCGTGAAACGCGTCTACGGAGACCCCTACGAGCGCGACGGGGTGACCGTGATCCCGGCCGCGGCGGTCGGCGGCGGCGCTGGAGGGGGCAGCGGCGAGGGGCCCGAGCAGGGCCAATCCGGCGGCGGAGGCGGCTTCGGGCTCGGGGCCCGCCCCGTGGGCGCCTACGTGATCGAGGGCGGCGCCGTTCGCTGGGTGCCGGCGCGCGACTACACCCGGCTCGCGCAGCAGGCGCTCGTCGCCATCTCCGTGATCGCCCTGGTGGCGCTGCGAAAGCGGTGAGCCCGAGGCTCGACCACCTCGAGCTCGCGCGCAGGCTGATCCCGCCGGAGGGCAACAACTTCGGCCTCATCGCGCAAGACAAGACGGCCGAGTCCGAGTTCCTCGCCCGGGTCCGGCCGCTGGTGCACCGCAATTACGAGACCGTCTGGCGCCACTCGCCCGAGGGTTCCAAGTCCCACGCCGGCTTGGACGCGACCCTCGCGGCGCTCCGCGCCATCGGTCGCCTCTTCGAAACCTTCGTCGCGTTTCCCGAGCTCTACGTGGACCTGGGCGACAGCGTCCTGGTGCTGGTACGCCGCGAGGGCCACACGGTCGACGGTGTCGACTTCGCCGAGGAGGGGGCGGTGATCTACTCGTTCGAGGGCGGCCTGCTGCGCCGCATGCAGATGTACGCCGACCGCGAGCTCGCGCTCGCCGACGCCAACATCAGCGCCGCCGAGGCGCGGGAGCGCGGCGTTCCCCCCTAGGGCGAGCCCGGCACCCAGCCAATGGTGAGGTCGGGGTTGACGGTGATACGGACCGGCAACGCGACACGCGCCGTCAGCTAGGCGCGTCGTTCCTCGTCAGGTAGCCGACGTTGTGGGCGACCAGGCCGAGGGAGTCGATCGCCCTGTAGGTCGCCTCCTCGAAGCGGCCGCGCGCGACGTTCGCGCCGATATCGCGGGCGGCGCCTGCGAGCCCCGGGAGGAGGGGCCAGCGCGGAGACGAGCCCGGATGCTGCGCGTCGAGCCACCTCGCCCCGGCGGCATAGCGCGCGACCTGACCGAGGAACCCGAGGAGCGTCTCGCGATGACGGTGGACGACGCCCGCTTCCGGCCGGTACTCCAGGGTCCAGCCGGCGTCCAGCAGGCGCCAGCACAGGTCGACGTCGCCGCCAGATCGGATCCCCTCGCGAAAGCCGCCGACCTGCTCGAACGCGGCGCGGCGCACCAGCAGGTTGGCGGTCGCCGCCGCGGTGCCGGCCTTGCCGTGCAGGCCCTGGGTCTGGCTCAGGTAGTTGCGCGAGCGGGCGTAGCGCGGCATCAGCCCCGACTGGCCCTCGTCACCCGAGATCTCGCCGGCGACGATCGAGCAGCGATCATCGATTGGCTTCCGGAAGTACGCGTCGAGCAGATCGTGCGCCGGGACGCAATCGGCGTCGACGAAGAGCAGCCACTCCCCCGCCACGGCCGCGTGCGCTCCGACGTTGCGGGCGTGGTAGGAGGAGCGCTCGGCCGTGGCCCGCACCACCCGCAGCGGTTCCGCCGCGAGCTCCGTCGCGACGCCTTCATCGCTGTTGTCGACGAGGACGAGCTCATCCCCCTCCCTCAATCGCGGAGAGGAGAAGGCGGCGAGCGTCGTCTCCGCGGTCCCGCGATCACCGCGGAAGGGAACGACCACGCTGATTGGCGGCCGGCGCACCGCGTCGGCTCTACGAGGGCGCGCTGAGGACCGGCTCATTCGACATTCCGTCCGAGCTCGGTATGGCGACTTCCTTCGGATATGCCGAACAAACTCGCCATCTGGGAGCAAGGACGAGCGCAGTTCGCTCCGTCACTCGGTCGGGGTGACGCGGTAGGCGTCGAACACCGAGTCCACGTTGCGCAGCCGGCCGATGCACTGGCGCAGCTGCTCGGAGTCCCCGACCTCGACTACGAACCGGTTGCGCACCATCGGGTGCTTGGTGCTGCAATTGGCCTCGAGGATGTTCACGCCGGCCTCGGCGAAGGTTCGCGAGAGGTCCTCGAGCAGGCGGGTGCGATCGTAGGCGTCGACCTGGAGCTCCACGCGGTAGGAGGCCGCGTTGTCGCCGGCCCATGAGACCGGTGTGAAGCGCTCCGGGTCCTTGCGGAGTGCCTCCACGTTGCGGCAGTCCTCGCGGTGGATCGTGATCCCCCGTCCGAGCGAGACGTAGCCGACGATCTCGTCGCTCGGCACCGGGCGGCAGCACTTCGCCAGCCGCACCATCACGTCCTCGACGCCCTCGACCTTGATCCCGTAGTTGGAGGCCTCCTGGATCCTGCGCTGGCGCTCGTCGCGGCCCTCGAGCACACCCTCGAGGCGGGCCTCCGTCTCGTCCCCGGCGACGGCCTCGCCGGCCTTCAGCCGCTGCATCACCTTGCTCGCGACCGTCTTGGGCGAGATCTTGCCCTGGCCGAGGGCGATGTAGAAGTCGTCGGCCTTGCGGAAGCCCATCTCGCGGGTGACGTCGGCGAGGAGCGGCGAGCCGGCTAGCTTCTGCGGCGGGAGGCCGCGCTTGCGGAGGGTGTCCTGGAGCTCCTCGCGCCCGCGCCGCTCGGCGTCCTCGCGGCGCTCGCGCTTGAGGAAGGCGCGGATCTTGTTGCGGGCCCGCGTCGTGCGCACGAGTGCCAGCCAGTCGCGAGAGGGACCCCGCTCCTGCTTCGAGGTCATGACCTCGACGATGTCGCCCGACTTGAGCTGATAGTGGAGCGGGACGAGCTTGCCGTTCACCTTCGCCCCCACGCACCGGGGGCCGCCGTCGGTGTGCACGGCATCGGCGAAGTCGAGCGGGGTCGACCCCGCGGAGAGGTTCTTCACCTCGCCCTTCGGGGTGAACACGAACACCTCGTCCTCGAACAGGTCGACCTTCAGTGCCTCGAGGAACTCGCGCGGATCCTCCTCGCCCTCCTCGTCGAGCAGCTGGCGCAGCCAGGTCATCTTCTCGCGCTCGTCGGCGGCCTTCGCCCGCTGGCCGTCCCGGCTCTCCTTGTAGAGGACGTGGGCGGCGATGCCGTACTCGGCCGTCTCGTGCATCTCGGGAGTTCTGACCTGGATCTCGAGCGGCCTCCCCTCGGGCCCGATCACGGTGGTGTGAAGCGCCTGGTAGAGGTTCAGCTTCGGGGTCGCGATGAAGTCCTTGAACCGGCCGGGAAGGGGCTTCCACAGCGAGTGGATGATCCCGATCGCCCCGTAGCAGTCCTTGACGGAGCCGACGAGCACCCGCATCGCGGTGAGGTCGTAGATCTCGTTGAACTCCCTGCCCTTCTTGGACATCTTCGCGTAGATCGAGTAGAAGTGCTTGGCGCGGCCTGAGATCTCCGCCTCGATCCCGACCTCGGAGAGCTCCTTCCGAAGGAAGCCGCCCGCCTCGTTGACGTAACGCTCGCGCTCGGCTCGCTGCTGGGAGACGAGCTTCTTGATCTCGTCGTACTTGCGCGGGTGCAGGCGCTGGAAGGCGAGGTCCTCGAGCTCCCACTTGATCGCGTGGATCCCGAGCCGGTGGGCGAGCGGGGCGTAGATCTCGAGCGTCTCTCGGGCCTTCTCGAGCTGCTTTTGCTTCGGCAGCCCGCTCAGGGTGCGCATGTTGTGGAGGCGATCGGCGAGCTTGATCAGGATGACCCGGACGTCCGAGGCCATCGCCACCATCATCTTGCGGTAGTTCTCGGCCTGGTGCTCGTCGCGGCTCTGGAAGGTGATCTCGGTGAGCTTGGTCACACCGTCGACGAGCTGGGCGACCGAATCCCCGAACTCCTCGCGGACCTCGTCGATGCTTGCGGTCGTGTCCTCGACCGTGTCGTGGAGCAGCGCCGCGCACAGGGTCTCGGTGTCCAGCCGCAGCCCCGCGCAGATCTTCGCGACCTCGACGGGATGGGTGATGAAGTCCTCGCCCGTCTTGCGGCGCTGGTCGGCGTGGCGCGCGCATGCGAACGCGAACGCGCTCTCCACCGCCTCGCGGTCGAGCCTCACGGCCCCGTCCGCCGAGTGCTCGCCGATGACCGCGAACAGGTCGCCGAGGAGCTCGCGGTCCTCCTCGGCGAGGCCCTTGGTGACCTCATTGAGCGGGGCGGCCTCGACGGGCTTCCCGGCCCGTGCGCCGACCCGAGTGTGCCCGCGTCGATCCGCCGGCGCCGTGGCGTCGGGCTGATCTAGCTGCTCGGTGTCGGTTCGCTCAGGTATCTGATGCCCTCCTCGTACCGCGCCCGGTAGGCGACGAAGGCAGGCGAAAGCTCCAGTTGCGTCCCCACCGAGGATACGACCCCCAGCTCGCGATCGGCGCCGGATCGCGACCACCGAACCAAGCTCAGATCCTCGAGGACGCGCAGCCTGCGGGCGACGGTCTCGGGCGGCTGGGGGTAGGCGTGAGACGAACCCCGCAGGAGACCGAGGGCGTCCGCGGCACCCATCGTCCCGGCGTTTCCGGCGACTTCCTTGAGCTCCCGGTAGAGCCGGCGAAGCGACGCCGGCTGGGGCCATTCCTCGGCGTGGGCGCGAAGCGCGAGCTCCACGTCCCCCCCGCCCCCGAGCAGGTGCAGATACCCGGCTCCGCCGCGGGCGAGCGCGGCCAGGTGCTCGAACGGCGGCGGGTCGACGACGACGATGTGGGCGAAGCCCCCCATCAGGTCGGGCCACAGGGCGAGCGCCGGCCAGTCGACGAGCGCGACCCCGCGGCCCGGCTCGCGGAGGGCGGCGACCGCCTCGCGGGCCCCGGCCTCGCCGCTACGAGCCGACGCCAGGGCCATCTCCCCGCCGCCGAAGATCGCCGGGCGCGCGGCCCGCTCGATCAGCGCCCGGCGCCGCAGCGCATCCGCGCACAGGACGAGCACGGCCTCGCCGCTCGAGGCCAATCCCGCCACCGCGGCGACCCCTGAGGCCCGCCCCCGATCGACGACCCGGCGCCGCCCGGACTCGAGCGCATTCGGGTCGGCCAGGCGAGCCGGGGGCCAGTCCTCGAGGTCTCGCTCGAGCTCGGCGTCGAAGCGTCGCCAGAACTCGGACTCGGGCAGGTCGTGCGACCGCGCGGCGTCGGGCGCGTCAGTCGGTGCCTTCCTGGGGAACAGGGTCGAGAGGACCACCCTGGGCTCCACGGCGCCGTTCCACTCGTTCAGCTCGAGCGACACCGAGATGTCGATCGGCTCGGGGCAGGAGCGCTCGAGCTTGCCGTTGACGCCGAAGGCGACCCCGAGCGCGCGCCTGGGGCCGCTTCGGAGGCTGAAGCGCGCGTGGCGCCCCCCCTCCCCCATCGGCCGCACGTCGCTGAGGGTCGCAGAGGGAACCAGGAGTCGCACATCGGGATTCCCGATCCCGAAGGGCGCCATGCGCTCGAGCTGCTCGGCAACCTCATGCCCGAGGCTCTCGCCGCCGACGACGGCGTCCACGGGCTCCGTACGCACCAGGTCCTCCGGGCGAAGCGCCGCGGCCACCCGCTCTGCGAAGGCCTCCCGGAAGGCGTCGAGCCTGGAGGGGTCGAGCTCGACGCCGGCGGCCGCCCGGTGCCCCCCGTAGCGCAGCAGGTGCTCATCGCATCCCCGCAGCGCCTCCAGGAGATCGAAGCCCTGGATGCTCCGCCCGGAGCCTCGGGCTCGGTCTCCTTCGAGCGCCACCAGCACCACCGGCCGCCAGTAGCGCTCCGCCAGCCGCGAGGCGACGATCCCGACTACCCCTGGGTGCCAGCCTTCGCCGGCGATCACGAGGCCGGGGGCCTCGGCCTGCTCGCTAGGCATCGCCCGAAGGGCGCGCTCCGCGCCCTCGATTACGGTCGCCTCGACCGCCCGCCGCTCCCCGTTGGCGCGCTCGAGCTCGGCGGCGATCTCCTCGGCGCGTGCCGGGTCGTCGGTCAGCATCAGCTCGACCCCGCCGTCGGCCCGGTAGAGCCTTCCCGCCGCGTTGATCCGCGGCGCGAGCCGGAAGGCGAGGTCCCCCTCGTCGAGGCGCTCGGGAGCGACCCTCGCGGAGGCCATCAACGCCCGCGTTCCGGGCCGCCGGGCCTGGCGGGCAACGGCTAGGCCCCTGCGGACCAGGGCCCGGTTCTCCCCCCGCAGGGGAACCAGGTCCGCGACGGTCGCGAGCGCCACGAGGTCGAGCTCCCGGGCCACCGCCTCGGCGTCCCGAAGCGCGGCCGCGAGCTTGTACGCGACGCCGGCGGCGCAGAGCTCCGGACACGGATAGGCCCCGAGCAACGGGTGAAGCGTGGGGCACTCGGGCAGCACGTCCTCGGGCTGGTGGTGGTCGGTGACGATCGCTTCCATTCCCGCCGCGCGTGCGGCGTCGATCTCGGCTGCGGAGGTGATCCCGCAGTCCACGGTGATCAGCACCTCCGTCCCCCGGCCGGCGAGCGCCTGGACCGTGCCCACGGTGAGCCCGTAGCCGTCGTCGAGGCGGCCGGGGATGAACCAGTCGCTGTCGCCCCCGATCGCGCGCAGGGAGCGCACCAGGATGGCCGTCGCGCAGACGCCGTCGACGTCGTAGTCGCCGTGCACCGTGATCCGCTTGCCCTCTGCGATCGCCGCTCGCAGCCGCTCGACGACCTCGGCCATGCCGTCGAACTCGAACGGGTCGTGATCGTCGCCCGCCTCAAGGAAGGCACGCGCCGCCTGGACCGTCCGGTAGCCGCGGCGAACGAGCGCCACCGCTATGGGCTCGGCGAGCTCGAGCTGCTCGACCAGCGTCAGCGCCTCGGCGTAGGAGTACGGCGTGAGGGTGAAAGCCCGCGCCGGGGCAGCTGCTTGGGTGCCGGTGCCGGCCACGCGCCGAAACTAGGGACGGGCGAGGACGGAAACGGGCGCTGCCCGTGCCTATGGGCCTACGAGATGCGACCGAAGCTAGCCCGAGAGGGCGCGTTCCTCGACGTCCTCGCGCGAGCCGATCGCGTACACGATCGCCATCCCGAGCAGGCAGCCGGGCACCGCGTAGAGCAACGTGGCGAAGTCGGTCTCACCGATGCTGTCGCCGGTCGCGATCTGGCCGATCGCGCCGGTGATCATCGCCCCGCTCGTGCTCCCGAGCAGCGCACCGACGATCCCGCCCCAGAAGCGGTCCGGGATGAAGACGGTGAAGTGCCACAGCGCGACCCCGGTCGTGAACCACACGAGCGCCGCCATCAGATGAGCCACCCCCTGGCCGCGTGCGCCCGGGGGCGCGTGTGGCCGAGCAGGCCAAGGACGCAGGGAGCGATGTGTGGCTGCGCCACACGAGCGACCGAGGACGAAGGCATGCGACGCGCGACACGCGCCATCCGGGTGTGCGCGGTCGGGGGATGGTTCATCTTCACCTGCGCCTCCCGTGCTTGCGCCGCCGGCGCGATTGCCGGCGCCTGCGCTGCTCGCGCTTCGCCTCCCGGGCCGCCGCGCTCTGCCCGGCGCCCACGCCCGCCGTCTCCGGCTTCGGCTCGGCCGCCTGCGCCCCGTCTGCCTCCGGGGCCTCGGCGACCTCGG
>JBKPFS010000014.1:0-9310 GCA_046728935.1 Actinomycetota bacterium | reverse complement strand
GCGAGCACCAGGCCCACGGGCTGGCTCACCAGGAGCACGGTGAGGGCGGAGATCCGACGGCTCTGCAGGCCGCCAAGGAAGTCCGAGATCCCCCACGCGACGCTCGAGGCGAGGCCCAGCGCTATCCCGAGCAGACCCGATCCCTTCCCAGGAGGCCGTCGACGTTGAACCGCGCGGCGACCTCGAGCTCGCCGTGGTCGGGCTCGACCAGGGTCCAGTCTCCGTCTCGCTCGACGCAGCCGTCGCCGGCGACCACCTCCCAGTAGGGAGTCCAGCGATACCTGAGGTCCGGCTTGCCCGCGACTCTGTAGAGGCGCCAGTCCGCGCTCTCCCACACCGGCTCGAGATACGGGAGCCCCCCGTCGACCAGTTTCACCTCGTCGTCGGCGAGGTGGTCGCGCTCGACGTCGAGCGGAACGGCGACGAAGCTCACGCCGTGCTGGCCGAGCCACTCGCGGTAGGCCTCGGGCGTCAGGTTGCCGCCCTCGAAGAGGTCGAAGTCCTCCGATTCGAGCTGGCGAAGCCAGCCGCGGGCGAGCGGGAAGCGCTCGGCGACGTAGACCGACTCCCAGCGGTTGTGCGTCGGGGGAACCTCCACGCGGAGCCCCTGCGGCGAGCTGCTTGGCGGCACCTCGCGCTGGAGCTCGGCGAGCAGTGGCGCGTAAAAGCCCTCCTCGGTCGAGGGATCGCCCACCGCGACGATCGTGTCGCGGACGGGGGCGCTCAGTTGCCAGTAGATGGCCGGGACCACCAGCAGGACCAGGATCGCGGGGCGAGACCAGACGGTGAGCGCGATCACCGGACCCGCGAACAGGGCGCCCAGCCGGACGACGTTGCCGCCGAGGGGATTCGGCACGACGAACGCGACGGTCGCGACGAGCAGGTAGACGACCACCGCGATCCGCAGCTCGCGCTGCTCGGGCGGGAACTGCCACAGCGCCGCGATCGCCAGCAAGGGCACGGCGACGAAGGAGGAGAACACGAATGGCTCCTCGCCCCCGGTGGGGAAGGCGAGCGCCAGGAAGACGATCGCCGCTGCCGGCGGCAGCGCGAGGCTGGCCGCCCGCGCCCGGTCGCCCACAAGCCCGAGGGTCACCCCTCCGAGGAGGAGGAAGAACCCGGCTACCGGGCTCGCGAGCGCGGTCAGCAGGGCTAGGACCGCGGCGGCCCAGAGGCGTCTCGAGTCGGCCGCGAGCAGCGCCGCGAGCCCGATCGCCACCCCAAGCAGGAAGGGCATTCGCCCCGTGAACAGCCAGGCGCTGACGCCGGCCGCGAACCACAGCGACCCGATCGGGGCACGCGCGCCGAAGCGACGCGACGCGAGGGCAGCGAATAGCCCCGCCGCGGCGACGGCCGCGAGCGCCCCCACGATCCGCAGGCCCAGCCACGACGCCAGGGGCGGGTACAGCGGGCTGTAGCCGGGGACGTGGAAGCCGCCGTACCAGGCGGTGCTCCAGACGGTGAAGCCCTGGTCGGCGAACAGGTCGACGCGAAAGGTCTGCGCCGCCAGGTCCGCGCTGGGCGGCTCCCAGATCAGATAGACCGCGGCGATCGCCGCCGAGAGCAGCAGGGAGGGGGCCATCGGCGGGCTAGCTTATGAATATGCCGGCGGGCGCCATCGATCTCGGCGGTCAGATCGACCGGTTCCTGCGCGCCGCCGGGGATTTCCTGGGGGACCTGGGACGCATCGACTGGCCCTACCTCGTGGCGGCGCTGGTGCTCTCGCTGGCCCTGCAGCTCTGTCGCGCCCACGCCTGGACGAACGCCCTGCGGGCCGCCTATCCCGGCGACCGCGTGAACGGCACCGGCGTCGTGGCATCGTTTCTGATCGGTGCCGGGATGAACGGGATCCTCCCGGCTCGAGGCGGCGACGCGCTGAAGATCGTGCTCGCGAAGCGGAGCGTGCGCGACTCGCACTACCCGGCGATCATCTCCTCGTTTGCGGTCCTCGCCCCCTTCGACAGTGGAGTCGGCCTCCTGGTGCTGCTGTACGCGATCACCCAGGGGCTGCTCCCGGCCGCGCCGCGGCTGCCGGAGCTGCCGGCGTTCGAGATCTCGTTCTGGGCCGCGCATCCGCAGCTGCTGCTGCTGACGGTGACCGTGCTGGCGATCGCGCTCGTCGTCGCGTTCGCCGTGCTCGCCCGGCGCGCCGAGCTCTTCTGGCAGCGCCTGCGGCAGGGGGTGGCGATCTTCAGGGAACCGCGGCGTTACCTGCGCGAGGTCTTCGCCTGGCAGGGAGCGGGATGGCTCTGCCGGTTCGCCTCCTTCTGGCTGTTCCTCGACGCCTTCCGGATCGGGGGATCGTTCGACGCGGTGCTGCTGGTGATGAGCGTCCAGGCGATCACCGGGGCGCTCCCGTTCACCCCGGGCGGCGCCGGGGCCCAGCAGGCGCTCCTGGTCGTCGCGCTCGACGGGCCCACCTACGCGGCCGTCCTCGCGTACTCGGTGGGGCAGCAGCTGGCGGTCACCATCTGGTCGGTGGTGATCGCGGCGGCCGCGATGGTGCTGATCTTCCGCACCCGCGACTGGCGCACGCTGATCCGGGAGGGTCGGCAAGCCCAGACGGAGACCGGCTAGGACTACGTCTTCGCGTACTCGACGCGGATCTGCTTGCCCTTCAGCTTCGTGCCGTCCAGTCGCTCGAGCGCACGCTCCGCCTCCGCGGGGCCGAGGTCGACGAAGGAGAACCGCTCCAGCACCCTGACGTCGCCGATCGACTCCTCCGGGATCACCGCTCCCTCGGTGAGCGCCCAGCGGATGTCCTCGTCCTCGATTCCGCTGCGCTTGCCGCGGTTGACGAACAGCTTCACCGGCCCGTCGGGCGGCGCCTCCGGGGCCTCGGCGGGCTCCTCGCGCTCGTGCTCCCTGCGGCGCGGCCTGGGCGCGTGCTCGATCCGCTCCTCGGGCGGCTCCCATTCACCGATCGAGGTCTTCGCCTCGCGCTCGATCCGAGGGATCTCGTCACGCTGCTTCGAGGTGACGAAGGTGATCGCGCGGCCGGTGCGCCCGACCCGGCCGGTGCGCCCGATCCGGTGCACGTAGATCTCGGTGTTGTTGGGGAGGTCGTAGTTGATCACGTGCGTGACGTGCTCGATGTCGAGACCGCGCGCGGCGACGTCGGTGGCGACCAGCAACGGCAGCTTGTGCTCCTTGAATGAGATCATCACCCCGTCGCGCTGGCCCTGGGTCATGTCGCCGTGCAGCGCCTTGACGTCGAGGCCGCGGCGCCGAAGCTCTGAGTCGAGGCGCGCCGCGCCCACCTTCGTGCGGCAGAAGATGATCGCCTGCTCGGGCTCCTCCGCCCGCAGCACGTCGACCAGTCGATCGGTCTTCGCCCGCGGCTGGACCTCGACGTAGGCCTGCTCGATCGCGTCCACGGTGAGCTGCTTCGGTGTCACCCTGATCGTTACCGGCGCGTACATGTAGCGCTCTGCGAGACGCTCGATCGGCGGCGGGATCGTGGCCGAGAAGAGCCCGGTCTGACGGCCGCTCGGGCACATCCGAAGGATCTTCTCGACGTCCTCGATGAAGCCGAGGTCGAGCATCTCGTCCGCCTCGTCGAGGACGACGTAGCGGGCCGACGTGAGCACCAGCGAGCCGCGCGAGATCAGGTCCATCATCCGGCCCACCGTGGCCACGATGACGTGCGCGCCTGCGCGGATCTGCGACTGCTGGGTCCGGATCGGGGCGCCGCCGAAGACCGCCACCACCTCGATCGGCAGGTGCTCGGCGTAGGCGCGGAGCGCCTGGGTGACCTGGATGCAGAGCTCGCGCGTCGGCGTCAGGACGATCGCCTGGGTCTCCTCGGACTCCGGGTCGAGGTACTGGAGTAGGGGTAGGCCGAACGCGGCCGTCTTGCCGGTGCCGGTCTGCGCCTGGCCGATCACGTCGTGGCCGGCGAGCAGCTCGGGTATCGCCTGCTCCTGGATCGGCGTCGGCTCGACGTAGCCGAGCTCGTCGAGCGTCCGGACGAGCCCCGGCTCGAGCCCCAGCCCGGAGAACTTCGTCATCGGCTCGGGTCCAGCAGCACCTTGCCGATGGTCCGCCGCGCGGCGATGTCCTCGTGGGCCCGGCGGGCCTCGGAGAGCGGATAGAGGTCGCCGATCACGACCTCGATCTCCCCGGAGACGACGGCGGAGAGCAGGTCCTCGATCATCGCCCGCATCTCATCGCGGCGGGGCACGAGGTGCATGAGCCAGAAGCCGATCACCGCGCGGGAGTTGCGCATCAGATGGCCGGTCCGAACGCTGTTCTCCTCGCGCGAGGCGATGCCGAAGGTGACCATGCGGCCGAACGGCGCCAGCGTCCTGAGCTCCTGCTCGAACGCCTCGCCCCCGCTCATCTGAAGCACCGCGTCGACCTGCTCGCCTCCGTTCGCATCCAGGATCGCGGTGCGCAGATCGTCGGCGCGGGAGTCGATCGTGGCGTCCGCGCCGAGGCGGGTCGCCAGCTCGCGCTTCTCCTCACTGGACGCGAGGCCGATCACCCGGGCGCCCGCGCGCTTGGCGAGCTGGACAGAGAGGCTCCCGGTGCCGCCTGCGGCCGCCTCGATGACCACCGTCTCACCGGCCTCGAGCCGCGCGCACCGGTGCACGAGGGCGTGCGCGGTCAGGCCCTGGAGAAGCAGCGCCGCGGCGACGTCGTCGGAGACTCCGTCGGGCAACGGGACCAGCCACGACTCGGGCACGGCGATCCGCTGCGCGTAGCCGCCGCCCGCGACGATCGCCGCCACCCGACGCCCGTCCGGCGCGACGCCGCTGATCTCGCCGCCCGGGATCATCGGGAGCGTCTGCTTCGCCAGGTAGTCGTCGCGGGTGACGTGGGTGTCCGCGAAGTTGACGCCCGCGCGCGCCACGTCGACGACCACCTCGCCGTGGCCGGGCTCGGGATCGGGCAGCTCCACGAGCTGCATCACCTCCGGGCCACCGAACTCCTCGATCTGAATCGCCTTCATGTGCTGAGCGCGCAGTCTGTCAGGATGCCGCGCCATGTCGCTGACCGTGGTCGGCTCAATCGCGTTCGACAGCGTCCGCACGCCGTTCGGCGAGCGCGAGCGGATGCTCGGCGGCTCGGCGGTCCACTTCTCGCTCGCGGCACGCTTCTTCACCACGGTGCACGTCGTCGGGCCGGTGGGTGATGACTTCGGCGACGAGCACATGGAGGTTCTGCGATCGCGCGGGATCGAGACCGGTGACGTCGAGCGGGTGCCGGGCGGGGAGACGTTCTTCTGGCGGGGTCACTACGACCACGACATGAACGTCGCCCACACGGACGACACCCAGCTGAACGTGTTCGCCGACTTCGAGCCGAAGCTGTCCGAGGCGTCGCGGTCCGCCGACGTGCTATTCCTCGGGAACATCCAGCCCCAGCTGCAACGCGGGGTGCGAGAGCAGGCGCGGTCACGGATGACGGCGCTCGACTCCATGAACCTCTGGATCCAGACGGAGCGCGAGGCGCTGGTGGGCGTGATCGGCGAGGTGGACTCGGTGATCCTCAACGACGCCGAGATCAGGATGCTCACGGAGGAGTCGAACCTCGCCCGCGCGGCGCGGGAGCTGATCGCGATAGGCCCGCGCATCGTGGTCGCCAAGCGCGGCGAGTACGGGGCCGCGCTGTTCACGGCCGACTGGTTCTTCGCCATCCCCGGCTTTTTGCTCGAGGACGTCCGCGACCCGACCGGCGCCGGGGACAGCTTCGCGGGCGGCTTCCTGGGCTACCTGGACTCGATCGACGCCGAGAATCCGTCCGAGCAGGATCTGCGACTCGCGATGGCCTACGGGACCGTGCTCGCGTCGTTCAACGTCGAGGAATTCGGCATCGGGCGCGTGGCGGAGATCGATCGCAACGAGATCGACCAGCGCGTGACCCGCCTGCGGGCGATGACGAGCTTCGCCGCGGGCTAGCTACTCCCTCACGGACGCCCATCTCATCGTGGCGTCGCCATTTGCGCGCAAATCGTGCCCACGGGTTCCCAAGCTGCGAGAATTCCAACACCGGCCCAAGCGAGCGTTCGATCGGAGAGACGATGGCGAACGAGCAGGAGACCCAGGTAGAGGGCGGCGGCATTGCTACAGCTGAGCAGGCGGAGACGCTGACCGTCACCGACAACCGCACCGGGGAGACCTACGAGCTCGAGGTCACCGACGGGACGGTCCGGGCCATCGATCTGCGCCAGATCAAGGTCTCCGAGGACGACTTCGGCCTGATGGCCTACGACCCGGCGTTCACCAACACCGCGTCATGCCGGTCGGAGATCACCTACATCGACGGCGAGGCGGGCATCCTCCAACACCGCGGGATCCCGATCGAGCAGCTCTGCGAGCACTCGAGCTACGTGGAGGTCGCGTACCTCTTGATCTTCGGCGAGCTCCCGACGAAGGCGCAGCTCGAGCGCTGGCAGTTCGACATCACCCACCACACCTTCGTCCACGAGGACATCAAGCATCTCTTCGAGACCTTCCGCTACGACGCCCACCCGATGGGGATGCTGCTCTCCGGCGTGGGTGCCCTCTCCACCTTCTATCCGGACGCGAAGCACATCGACGACCCCGAGGAGCGCTACATGGCCGCGATCCGGTTGATCGCGAAGATGCCGACGCTCGCCGCCTTCGCCTACCGCCACAACATGGGCCTTCCGTACGTCTATCCGGACAACGAGCTCAGCTATCCCGAGAACTTCCTCTCGATGCTCTTCAAGATGACCGAGACGAGGTACGAGCCGGACCCGCGGCTCGCCAAGGCGCTCGACATCCTCTTCATCCTCCACGCCGACCACGAGCAGAACTGCTCGACCAATGCCGTCCGCGGCGTGGGCTCCTCGCAGGTCGACCCCTACTCCGCCGTCGCTGCCGGCGTCGCCGCGCTGTACGGGCCGCTCCACGGCGGCGCCAACGAGGCGGTGCTGCGGATGCTGCGCCGGATCGAGAAGGCCGAGAACATCCCCGACTTCCTCGAGGGAGTGAAGAACCGCGAGGAGCGACTGATGGGCTTCGGCCACCGCGTGTACAAGAATTACGACCCGCGGGCGCGAATCATCAAGAGCCACGTCGACGAGGTGCTCGAGGCGACGGGCGACAACCCGCTGCTCGACATCGCGGTGGAGCTCGAGAAGCGTGCCCTCGACGACGAGTACTTCACCTCGCGCAAGCTCTACCCGAACGTCGACTTCTACTCGGGCCTGATCTACGAGGCCCTCCGGATCCCGAACGAGATGTTCACGGTGATCTTCGCGATCCCGCGCACCTCCGGGTGGATCGCGCAGTGGATGGAGATGAACGACGATCCCGAGCAGAAGATCGCCCGCCCGCGGCAGATCTACACGGGCAAGCGCGACGTCGACTACACGCCGATCTCAAAGCGCGAGGGGCCGGAGAAGATCACCGGGCCGCCGGCTCGCCGCCCGGCGCGCCCGCGCCGCGGCGCCTAGAAATCCTCCGGCATTCTCGGCTTCGCCTCGAATGCCGTCGGGGAACTATCGGTTGATCGTCCGTCACGGCTCCTCTGTACGCCGCGAGAGCTACGAGTCGCTGGACTCCGCCGTTGCCGCGATGTCCGCGGCTGCTGAACAGGTTCGGGCACAGGGGCCGCTCGAAACGGTGCGCGGGCTGCGCGAGTTCGAGCCCGGCGAGCGGGTGGCGGCACGGATCGAGCTCTCGACCGGCGGCTGGCTGCGGGGCCGCGAGGCCGGCGTGGACGTGATGGGCGACGGGTCGATCGTCCCCTTCGCGGGCGGCTGGCGCCGGCGCCAGCTCGTGCCCGCGGACGGCGGCTCGGCGGTCGAGGCCGTTCGTCGCGAGCTCGCCGGATAGCCTGCCGCGGGTGGAGGATCGAGGCGAGTTCGAGGTCCCGAAGGGAAGCTACGCGGCCGGTCGCCGCGTGCGGCTGCCGCGTGGCGCCGAGCCGCCGATCAAGGTGTTCATCAACGGCGTCGAGCAGGCGGCCGGCAGGGACTACGAGCTCCGCGACGGCGAGATCGTCTTTAACCGCCCGATCCTGAAGGAGAAGGTCGGCACCGGCCGCTGGATGGCGATGTACCTGGGCCTCTTCGGCACCTACCGCAAGCACGAGACGATCGACGTCGAGTACCGCCTCGGCGGCAAGGTGCAGCTCGCCTCCGACCTAGAGGTGCTGCCGGACTGACTAGGTGAGCCACCCACACACGTTGTGAACAGCTGAGAAGCCATCCGGGCCCACCCAGAGGCTTGTGGTGTTCGACGCCACGACCTCGAAGGAGGACCCGGATGAAGGTTCACGCTAACGCCGCTCTCGGACCGGCAGGACGACTCGCGCTCTGCGAGGCAATCGATGAGGGGATGTCGTTGAGGGCGGCAGCTGCCGCCCTCAACGTTTCGCCCGCGACCGCCCACCGCTGGTGGCACCGCCGGCGGCGGGCGAGCGCCGCGGAGCTCGCTTCGGGAAGCTGGCTTTGCGATCGTCCCTCGCGCCCGCACCGTCAGCCGCGGCGCATGAGCCGAGCCGAGGAGGAGCCGATCCTTCGCGCTCGCCGAGAGACCGGGCTCGGCCCCGGTCGCCTGGCCGGGATCTGTCGCCGGGCGCGCTCGACGATCTGGAAGGTGCTTCACCGTCACGGCCTCTCCCGGCGTCAGGCGGAGCCCAGGGCCAGCTACCGCCGCTACGAATGGTCGCGGCCTGGGGCGTTGCTTCACGTCGACACGGCGCGCCTGCCGCGCTTTCGCAGTCCCGGTCACCGGGTCCTCGGGCGATCGACCGAAAGCCGTCGCGATCGCCCCCAGCTGGGAGCCATCCACCTGCACGGCTGCGTCGACGACCACTCGCGCTATGCGTATGTCGAGGAGCACCTCGACGAGCGCGCCGAGACGGTCGCCGCGTTCATGCGCCGCGCGATCGAGCACTTCTCAGGGCTTGGGCTCTCACCGCCCGAGGCGGTAATGAGCGACAACGGCAATCCGTATCGCTCTCGAGCCTTCGCCTCCGAGCTGGCGCGGGTCGGGGCGCGTCAGATCCTCACGCCGCCCTACACGCCGCGCTGGAACGGCAAGGTCGAGCGCTTCTTTCAGACGCTGAAGCGCGAGTGGGCCTTCGCCCACGCCTGGCCGAGCTCGGCGCGCCGATCACAGGCATTGGCATCCTTTCTCCGCTACTACAACCGGCAGAGGCCCCACGGCTCGCTGGGAGACCGGCCGCCGATCAGCCGTGTTCATAACGTCCGTGGGCAGGACAGCTAGTCAGGGTCTGGTCTTGCCGGAGGCACAGCCTACGCGCGCAGGTCCCGGCGTCCCATGCCTGCTACGGCGAGCGCCGTGAGAGCCGACGTCAACAGCCCCAAGAC
>JBKPFS010000013.1:0-4106 GCA_046728935.1 Actinomycetota bacterium | reverse complement strand
ATAGCAGGGGCGCGGGGCCGCTCGGTGGCGGGCCGCTCGGGTCCTCGAACCAGTTGCCTGTTATCGCCCCTCGGCCAGTAGAACCCCGGCGGCTCGAGCTGCGCCCCCTTGATCTCGACCGCCCCGGCGGCTACGGTCGTCCCGACCGATCAAGTGGGGCCGCGTGCTGCGAACACCGGCCCCGTGGCACCGGGTCAAGTCTCCAAGGTCCCGGCGCAACGGGAACGTTACGACGCGCCCCTACCACCAAGGCGAAACGCGGCCTTCAGGTCGTGTCCGGGGCCAGCGAACCGGCGCCCCCGCTGATGAGCCACCGGGACGGAAAGGACCTCCACATGAGCATGAGCCGCGAGCAGGCCGAGAGCATCCTTGTCCAGTTGGGTAGCCCCTTCAACCCCGCCAGCGCCGCCGAGGCTGAGGAGGCGCTCCTGATCGTCAAGGGGTTAGAGCCCGACACGCGAGCAGCGATCCTCGATCGCATCCGGAGCATGTACGGGGAGCCGTCGCCCGACGTCAAGGCTGATATAGCGGCCGAGCTTCGAGCTGAGATTGCGGCCCATGAGGAGTGGATCATCCGTCGGGAGAGAGTGGGCGGCCCCCCGGAACACGTCGAGGCCATCGTCAGTGAGCAGCGCCGCCATGTTGATGCTCTCCGCGCACTGCTCGCGCGGGCGGAGGCGAACTGATGGCAGCCGGAATCCGCAAACGCCACTCGAAAGGTTGCCCCAGCCGCGACGGGGGACGGTGCAACTGCAACGCAGGCTATGAGGCGTGGGTGTTCTCCAAGCGCGACGGACGGAAGATCCGAATGACGTTTGCCCGGGAGGCCGAGGCGAAGTCATGGCGCGCTGACGCGCTATCGGCGCTCGTTCGGGGTGGGATGAGGGCACCGAAGCCGACCACGGTTCGAGAGGCGTGGGAGGCGTGGTACGAGGGCGCGAAGGCGGGCAACGTCCGCAACCGCTCCGGTGACCCCTACAAGCCATCTGCGCTGCGTTCCTACGAGCGGGCTATGCGGCTTCGCGTCCTACCCGAACTCGGCGCTGTGCGGCTCGCCGACATCCGCCGCCCGGAGCTCCAAGAGTTCGCCGACCGGCTGCTCGCCGAGGACCTCAGCGCATCAGCGATCCGCTGCACCCTGATCCCTCTTCGCGGGATTTACCGCCGGGCTGTGGCGCGGGGCGAAGTGGCCGTCAGCCCCTGCAACGGGCTCGAGCTGCCCGCCGTCCGAGGGCGACGCGAACGCTTCGCATCGCCCGACGAAGCCGGGGCCTTGATCGCCGCCGCTCCCGCGCAGGATCGGGCGACGTGGGCGAGCGCGATGTACGCAGGGCTGCGGCTCGGCGAATTGCGGGCTCTGCGGGTCGAGGACGTCGACCTAGCCGCTGGCGTTATCCGCGTCGAGCGCGGCTGGGATGAGCGGGAGGGGGTAATCGAACTCAAGTCGCGGGCTGGCAGGCGCAAGGTGCCGATTGCCGCCATCCTGCGCGACCACCTGCTCGACCACCTGGCGCGCACGGGCCGCGAAGGCTCCGAGCTAATCTTCGGGCGCACTGCTTCGGACCCGTTCAACGGCAAGGCCGTGCAGGACCGAGCCGATAGAGCTTGGCGGGCCGCAGGGCTCACACGAATCACCCCACACGAGTGCCGCCACACGTTCGCCTCGCTAATGATCGCGGCTGGCGTCAACGGCAAGGCCCTTCAGACGTTCATGGGCCATGCCACCGTCGCAATCACACTCGACCGCTACGGCCATCTCATGCCCGGTTCCGAGGCAGAGGCGGCAGGGTTGCTCGACGACTACCTAGAGGCCCAGCGCGAGCGCGCAGAGGACCAGGCCCGCGCGGCTGGCGGCGTGCTGACTGGCGCACGGACTGGCGCACAGGAATTGGCCGAAGAGTGAAAACCGCATAGATAAGCCATTACGCGTACCCCATCCGCTCCAAGATGGGGATCTCGTGGATCTGGGGAGGCTGGAGGTGGTCCCAGAGGATGCCCCGCGGGCGGGGATACGCGCGCTCGACCTCGATCGCGGCGCGGGACGTGGCGATCAGGTCGACCGGCAGGTCGTGGTCGGTGATCGGGAGGTTCTCGCGCAGGATCTGGATCGGGTGAACGGTCGTCGCGACGACCGTATGGTCGTCGATCTTCCCGGCCTCGATCAGGAGCCCGTACTCGATGTCAGAGAAGCCGCCGCCCTTGCCGATGCGGGCGCCCTTGAGGTTCACGGCCACCGAACCGCAGAGCACGAGGTCGATCTCCGGCAGCTCCTCGTCGGCGACCACCCGGCCGTGGCGCAGGGCGCCCTTGATAGTCGCCGCCTCGCGTACCTGCTTCGCGCTCAGCTTGCGCGGGTCGAGGAGTCGAAAGGGATGCTTGTCGCGAAGGCGCGGCACCGCCATCACCAGCGTCTTTCCCTCCTCGAGCGCCGCCCGGCGGGCGTGCGTCTGCGGGGAATCGGGGTTGGCCTTGATCACGCGGGAGCGCTTCCAGGTCCGGTGACCGGTGAGCCGCTGGGCCGCGAGCTTGGCGCCGGCGAAGTTGGGAATCCGCCCCTCCGCACCCGGGAACCTCGAGACCCCCTCGCGATCCATGGCCTTCCATACCGCCTTGCGAACCTGATCCTTGGACCGCATCGCGGCGGATACTAAGTGCGAGCGGCCGGTTGGCGGATGCGACAATGTCGCGCTCATGCCGCCCGAGCGCACCTCCCTCGCCCACCCCGCGACCGTCGACGGCGACGTCGTCGAACCGGCCCCCCTACCGGCCCAGCGACCGGCCGAGCGCATGCGCGAGCTGCTCCCGGCGATCGAGCCCGAGCGCCAGCTCAACGACTGGGGCCGCTCGGAGCGCTGGGAGGGGGCCTTCGATCGCACCCTGATCGAGTTCTTCTACCGGTATTGGTTCCGGGTCGAGGTCGAGGGGATCGAGAACGTGCCCTCCGAGGGCGGCGCGCTGCTGGTCTCCAACCACGCCGGGGCGCTTCCGCCCGACGCGGCGATGATCGCGAAGGCGATCCGGGAGGAGCACCCGACGCCGCGGGCCCTCTACCTTACGGTCGAGCACTTCTTCAAGGGCTACCCCGGGTTCTCGATGCTGGTGCCGAAGATCGGCGGTGTCGCCGCCCATCCCGCCAACGTGCAGCGGCTGCTCTACGACGAGCGCCAGCTGGTGCTCGTCTTCCCCGAGGGCCGCAAGGGCACGGAGAAGCTCTACAAGGACCGCTACCGGCTCCGGCGCTTCGGGCGTGGTGGCTTCGTCGAGGCGGCGATGCGTGCCGAGGCGAAGCTGGTCCCGATCGCCTTGGTCGGCGCCGAGGAGGCGATGCCCGTCTTCGCCCAGCTCGAGTTCATGAAGCGGCTTACCGGACTCCTCTACTTCCCCGTCACCCCGACCTTCCCCTGGCTCGGCCCGCTGGGGATGCTCGCCTACCTGCCGGCGAAGTTCAAGATCCGCTTCCTCGAGCCGATCGACACGGTCGAGCTGGGCGGCGGCGAGGCGCGCCACGACAAGGCGCTCGTGCAGACCGTGGCCCAGGAGATCCGGGCGCGGATCCAGGAGAACCTGCACGAGATGGTCGCGCGACGGAGATCGGTGTGGTTCGGGTGACGGTGGAGGCGCGTCATCCGACGACCACCGAGGCGCCGCCTGACGCCGAGACCCGCCGGGTTCTGGTCACCGGGCTGTCCACGTACTGGGGCGGCCGGCTCGCCCAGGCGCTGGAGGGGTTCGAGCAGGTCGAGGCGATCATCGGCGTCGACTCCCGCGCGCCCACGCGCGAGCTCGAGCGGACAGAGTTCGTCAAGGTCTCCAACCAGCACTCGCTGATCCAGCGGATCGTTCGCGCGGCCGAGATCGACACCGTGATCGACACGCGCCTGACCGTGAACTCGGTCGCGATGCCGCCTCGCGAGGCGCACGAGAACAACGTCATCGGGACGATGAACATCCTCGCTGCCTGCACGGGCGGGGACTCGCCGGTGCGGAAGTTCGTCTTCAAGAGCTCGACCCATCGCTACGGCTCGGAGCAGGACGATCCGGCGTTCTTCACCGAGGAGCTGCCGCGCCCCCACGCGCCGCGGACCCCGCTCGAGCGCGACCTGGTC
>JBKPFS010000012.1:0-16141 GCA_046728935.1 Actinomycetota bacterium | reverse complement strand
TCCCAGAACGGCTCGTAGCCCGCCAGCCATCCCTGCGCCTCCGCCAGGGGCGCCGGCCGCAGCCGGCACGGCCGTCGCTGCGCGGCGCGACCCCGCTCGACCAGCCCCGCGCGCTCGAGCACCTTGAGGTGCTTGGAGATCGCCGGGAGGCTGACGCTGAACGGCTCGGCGAGCTCGGTCACGGTCGCCTCCCCGGCCCGCAGCCGCGCGAGGATCTCTCGGCGCGTTGGGTCGGCGAGCGCTGCGAAGGTCCGGTCGAGCTCTACGGTGGTCAAAGGCGTGGGGAGGGCCGATCGGTATTTAACCGATCGGTTTTATATCCGATTGCCGATGCAAGCGCGCGCACGGTTCCGATACAACCGCGTCGTGGACGATGTCCTTCTGCACCCAGGCGACGGCGAGACGATCACCGACAGAGAGCGTCGCGAGGTGGTCCTGCTCGCGGGCCTCCAGGACATCTCGATCACGCGATCGCGCTACGGCCCGGGCGAGCGCGGACCCGACCCGCACGTCCACCGCGAGCACACCGACGCTTTCTTCATCCTCGACGGGGTGCTCAACTTCGCGCTGGGACCCGAGGGCGAGCGGTCCAGCGTCCCTGCCGGCGGGTTCGTCGCGGTGCCGCCCAACGTCACCCACTCGTTCCGGAACGACGGTGACGGCGACGCGCGCTTTCTCAACTTCCACGCTCCGGACGGTGGATTCGCCGCGTACATGCGCGCTGCCCGCGACGGGCGCGAGGCGGGCTTTGACAGCTTCGACCCGCCCCCGGATGGCGGATTAGTGGCCTCCGAGGCGATCGTCCGCGGCCCCGGTGAGGGCGAGCGGCTGGTGTCGCGCAACCGCGTCATCTTCTTGAAGAGCGACCTGCCCGACCTGTGCTTCAGCGAGTTCATCATCGACGGCCCGTTCACCGGCCCCGACGTGCACCACCATGAGCGCCAGGTGGACTCCTTCTACGTCCTCGGGGCGAGCTCGAGATGACGGTCGAGGACTCGGTCCACCCGGTGGGCGCGCACACGCTCGCCTCGATCCCGCGCGGAATCAGGCACGCGTTCGCCCACACCCGGGACGGGGCGGCCCGGTTCCTCAACGTTCACGCCCCGGACGGCGGCTTCGCCGACTTCCTGCGCCGGGTCTCGGACCCGCCGCCCGGGTGAGTCAGCGCGGCTGCGGCACGATGCGGATGTAGGGCTTCGGCGCCTCCCACTCGCCGAACAGATCCTTCGCGTCCTCGTCGGAGACCGAGCCCGCGATGATCACGTCCTCGCCCTCCTTCCAGTTCACCGGGGTCGCAACCTTGTGCTTGGCCGTCAGCTGCAGCGAGTCGATCACCCGCAAGACCTCGTCGAAGTTGCGGCCGGTCGTCATCGGATAGACGAGGATCAGCTTGATCTTCTTGTCCGGGCCGATGACGAAGACGTTGCGCACCGTCTGGTTGTCGGCGGGCGTCCGCTCCCCAGGGTCGCCGCTCGTGTCCGCGGGGAGCATCCCGTAGAGCTTCGAGACGCTGAAGTCCGAATCGGCGATGATCGGGTAGTTGGGCGCGGTCCCCTGTGTCTCCTCGATGTCCTTCGCCCAGCCCTCGTGGTCGCTGGTCACGTCGACGGAGAGCCCGGCGATCTTCACGTCGCGGCGGTCGAACTCGGGCTTGACGTTGGCCATGTAGCCGAGCTCGGTGGTGCACACCGGGGTGAAGTCCTTGGGGTGGGAGAACAGCACCGCCCACGAGTCGCCGATCCAGTCGTGGAAGCTGATGCGCCCCTCCGTGGAGTCGGCCTCGAAGTCCGGTGCCGTATCGCCAATCTGCAGAGCCATCTCGAACCTCCTGATGGGATGTGCCTCTCAGGATAGTCAGCGGCGGTGTTGGCGACCGGAGGAGGTGACACATGTCAGGAGAGCTGATCGATCTCGTACTCGAGGGGCTGGACGATGCGCCACAGGTTCCCCGACGGGTCGCGGAAGGTCGCGTCGATGCCGTAGAAGCGCTCGTCCGGCTGCTGCGCCAGCTCCAGGCCGCGTCCCTCGAGCTCCTTGCACGTCGCCCGGCAGTCCTCGGTGCGGAAGATGCCGCCGCCCATCGCGCCCTTCGCGACCAGCTCCAGCACCTGCTCGGCGGTGCTCTCGTCCATCGCCGGCGGCCCCGGACGGCTGAGGATCAGGCTGAGATCGGGCTGGTCCGAGGGCCCCACCGTGAGCCAGCGATAGCCGCCCAGGTCCTCCAGGGTCGCGTCGTCGTGAACCTCGAAGCCGAGCTTCTCGGTGTAGAAGGTCTTCGCCTCCTCCTGGTCGCGCACCCACACGCCGACGTGTGACATCGCTTCGAGCATCTCGTTCCTTCCTTTCTCGTCGATCGAACTCTCGCGGCGACACTAGTCGCGAGGCGCCGCGCTGTCTTCTCGAAACGCGCCCACTCCGGGATGGCGAGCCCACGCCATCACGAAGCACAGCGGGATCCTGTCGACCGGCGACGGAGCCCCGTTTGCGCGCCGGTAGGCGGTCGGGGAGACGCCGACGCGACGTCTGAACGTGGTCGTGAACGAGCCCACGCTCGCAAAGCCGACCTCGAGGCAGATCTCCCCGACCTGGAGGTCGGTGGTGCGCAGCAGATGTCGGGCGCGCTCGAGGCGGCGCGTCAGCAGGTACTGGTGAGGGGTCTCGTCGAAGGTGCGTCGGAAGCTGCGGCTGAAGTGCCGCGGCGAGACGTGGGCCGCGCGCGCCAGCGCCTCGAGGTCGAGCGGCTCGGCGTAATGCCCGTCGATGAGGTCGCGGGCGCGGAGCAGGTGGCGGGCGAGAGGGGAGGCGGTCACGCCTCGGATGATGCCCGCTTCTACGACCGCCGTCTCGATGGGCCCGCGGTGGCGTTCGCGTTGCTATCAGTTAGGGCGTGAGGCTGGCGCTCGCGGGCGACACGATGATCGGCCGGGGCGTCCGTGAGCGGCTCGACGAGGCCCCGCCCGAGTCTCTGTTCGCCCCCGAGCTCGTCGAGGCGACGCGCGCGGCGGATCTCGTGATCGTCAACCTCGAGTGCTGCATCTCGGAGCGGGGATCGCCGGCACGTGGACGCGTGTTCCACTTCCGCGCTCCGCCTGCCGCGGTTGACGCCCTCGCTCATCTCGGGGTGAGCTGCGTTGGCCTCGCGAACAACCATGCGCTCGATTACGGGCCCGAAGCGCTCGTCGACACCCTCGAGTACCTGCGCGCCGCGGGGATCCGCTGGGCGGGCGCCGGGAGTCGGGAAGCCGAGGCGCGGGCCGCAGTGGATCTCGAGGCCGGCGGCGAGCGGCTGCGGGTCGTGGCTTTCTCCGACCATCCGGTCGAATACGCCGCCGGATCTGAGCGGCCGGGGATCGCACTCGACGAGCTCTCGCGCGGCAGGCCGTCGGATTGGCTGCTCGAGGCCATGCACGCCGACGGCACGGAGGCGGTGCTGGCGTTCCCGCACTGGGGACCGAACATGACCTCGTCCCCTCCGCGGTACGTCCGCCGGGCGGCCACTGCCCTCCTCGAGGCTGGCGCGACCCTGATCGCCGGCCACTCCGCGCACGTCTTCCACGGGACGGACGGACCGGTGCTCTTCGACCTGGGCGACTTCGTTGACGATTACCGCGTCGACGAATGGCTTCGAAACGACCTCGGCCTGCTTTGGTTCGTCGACCTCGATCTCGGGCGAGTCGCAAGGATCGAGGCGCTGCCCCTGAAGCTCGAGTACTGCCACACCCGCGTCGCCGGCGGCGACGATTGGACGTGGATCGCGCGCCGGCTTCGGACCGCGTGCCGCGAGTTCGGGACGGCCGTGGAGGAGGAGGACGGCCGTCTGGTGATCGCGGTCTGAGCTGAGCTCGGCTTGGCGGACGGGGGCGCTACAAACTGTGCATGCCCGAAGCCTCGCGCGCCGAGCGGGTCCTGCGGCGGCTTCGCGCCGTTCCGCCAGGGTTCGTGACCACCTACGGCGACCTCTGTCCCGAGGCGCCGCGCTTCGCCGGGCAGGTGCTCGCGAAGACGCATGACCCCTCGGTGCCCTGGCAGCGGGTCGTCCGCGCCGACGGATCGCTGACCCAGGGATCGCCCCAGCGACGCCTGCTCGAGGCCGAGGGCACGCCGCTGCGCGGCAGGCGCGTGGAGATGGGGGTCGCCCGGATTCCGGCCGAGGGGCTCGACGAGCTTGTGCGCGAAGAGGGCGTTTGAGCCCGGGAGACCCAGGGTATGTGCGTGACTCACACACATAAATCTCGACGACGATGGAGGTGTGCGATGAGCACGCATGCGGAAGGCAACTTCAAGGTCAAATCGTGGGACGAGGACACCTACGCCGAACTCGGGGACGGGAGAAAGCTCACCCGCGCAAGCGTCAAGCAGGGCTTCTCCGGCGACGTCGAGGGCGAGGGCGCCGTGGAGTGGCTGATGTGCTACCGGCCGGACGAGACGGCCGACTTCGTCGGGCTCCAGCAGGTCGACGGCCGGTTGGGCGACCGTTCCGGAAGCTTCGTGCTCCAGAACAGCGGCACCTTCGACGGCCGCGAGGCGAGGGGCGAGTGGTCGGTGGTACCTGGCTCGGCCACTGGTGACCTCAGCGGCCTGAGAGGCGAGGGGCAGTTCACGGCGCCGCTGGGCGGCGAGCCCTCGCTGACGCTCGAGTACGACTTTGAGTGAGGGAGCTCGGTCCGACGCCGAGTTCGACCGGCTCGCCAATCTGCTCGGCGCGCTGGCGCTGGTGGTCGGCGATCGGATGCAGGATGCCGTCGGCGAGGCCGCCTCGGGCTCGATGACTCAGGCCACCGCGCTGTCGGCCCTGCATCACTTCCTCGACCGCCCCTCGATCGATCTCCTACGTCAGGTCCTGGGGCTGACGTCGTCGGGCACGGTGCGCCTCGTCGATCGCCTCGAGGAGGCGGGCAACGTCGCGCGGCGGAGGGGGAGCGATGCGCGCGCAAGCCTCATCATCCTGACCCCGTCAGGTCGCCGAGCCGCGAAGCGGGTCTCGCGGGCCCGCGGGGAGGTGCTCGCCGACGCGCTCGCGACGCTGGAGCCGAGCGAGCGGCAGGCGCTCGAGGACCTGATCTCGAGGGTGCTGGTCGGCTTAATGCGCGGACCGGGAGCGGTTCGCTGGATGTGCCGGCTGTGCGACACCACGACGTGCGGCCGGCCCGAGGGCAAGTGCCCCGTGGCGAACGCCGCCATGGAGCGCTACGGCTCGCGGTCCGCCAGCCCCGAGCGCGAGCGGTACGACATCACGGTTCTCGGGCCGCCTCCGTCGCGCTGATCGGCTGTAGATTCGTCGCGGTGGACGAGCGTTATGAGGTTCTCGACAACGCGGCGCGTCTGGCGCGGGAGTATGTCGATGGCCTCCACGCTCGCCGCGTCGGAGCCGAGGCTGACATCGACGAGCTTCGTGCGCGCCTGGCGCGCACGCTGAGCCCGGAGGGCGAGGATCCGCGGGCCGTGATCTCCGAGCTCGCCCGTGACGTCGAAGGCGGGTTGATCGCATCCGCGGGCCCGCGCTACTTCGGCTTCGTGATCGGCGGCGCGCTGCCGGTCGCCGTGGCGGCCGACTGGTTGACCTCGGCCTGGGACCAGAATGGCGGCGGATACGTCGCCTCGCCGGCGCTCTCGGTGGCCGAGGAGGTCGCCGCCGGCTGGGTGCGCGAGCTGTTGGGGCTGCCCGCGGATTGCGGCATCGGCTTCGTCACCGGCTGTCAGATGGCCCACTTCACGTGCCTCGCGGCGGCGCGCCACGCCGTCCTGCGCGACGTCGGCTGGGATGTCGAGGCCGAGGGCCTCCGGGGCGCGCCCGAGGTGCGGGTGATCGCCGGCGAGCAGCTGCACGTGACCGTGACGGTGGCCTGCCGCATGCTCGGCCTGGGCGCGGAGCGGGTGGGCACCGTCGCAGCCGACGATCAGGGACGAATGCTCACGACGGAGCTCGAACGCGTTCTGGCCGACCACGACGGCCCGACGATCGTCTGCGCCCAGGCCGGCGAGATCAACACCGGCGCCTTCGATCCCATCGGCGAGATCGTGGACGTCTGCCGCGCGCAAGGCGCCTGGTGCCACATCGACGGCGCCTTCGGGCTGTGGGCCGCGGCGAGCCCCGCGCGCCGCCATCTGCTCGATGGGTTCGAGCGCGCGGATTCCTGGGCGACCGACGGCCACAAGTGGCTCAACGTGCCGTACGACTGCGGGATCGCGGCGGTCGCGGATGCCGCCGCCCACCGAGCGGCGATGACCTCGACCTCCGCCTACATCCCGGAGCACGACGAGGACGTCCCGTGGGGCTTCGACTGGACGCCGGAGTTCTCTCGGCGTGTGCGCGGGCTGCCGGTCTACGCGGCCCTGCGAGCGCTGGGACGAGACGGTGTGAGCGCGATGATCGACCGCTGCTGCGACCACGCCGAGCTGATGGCCGAGCGACTCGACGAGGCAGACGGGGTGGAGGTCCTCAACGACGTGGTCCTCAACCAGGTGATCGTCCGGTTCGGCGACGACGACGAGCTCACCGACGCCGTCATCGGCGCGGTCCAGCGGGACGGGACCTGCTGGCTCAGCGGCAGCACGTTCAACGGCCAGACCGTGATGCGGGTCTCGATCGTCGGCTGGCAGACGACGGCCGACGATGTCGAGTGCTCCGCCGACGCGATCCTCGCAGCCGCGCGGGATAGGTCCGCGCCCGGGCGGGTACAGTCGGGGCCGTGAACCGGCGCCGGCTCGGAGACAGCGCCCTCGAGGTCTCGGAGATCTCGCTCGGCTCCTGGCTCACCTACTCGGGCGGGGTCGGTCGCGAGCAGACGGAGGCGTGCACCGAGGCGGCCTTCGACGCCGGGATCAACTTCTTCGACACCTCGAACGTCTACGGGACCGGCGCCGCCGAGGAGGTCTGGGGTGAGATCCTCTCCCGGCACCCCCGCGAGAGCTACGTGCTCGCGACCAAGGTCTTCTTCCCCATGTCGGCGACTGACAGGGGCCTCTCCGCCGAGCAGATCCACAAGCAGATCGACGCCTCGCTCGGCCGCCTTCAGACCGACTACGTGGACCTCTACCAGTGCCACCGCTTCGACACCGAGACCCCGATCGAGGAGACGATGGAGGCGCTCACCGAGGTGGTCGAGCAGGGGAAGGCCCGCTGCATCGGATTCAGTGAATGGACCCCGGAGCAGATCCGCGCCGGGCTCGAGGTGCCGGGCGCGGTCAAGTTCGTCTCCTCGCAGCCGCAGTACAACATGATCTGGCGCGCGCCAGAGGCGGAGGTGTTCGGCCTCTGCCGGGAGCACGGCATTTCCCAGATCGTCTGGTCGCCCCTGGCCCAGGGCGTGCTGACGGGGAAGTACGCGCCGGGCTCCTCGCCGCCGCCCGACAGTCGCGCCGCCAGCGACGAGATGAGCGTTGCGATCGGTCGCTACATGGACGACGACGTCCTGGAAGCGGTACAGCGCCTGCGCCCGATCGCCGACGACGCGGGCCTGACGATGGTGCAGCTAGCGCTCGCGTGGGTGTTGCGACGCGATGAGGTGGCCTCGGCGATCATCGGCGCCACGCGCCCTGAGCAGGTGCGCGACAACGCCGCGGCCTCCGGCGTCGAGCTCTCCCAGGACGTCCTCGACGCGATCGACGAGGCGCTCGGCGAGGTTATCGTCGGCGAGCGGACGCCCGCCGCCTTCGCGCAGTCGGGCGTGAGGCACCGCTAGTAGGCCCACTAGGTTGCGGCATCGGATCTACCTGCTGCGCCACGCCAAGTCGAGCTGGGACCAGCCCGACCTCGCCGACCACGAGCGGCCGCTTGCGAAGCGGGGGCGAAAGGCCGTGGCGAAGCTCGGCCGCCACTTCCGCGATGCCGGCGTTCGCCCCGACCTCGTGCTCTGCTCCTCCGCCGCCCGCGCGGTCGAGACCCTCGACGGGGTTCGCGAGGGGCTTCCGCCCGAGGCTGAGCTGGAGGTCGAGGGAGACCTCTACGGCGCCGGATCAGACGCGCTCCTGACGCGCCTTCGGCGGGTCCCAGACGAGGTTGGCTCCGCGATGCTGATCGGGCACAACCCCGCGATCGAGGAGCTGGCTCTGGAGCTCGCCGGCGAGGAGGACGACGGCGACGCCCGCGCGCGGATGGAGGCGAAGTACCCAACCGGGGCCCTCGCGACGCTCCGCTTCGAGGGCTCCTGGGGCGAGCTGGAGCCGGGCGCCGCGGCGCTCGAGGCGTTCGTGGTCCCGCGCGAGCTCGGCTAGCAGCGATCTTTGCCCAGACTTTGAGGTGGAGAGTGAACTCTCGGCCCGCCAGGCAGGTATACCCGAGAAGAGGAGGTGATTCGATGAGCACCCTCTTTCAGCAACGCTGGCGAGCGTGGGTCACGGTAGCAGTCGTGATCGCCGTTGCGATCGGGATCGCGCTGGTGATCGCCTATTCGGGCGGCGACTCCGGCGGCGGCGGCGGCGGCGGCTACTGATCGCCCCGCTCGCTCGGCAGCCCCCGCGCCAGCGGGGGCTTTCGTTTGCCCGTTCGCGGCGCCCGATGGGCGTAGGGTCTGCGTCGATGGGACGGATCGAGGGCGACGCGAGCGAGGTGATCGAGGCGCCGATCGCGCGCGTCTATGACGTCGCCGCGGACGTCGAGGCCTCGCCGCGCTGGCAGCCGGGAATCAAGAGCGCCGAGTGTCTCGACCGAGACGGCGCCGGGCGCCAGGTGGTCGTCGATACCGTAAGCGACGGGAAGGTGCGCGATCTTCGCTCCCGCCTTCGCTTCTCCTACGACGAGCCGGCGGGCCTGAGCTGGGAGCAGGAGGAGGGTGACCTTTCTGCGGTCGAGGGAAGCTGGGCGTTCGAGGATCTTGGCCAGGGTCGCACCCGAGCGACCTACCGCCTGTCCGTGGACCTCGGGCGCCTGCTCGGCATGGTGATCAGGGGGCCGATCGTCGATCTGCTCCGAAAGCAGATGGTCGACACCATGCCCGGCAAGCTGAAGGAATACGTCGAGCGGGACGCCACCTAAGCCGCCGGACGCGCGTCCAGGGCATCGCGAAGCGCTAAACGAGCGCGTCGATCCGGTCGAGGGAGGGATACGTCCACGCTCGAAACAAAGGAACCTGAGATGAACCGACGCAAGACCATCGCACTCGCCGTTCTCGGCGTCGCCGCGATCGCGCTGCCAGGGGCGGCCGCCGCGAAGCCGGGCAAGGGCAAGGCCAAGGACCACGGCAAAAACCACGGCGTCGCGTACGTCTTCAAGGGCACCTATGGCGGCGACGGCCTGGTCGCGGTGAAGAAGGGCAACCGGCACGCACGCAAGGCGGGCCTGGTCGGCGTCGACGTCCAGTTCGACCTCTCCGGGGCGAAGCTGACCGTCGCCGACACCAACGCCGACGACGCGATCGATACGAGCGACCTCGTCGCCGGCGACAACGTCGTGGTCAAGGCGAAGCTTCCGAAGCACGATCCGGGTGCGACGCCGTACGCCGCCAAGCGACTCGTCGACCAGACGAACCCTGCCGACGACGACGAAGACGACGAGGCCGAAGAGTCCGACGAGGACTGAGCTCGCCGGGCCGCGGCCCGACCCCAGACCAATGAACCCGGGCTAGAGCACGGCATACCTGCTCAACCCCGGGTTCGTCGACGATCCCCGCCCCGAAGGCAGCGGTTAGCCTTGAGGCCCCACTAGATGGCGGAGCTGCTCTCCATCGAGGAGGTCGACGGCGTCGCGATCGTGCGGATCGAGCGCCCGCCCGCGAACGCGCTCGCGCCCGACCTCCTCGCGGAGGGCGCCGGGCTGGTCGAGCGACTCCGTGGGGAGCTTCCCGATGCGGTCGCGATCACCGGCTCCGGGCGCTTCTTCTCGGGCGGGGTCGACCTGAAGCTCGCGCCGACCCTCTCGGTCGACGAGCAGCGCGAGATGGTCGACGGGATCAATCGCCTCTTCTGCGACTGGTACGGCTTCCCCCGCCCTGTGGTCGCGGCCGTCAACGGCCACGCCGTCGCTGGCGGGATGATCCTCGCCTTGTGCGCCGATCATCGCGTCGGCTCGCGAGAGGCGACCTATGGACTCACCGAGCTCCGCGTAGGCGCTCCCTATCCGGTGGCGGCGATGGGGACGGTGAAGGCCGAGCTCCCGCCGCCGGCGGTCCGGCGCCTCGTCCTCGGGGCGAAGCTTCTCGACGCGGACGAGGCGCTGAAGCTCGGCCTCGTCGACGAGCTCGCCGACCCCGAGCGCGTCCTCGAGCGCTCGCTCGCGATCGCGCGCGAGCTCGCGGCGCTCCCGTCCGGCACCTACGAGACCGTCAAGCGCCAGCTCCGCGGCGCCGCCCTGGCCGCGATGCGGGAGGGGATCGAGCGCGACCCGCTCTCGCGCGGCTGGTTCTCCGAGGAGACGCCGGCGGCGGCGCGGGCGGCCCTCGAGCACGACGCCTGAGCTGGCCTCGCCCCGATAAACCTCCTAGACGTCCTCGCGTCTATAGAAAGAAACTTCCACGTGGTGGAGGTGGCGTTCACCACGATGAAGTCGCTTGTGCGTGGTGATGGAGATTTCCACCAGGCGAGCGAGTCTTTCTATAGACCCGAGGGGGCTTTTAGAGGGTGGGTCGCTCCCGGCCGGGCCGGATCGAGAACCGGCGGTTCCGCTGAGCCGCCCGACGGACCTGTGCGAGATCGAGTTCCGCGTCACGCACGGACCCGATACGGGCCCCGACCGGACCGTAGGATCAGCGCCGTGGACCAGGGCCCCCAGGAGCGCGATGCGATGAGGCGGACCCGGCTGGCGAATGAACGCACCCAGCTTGCCTGGTGGCGAACCGGGCTCACGGCGCTCGCGGTGGCGATCGGGGTCGGGCGGGTGGTGCCGGAGATCGACAACTCCACCCTCGAGTGGCCGTACGTCGCCCTCGGCGTCGCCTTCTCGGTCTACGCGATCCTGATGATCTGGTACGGGAGGGCGCGCTCGGCGGCGGTCGACCGGGCCCTCGACGAGGGAGGCTGGCAACAGCCGGCGGGCTGGATCCCGCTCGCGTTGACCGCCCTCGGCGCCGTGCTCGCGCTCGCGACGGCGGTCCTGATCGCGACCGCCTGAGCCGGGTCGGCGTCGCTAGCGCCGCGCGGGGGAGCCGAATCGGCTGCGGGCGCGCTCGTGGCTGCGCTGATAGCGGCGCGTCTCACGTCGGCGCCGGGCGAGCTCGCGCTGAAGCCGCCGCTCCACGGCGCGCTCCTGCGCCGCCCACCGCCGCTCGTCGCTGGCGAGGAAGAGCGAATAGATCGCGATCGCGCCGATCGCCACGACCAGTAGTGCGCCCAGGATCAGTGCGCCCAGGATCAGAGCGGGCCCCATGCGCATCTCATCGGCGCGGGGGTGCGATCGCTTGAGCGATCGGGCCGAATAAAAGCCGCTCCGTCCGCAAATTCGGCCATTGCCTCCACGAGGCTGGCTCAAAACCCCCCGCGCACGCCTGACGGCGCCGGAGCGCACACGTGGGGTGTCGAGACAGCCTCTAAGGTCCTCGCCGTGAGCGCGACCGAGTTCGAGCCCTGGGAGGCGCAGCTCCACGGCCACCGGGTGATCTACAGAACGGTCGGGAGCGGCCCGCCGCTGGTGCTGATCCACGGCATGGTCAACTCCTCGCGCCACTGGAAGGAGGTGGCGCTGCGGCTCGCCGATCGCAACACCGTGATCGCGCCGGACCTCATCGGCCACGGTGACTCGGCCACCCCTCGCGGCGACTATTCGCTCGGCGCCCACGCGGCGGCGATCCGGGATCTGCTCAGCGCGATCGGCGTCGAGAGCTCGACGATCGTCGGACACTCGCTTGGCGGCGGGGTGGCGATGCAGTTCTTCTGGCAGTTCCCGCAGCGGGTGGAACGGCTGGTGCTGATCTCGAGCGGCGGCCTCGGCCATGAGGTCAGCCCGCTGCTTCGCGCTGCCGTGCTCCCGGGCGCGCACACCGCGCTGCGCATCGCCGCGGAGCCGCGCTTCCTCGACGCGCTCGAGGGAATCGGCCGGCACCTCGACGCGCGGGAGTCGGGCCGGGGCGTCTACCTGCGGGCGGTTGTCCGGGCGCTTCGCCCCCTTCAGGTTCCCGGCGCGAGGGCGGCGTTCCTCAACACCCTGCGTTCCGTGATCGACATCCGCGGCCAGCGGGTCAGCGCCCGCGACCGTCTCTACCTCCTCGGGGGCGTCCCGACCCTGATCGTGTGGGGCGAGCGCGATCGGACGATCCCGCTCGAGCACGGGCTGGCTGCGCACGAGGCGATCCCCCACAGCCACTTCCGTACCCTGCCGCGGGCGGCGCACTTCCCCAATCTCGAGGACCCCGACGGGCTCGCCGAGGCGATGGCAGAGTTCCTGGTTTCGACGACGCCCCACCGGATAGATGACGGGGAGTGGGGCGAGCTTCTCGAGCGGCGAACCGCCAGGCGGCGCCACCTGCGCGCGGCGTAGTCGACGGAGTGCCCGATAACCTCCCGGATACCGCCAAGGTTCGGCGGTTTAAGAGCGTCAGGAGGATGGATCCCCGCAAGCACCTTCGTCGGTGGCTCGCCGTGGCGGGCGTGTCGGCCGTGGCTGGCGTGGCGGCTGGGGGCGCATCCGGCCAGTCGGTCCACACTCTCTCCGTGTCGGCTTCGGTATCCGGCTGCGAGGGCGGCGGCGGGGCGATCACCTGCGAGGTCGATGTGTCGTTCGGCTCGATCTCCGGCGCCGAGTACTACACGGCGAAGGTGACCGCACCCGGCGGCGGTTCGCAGAGCTTCGGCCGCGTCGGCCCTGGCTCGGCGAGCCTGCCCGTCTCCTGGACGGCCAACGGCGAGTACGTGGTCACGATCTCGGCCTGGGGCTCCGACCCCGACCAGGCGCTCGCCCGCGACAGCTCCGGGTAGTCGTCTGCTCAGAGACGTGGGCTCAGGAGTCGAGCTGGCTACCGGCGCGCCGGTGAGCGCGCTGGTAGCGGCGGGTCTCCCGCTTGCGCCGGGCATGCTCACGGCGCAGCCTGGCGCGGATTAACCGTTCGGAAGCCGCCCTGCGGGCGGACACGATCGCTCTACCGGCTGCGCTCATCCTGCAATCGCGTGAGAGGAAGATGAGAGTGTACCTGTTTACCGGGACGCCAACTACGTGTTCCCGCTAGGCCTGGACGGGTAGGAGCATTGCCGGCGCCCATCCTGGACTTCGCGTCCAACTCGCTCCCTCAAACGCCCGGGCAGCTTCGGAGGCTCCGCGCGCTCCTGGCGCGGATCGGGTGAGGGCTGGGTCGGCATGTTGTCACCGCGCCACGCCTCCATCCCTCCCTCGATGCTCGCAGCGTCGATGCCGTCCTGGCTCAGGCGATCCGCGACCTCGCCGCTGCGCTCGCAGTCCTCGGGCTACTACCCGTGTGTGACGCAGTCACACGCCGATGCCGCCGAGTGGGGTACGCTCGTTCGGAACCGATCCAGAGGGGTGTGTGAAGCATGTCGAGGATGACCGAGCTAGACCGCAACCAGTTCGAGCGGGCGACCTACTCGGAGCGCAGCATGCGCCCGCGCTCGGAGGCCGGAAGGCGCGCGACTGCCGTGTTCCTGCTCGTCTCGATCGGGATTCTGGCGGCGCTCACGGTGGCGGCGATCCAGGTGTTCGACGGTTGGGACCACCTGATCGTGATCGGCGACATCGTCATCTTCACGGCCGCGGTCGCGGTCTGGCTGAACCGCGAGTAACCTCAGCGCTCCCTCGGCGTTCGGGCTCTAGTCGGCCGGGACGGCGGAGCGGCCGCCGGAGGCGCGCTCCGCGGCCGAAAGCAGCTCGTCCCGGAACTCGGGGTGGGCGACCTTGGCGAGCGCCTCGCCCCGCTGGTGGACGGTGAGCCCCTGGAGCTCGGCCGCCCCGTGTTCGGTGACGATCACGTCTACCTGGTGGCGAGGCGTGGTCACCACCTCGCCGGCCTCGAACCAGGGCACGATCCTTGAGCGCCGCTCGCCGTCGATCCTCACCGTCGACGGCAAGCAGAGGAGCGAGCGATCCTCGAGCGACAGCGCGGGACCGGCGATGAAGTCCTCGTGGCCCCCGATTCCCGAGTACTGCGCGCCGCGGATCGTGTCGGCGACGACCTGGCCATGTATGTCGACGGCCATCGCGCCGTTGATCGTGACCATCAGCCTGTTGCGGCCGATCAGGTCGGGTGAGTTGATCACCTCGACCGGCAGGAACGCCACCTGGTCGTTGCCGTCGAGCCACTCGTAGAGCTGGGTGGACCCGCCCGCGAACGTCGCCACCGAGACGCCGTCGAACTGGCCCTTGCGGTTGGTCACCTTGCCCGCCTTGTGGAGGAGCATGAGGCCGTTGGTGAACATCTCGGAGTGGACGCCGTAGTCGCCGCCGTCGCCCTCGGCGAGGCGGCCGGCGATCGCCGAGGGGACGGCCCCGATCCCGGTCTGAAGCGTCGCCCCGTCGGGAATGTAGCGGCGGGCGTTCGCGGCGATCGCCTCATCGATCTCGCCCGGCTCGGGATCGGGAAGCTGGAACGGCTCCGCCTCCGACTCCACCAGCACGTCCATGTGGTCGCGGTGGACCGCGTGCCGGTAGCCGGGCGGGAGCCCGACCGTGCGGGGGAACTTCGGCGAGACCTCGACGACCAAGAGTCGGTTGGGATCGGCGGCCGCGCGCTCGAGCTCCTTCACCGTGCCGCCCGCGTGGAGCGAGAGGCTGCACCAGCCGGCGTCGTCCGGCGGCGCGGCGACGGTCGCGATCACTCGGGGGGCCTGCGCCTCCAGCAGCGGCTCGAAGCGGCGAAAGTCGGCGGGCGCGAAGCTGATGTTGGCTCCCTGGTCGCGGAGCGCCCGCTCGACCGGCCCGAAGAAGCCAGACAGGACGTGGACCCTGGGATGCTTGAACGCCTCCGACCAGGCGAGCAGCAGCGCGCCGTAAATCCGCAGGTGCTCCCAGTCTTCGCGCCTTCCGAGGGCCTCGAGGAACGCCGGCGGCTGCCCCGTCCCGAGCGGGATCCCGAGCGTGTCCGACGGCTCGAGGCGGGCCGCGGCCTCGTCGGCGCTGAGGGTTTCGGGCACGACGCGGAACCTATCCGCTCCGTGCCCGCCGGCGACTGAGCGCGGTCTCTAGGCTTTCTCGGCCGCGGGCGCCAGGTGCGAGGGCTCGACCCGGAGCAGCCTCGCCGGCCAGCTCGGCAGCCACCAGTTGTACCGGCCCATCAGGGAGATCACCGCCGGGACGATCAGCGCCCGGATGACCGTTGCGTCGAGCAGGATCCCGGCGCCGAGGCCCGTCGCGAACATCTTGATGTCCGTGCCGGGGCTGGAGGCCATGGAGGTGAACGCGAGGAACAGGATCAGCGCCGCGCTCGTCACGAGCCGCCCCGTTCGGCCGATGCCCTGGACGACGGCGGTCTCGGTGGAGCCCGTGCGGTCGTACTCCTCTCGCATCCGGGAGAGGATGAACACCTCGTAGTCCATCGAGAGGCCGAACAGGAAGGCGAAGATCATCAGCGGGAGCCACGAGGGGATCGACCCCGTCGCCTGGATGTCCCAGATCGCCTCGGAGCCGTACCCCTCCTGCCAGACGAGGACCAGCACGCCCCAGGCGGCGGCGACGCTCAGGACGTTGAGGATGATCGCCTTCGCCGGCAGCAGCAGCGAGCGGAAGGCCCGCGCGAGGAGGATGAACGTGGTCACGGTGATCAGCACGATCATCAGCGGGAAGCTCCCGTAGACCGCGTCGATGAAGTCGTCGTTGGCCGCCGGCTGGCCTCCGACGCGGACGTCAGGGCCCGCCGAGTGCGCGGCGTCGCGGACGGCGGCGAGGGTCGCCTCGCCCTCATCCGTGCCGCTGTCCGGGACGGGGATCGCCTCGACGATCGCGGTCCCGCTGCGCCGCCAGTCGCCGTTGTCGGGGGCGACCGCGCCGTGGATCCCCTCGACGTCGTCGAGCTGCGCCGCGACCCGATCAGGATCGGTACCGCCCTCGACCAGGATCTCGTGCGGGAGGATCGAGCCCTCGCCGATCCCGGCGTCCTCGAGCGCGACCAGGCCGTCCCTCGAATCGCCCGCGGTGGCGACCGTGTTGGCGTCGGAGGTCCCGAGCTGGAGGGTGGTGGCGGCGACCACGAGTGCAACGATCACCGCCATGCCGATGCCCGCGGCGGCCCCGCCCCGCGACAGCCTGGGCCCAACGGGTCCAGGCGCGCGA
>JBKPFS010000011.1:0-6932 GCA_046728935.1 Actinomycetota bacterium | reverse complement strand
CCCTCCGCGCGGCCGCCCGCTGGCGACGCTCGGCCGCCCGGCGGGCGCGCCGCTCGCGCCGGCCCTCGCGGGGCCGGACCTCGTCGCCGACCCGCTCGAGCTTCGGCGCCCGCTTTCGGAGCCGGGTGCCGCAGTACGGGCACTCGGTCACGTACGGGCTGACCTCGGAGCCGCAGTTCTTGCAGACCACGCTGAGCTCGGGCGAGGACGATTCCATTCGGGCGATTATCGCGCAGCGGCGATCCCGCGCCCGGCGCGGCGCTCGATAACCCTACGGCCGGCTGGTCTCGGCGATCAGCCGGACGAGGTCGTTCATGTCGCCCGTGCGCTCGTAGACCTCGAGCTGGCGGTGCGCCCCGGTGCCGATCTGGAGCAGGTCCTTGATCCCCTCCAGCTCGTCGCGGCAGCCGAGCGCCTCGGCGTCCTCGGCCACCAGGTCGATCAGCTTGCGCGCCATCTCCCGCGCCGGCGTCTGCTCCCCGCGGCGGAAGTCGACCAGCTTGCCGTCGATGCCGCGCAGTGCGGCACGCACCTTGTTGTCGTCGACGAGCTCGCTCGGGTACTCGCGCAGCGGCTCCTCGGAGTCGAAGAGGCGGCTGAGCCGCCGGGCGATCGAGGCGACCAGCGCCGCCAGCGACACGGTCAGCTCGAGCCGCGTCTGCTGGTCGAACACGCGCGTCTCGACGGTGCCCAGGTTGGGATGCGGCCGCACGTCCCACCACAGGTACGTGTAGTCGTCGATCGCCCCGGCCCGCATCATCATCTCGACCCGGTTGCAGAAGATCTCCCAGGTGCCGTAGTGGGGCGGGACGCCCTCGCGCGGGAAGGCGCGGAAGATCGCTACCCGCGTGGACATCATCCCCGTCGCCTGCCCGCGCCAGAACGGGGAGTTGGCCGACAGCGCGAGAAGCAGCGGCAGGTAGCGACGGATGCCGTCGGCGACGTAGATCGCCTTGTCGGGTCCCTCGATACCGACGTGGACGTGGGTGCCGAAGATCAGCTCCTGGCGGGCGATGTAGCTGAGCTCGGCGGCGAGCTCCCTGTAGCGGGGGCGGTCGACGATCTCCTGGTCCTCGAAGAGGGCGAACGGGTGCGTGCCCGAGGCGCCGACAAGCATCCCGTTGCGCTCGGCGATCTCGGCCACCGCGCGCCGGAGCGTGGCGAGCTCCTCGCCCGCCGTGCGCACGTCGGGGCACGGCGTGGTGGCGATCTCGAGCACCGACTGCATCAGCTCCGGCTTCACCTGGCCGTCGAGCTCGCGCGGAACCCCCTCCAGGATGGTCTCGATCCCCTGCGCGAGGCCGAGCCCCGAGCTCTCGAGGAGCATCAGCTCCTCCTCGATGCCGATCGTGAACGGGGGCCCGGTGAATCTGTGCTCGAGCATGGGCCGCCGGGCGGATCGTAACCCGCCAGCCCGCGCTTCAAACGGCGGGTTGCCGAGCCACTGCCGGGCGGGCGAGCTTCTTGCCCGGGTTGAGCAGGCCCTTCGGGTCGAAGACGCGCTTCAGCTCCTCGTGCAGCCGAAGCGCCGGCTCGGGCCACTGCCGCGCGAGCTGACCGCTCTTGAGATAGCCGAGTCCGTGCTCGCCGGAGACGGAGCCGCCCAGCCTCCCCGCGAGCTCGAACAGCTCGTCGGCGGCCGCCTCCGCGCGGCGGAGCTCGTCCTCGCTCGACGGATCGACGAGGAAGGTGGAGTGCAAATTGCCGTCGCCGGCGTGCCCCCAGCTGCAAGCCTCGAGCCCGTGCCGCCGCCCGATCTCGATCGTCTCGAAGATCGCCCCGGCAAGTCGATCGAGGGGCACGACGATGTCCTCCGAGAGCTTGCCGCCCCGCTGGGCGGAGACCGCCAGCGAGACGCCGTCGCGCCACCGCCACAGCCCCGAGAGGTTCGACCCCACCAGTGTGCGCGCCTCGAGCGCGCCGTCGGCGAGCACCTCGGCGAGCCCGGCCTGGAGCGCCTCGGCGCTCGCCCTGTCGCCGTCGGCCTCGCAGATGACCGCAAAGGCCGCCCCGGCCGGGACCTCTCCCGGGAACGAGCCCGCGGCCGCCCGCAGCGTCGCGGCGTCGAGGTAGTCGAGCGCCGCCGGCACGAGGCCGCTTGCCAGCACCGCCTCGATCGCCACGCACCCCGCCTCGGTTCCGGGGTAGAACGCGACCACAGGAAGCGCCACCTCGGGGGCGGGAATCAGCCGCAGCCAGGCGGCGGTGATCACGCCCAAGGTCCCCTCCGAACCGATCAGGAGAGCGCGCAGGTCGTAGCCGGCGACGTCCTTGCGGATCGGTCCGCCCACCCGGACCACCTCCCCCGGCGGGATCACCGCCTCGAGGCCGGTGACCCAGGAGCCAGTGACGCCGTACTTGAACGCGTGCGGGCCGCCCGCGTTGGTGGCCAGGTTGCCCCCGATCTGCGACTGCTCGGCGGCGCCCGGGTCGGGCGGGAAGTAGAGACCGTTCTCACGCGCCAGACGCTGGACGGTGGCGGTGCGCACTCCAGCCTCCACCTCCATCCGCCAGCGACCCGGGTCGAGCGAGCGCACCCGATCGAGCCGCTCGAGACCCACGACGACGCCGCCGTCGACCGGCACGGCGCCGCCCGCGAACCCCGAGCCGCCTCCGCGGGGGATGACGGGCACGTCGTGCTCATAGCACCACCCCATGACGCGCGCCACGCCCTCGGTGTCGGCGGGGAGCACCACGGCGTCGGGACGCCCGTGGACGCCGGCACCCTCGGTCTCGTCGGAGCTGTAGGCGGCAAGCGTGCCGCTGAGCACCGCTCCCCCGTCGAGCAGCGTCGCGAGGTCGGCGTAAAGCGCCCGGTCCACGTCGTCCGGGTTGGAGTGGGGCTCGCGGCGTCGGGGTGGCCCGCCCGCGCTAGGCCGACGCCCCGACAGCCTCGGCGCCGCTCTCGGCCGGCGCGTGCTCACGCAGGAGGCGGATGAACTCCCGCATCCACTCGGGATGGTCCGGCCAGGCGCGGCCGGAGACCATCACGCCGTCGACCACGCCGGCGCCGTCGACGAACTCGCCACCCGCCGTTTCGACGTCGACCGCGAGCTCGGGATAGGCCGCCGAGCGCCGGCCCTCGAGGACGCCGGCGGCGGCCAGCGCGAGCGGCGCGTGGCAGAGCTGGGCGACTGGCTTCTCACCCTCGAAGAAGTGGCGGATGATCCGCTTGGCGTCGTCGTCGTTGCGGATGTACTCGGGCGCGCGCCCGCCGGGGATCACCAGCGCGGCGTAGTCGGCGGGATCGACGTCGGCGAAGGCGACGTCGGCCTCCCAGCTGTAGCCGGGCTTCTCGGTGTAGGTGTCGTAGCCGTCCTCGAAGTCGTGGACGACGAAGCGAAGCTTCTTGCGTTCCGGCGCCGCGATGTCGACCTCGTAGCCCTCCTCGAGCAGGCGCTGGTACGGGTACATCACCTCCAGGGACTCGGCGGCGTCGCCGGTGAGCAGCAGGACCTTGGGCATCGGGTTCCTCCTTGTGTCGTGCCCGTTTTGCAGGCGTCCGCTGGCTAGACTAGCGCCACCTGCTCGAAGCCCTGCGGGCCCGACACGAAGCCCTGCAAGACGTTCGAGCAACTGGCGGGCGAGCACGAGGCGATCCTCTGCGGTCACCGTGCCCGCCCAGCTCGGCCTGGCGCGCCCCCGTGGGCACGCGGATCCGGATTCGATCATCTAGGTTCCCGCCCATGCCAACCGGATACCAGGACACCCTGTTCATCCTCGCCTTCGACCACCGCGGCTCGTTTCAGAAGAAGTGGTTCGGGATCGAGGGCAATCTCACCCCCGAGGACACGCAGCGGATCTCCGACGGCAAGCTGCTCGTCTATGAGGGCCTGGAGAAGGCCGTCTCCGATGGCGCGGATTCGTCCGCCGCCGGGGGGCTGGTCGACGAGCAGTTCGGCTCGCCGAACGGAATCCCGGAGATGATCAAGGGGGCGGGGATGAAGCTCGCGATGCCGACCGAGAAGAGCGGCCAGGCGGAGTACGACTTCGAGTACGGCGACGACTTCGGCGAGCACATCGAGAAGTTCGACCCGGACTTCAGCAAGGTGCTGGTCCGCTACAACCCCGACGGCGACGCGGAGATGAACCGGCGCCAGGCCGAGCGTCTGCGGACCCTCTCGGAGTGGCTCGCCGAGCGCGGGCGCCGCTTCCTGTTCGAGCTCCTAGTCCCCGCAGAGGAGGGCCAGCTGGAATCGGTCGACGGGGATACGGCCCGCTATGACGCGGAGCTGCGGCCCGAGCTGATGGTGCGGGCGATCGCTGAGCTCCAGGAGGCCGGGGTTGATCCGGACGTGTGGAAGATCGAGGGCCTCGACCGCACGGAGGATTGCGAGCGGGTCGTCGCCCAGTGCCGCACGGACGGCCGCGACACGGTCAGCTGCGTGGTGCTCGGCCGCGGCGCCGACCGGGAGCAGGTCAACGGCTGGCTGCGCGCCGCGGCGGGCGTGGACGGCTACATCGGCTTCGCGATCGGCCGCTCGATCTGGGGCGACGCACTCTCGGGATTCCTGGCGGGCGATCTCGAGCGCGAGCCCGCTGCCGCGCAGATCGCCGAGACCTACCGCAGCTTCGTCTCGGTCTACCGGGACGGCGGCGGCGCCTAGGGCGACATCGCAGCCCGGCCGCCCGCGTCAGCGGCCGCACTTCGCCCCGGGCGACGCGCCTGTTTCCGTGGCCGGGCCATGGGTAGATGAGCCGCGAACGGATTCGATCGGAGGCGACGAATGGATTACGCCGAGGCGGGCCAGCGCGAGCGTTTCGGGGGCATCAACTGGGGAGCGGCGTTCTTCGGCTGGTTGGTGGCGATAGGCATCGCAGCGCTGCTCACCGCGCTCGTCAGCGCCGCCGGCGCGGCGATCGCGCTCACCGAGATCGACACGGGGGTGGAGGCGATCGCCAAGACCGACACGATCGGGATCGTCGGCGGGATCGCCCTCTTCGGCGTCACGCTGATCGCCTACTTCGCGGCCGGCTACGTCGCCGGGCGGATGTCCCGCTTCGATGGCGCCCGTCAGGGCTTCGGGGTCTGGGCCTGGGGCATCGCCACCGCCGTCGTGCTGGCCGCGGCCGGCGCGATCGCCGGTGAGGAGTACAACCTCTTCGCCGACCTCGACCTGCCTCGAATCCCCGTCGACGAGGGCGACGTGACCACCGGAGGCGCGATCCTGCTCGCCGCCGTTCTGCTCGGCAGCCTGCTAGCGGCGATCGCAGGCGGCAAGGCCGGCGAGCAATACCATCGCCGGGTCGACGCCGCTGGGTACACGGTCAGGGAGCAGCGACCGGCTCCCGCCCCGGAGCCGGCATGGCTGCCCGCGACCGCGGAGGAGTACCGGCGGAGCGTGGCGGATAGCGACCCCTACGAGCGCGACGACGAGGCGCCGCGCCCGACAGGTCGCTTCCGCCGCCCCCCGGTCGCCCGCTGAGCCCGCCCACCGCCGAGAGCAGCCAGCGTCGGCCCTGCCCGCGGCGGGGCGCCGGGACGCCGTGCGGGCTTGGAGACTGCGTCCATGCGATTCGGAGCCCGCGGCCCGAGCCTGGGCGCAATCGTCGTGCTGGTGATCCTCGTCGTCGTCCTCGTGACCGGCGGGGATAACGAGCCCACCCGCGAGGAGGGTCCCGCGGAGTCGAAGCCGCGCGTCGAGGCCACGGCGGTGCGCGTGGTCGACGGCGACACGATCGAGGTCGCGCTAGACGGCGAGGAGGAGGACGTCCGCTACATCGGCGTAGACACGCCGGAGTCCGTGAAGCCCGACACCCCGGTGCAGTGCTACGCGAAGCGGGCGAGCCACTTCAACGAGTCGCTGGTCGCGGGCAGGCGGGTGGAGCTGGTCTTCGACGCCGAGCGCCGCGATGTCTACGGGCGCCTGCTCGCCTACGTCTACGTCGGCAAGCGGTTCGTCAACGCGGCGCTGGTCCGCCGTGGCTACGCACGCACGCTCACGATCCCGCCCAACGACCGGTACGCGGGGCTCTTCGACCGCCTCGAGCGGGCGGCGGGCGACGCGGGCCGCGGCCTCTGGGGCGCCTGCGGTACGTAGTCGCCGCCCGGCGCGGCGCTAGCTCATCAACCAGGCCAGGGTCTCGAACATCACGATCGTGACGACGATGACCGTGGTCGTGAGCGCGATCAGCAGGGCACCGAAGCCGATGTTGCCCCGCTGCTCGGTGCGCTGGATGCGGCGAGCCTTGGAGCGGGCGACGGCGCGTTGGCCCAGCTGCTTGCGCCGGCGACGCTCGAGCGCCGACTCCTGTTCGAAGGCGACCTCGAAGTCGCTCATGCTCTGCCGCATCCTCATGGTGAAGGAACCTTAACTAACGGCTTACTCCTTTTGCGTGAGTTCGTCGAGCGCGTCCTCTACGGCCCCGAGGCCCTTGGCCTCCCCACCGCCGTCCTCGCCCTTGATCGAGAGGTAGACCTCCTTTCTGAACACGGGCACGTCGCGCGGAGCGGTGACCCCAAGGCGGATCTTGTCCCGCGAAACGGCAAGCACCGAGACTTCGATGTCGTCCCCGATCATGATGCTCTGGTCGGTCTTACGGGTAAGGACCAGCATCTCGCCTCCATTCGAGCTGCGGCGCGTGGTTGCCCCCTAACAGGCCTCCCCAGGGTACCCGTTGCGCCGGGGCCGCGCCACCCCCTTCGTTAGTATCGCCCGCCCGTAGGCCGGAAATTGCCCCGATGGCGAAGCCGCTTCGCTCGCAACTGAACCAGATACGCGCCTGGGTCCGACAGGGCCGAACGGACGCCTGGATCGCGCACCAGCTCGAGGTCTCGACCTCGGAGCTGCGCGAGTTTCGCCGCCGCCACGAGCTCAGCGCCGAGGAGGGCGCCGAGGAGGCTGGCGCCGACCTGCGCGACGAGATCGAGGCAGAGATCGAGGCGGCGGCGAAGGAGGAGGCGGAGGCCCAGGCGGCCGAGGAGGTGGAGG
>JBKPFS010000010.1:0-5596 GCA_046728935.1 Actinomycetota bacterium | reverse complement strand
CTCGGCGTTGAACGGATCCTCCTCGTGCACGATCAGGTCCGCGCGCTTCCCGTAGCGACTCATGCGACAACCGTAGCTGGGTTCGAAGCCGGCGCCCGGCGGCTGCACGTCGGCGACCGGGGCCGTCGACGCCGAGGCCGGGCCCCCCGCGAGTGCGGCGGACCGCGACCGCATCGAAGCGGCTCGTCGCCTCCGCCCAGGCCGCGGGAGCTGGTGCGCGCGCCACTCTCGGTTCGCAAGCGAGCGTCTTGGCCGGCGCACACCTGACGCTCGCTCGGGACGAGTTGCGAGCGCCTTCGCCGCCGGTGAGTCGCTATCGAATGGGCGATGTGCAGGACTCAGGCTCGGGTCGCGAGGCTTTGTCTGTCGTGATCAGCCGCGGCCTTCCGGAGCGGCGTTTCAAGGCGAGGCTGCTCGAGCTGACAGCGCCGAAGCCCGGTCAGCGGGTCCTCGACCTCGGGTGCGGTACCGGGACCCTGGCGATCATGGTCAAGGCCGCCCAGCCGGTGCCGAAGTGCTGGGTCTGGACGCCGATCCGGAGATCCTGGCGCTGGCCCGCCGCAAGGCGAAGGCCGCTGGGGCCGTGGTCCAATTCGACGAGGGCGTCTCGACCGAGCTTGCCTACAAGGATGAGTCCTTCGACCACGTTCTCTCGACGCTCCTTTTTCATCACCTGACCGGTGCCGACAAGCGACGCACGCTCGTGGGGGTCGCGCGCGTCCTGCGGTCGGCCGGCGAGCTGCACGTCGGCGACTGGGGCCCACCCTCGGACCCGCTCATGTGGGCTCTGTTCGGCGCCACGGTTCGCCTCTTCGACGGGCTCGAGCGGACGCGCGACAACGCCGCCGGCGCCCTCCCGGCGATCTTCGAGCAGGGCGGCCTTGAGCAGGCTGCCGAGATCGACCGCATGCGGACGGCGTTCGGGACGCTCGCGCTCTACCGCGCACGAAAGCCATGAGCGGCTACCCGAAGCCCGACAAACCAACTCGGCGTGTCGGCAAACGCCGCACCCGCTCCCGCAACGGACGAGGAGGAGCACAGGGCAACGATCGGGTTACTGCTGCTTCGCGCGACCACCAGCAGCGGGTGAGCCGGGTCCTTGTGGCGCTGCAAGCCGGACCCGCGGGAGAGGGATGGCGTGAACCCCACTTGGGTGAGGCCAAGACGGCGAGGGGGAGTGTCTCCGGCTGCTCCCGAGAGGTGCGACCATCTATTAGAGCCACGATCCAACGGAGGTGGTGAAGATGTGTCACGAGCAGTGGATGCGCCGCGAGAGGCGGCGCGAGGAACGGCTCGACGAGGAGTTCCTTCGTCTGCTCGACGAAGAGCGTCCCCGCCCCGAGCGGCCGGCACCGGTAGTCGAGCACGAGCGGGACGAGGAGCCGAGGGATCCGGAGCGCGTCCGCGTCGAGGCGGGCATGCGCTCTTAGCTCGGAAGCACTGGGCGAGCGCGGCGGGAACCCGCCGCGCTGGCCGGTGCCTCGCTCATCGCTCGCCCCGCTGCCTTCGGCGCGGCCGGAAAGGTCCTACTCATCGGCGTGTCAGCGGCGTGCGGCGTTGCCGCTTTCGCGTCAGAAGTCACCAACCCTGAGTTGACGGGCCCGAGACGGGCGCCGTTCGACCTCGTGCTTGCCGCCGACGTCCTCTACGAGCGCGCCAGCGTCCCCCTCCTGCTGTCGCCGGCGGTCGCTAAAGACGCGCGTCCGCGCCGTCCCCCGGTCCACCGGCTGCGGCGCGGCTGTCGCGGTCGGCCGGTCGCGCAACGCGCCTCGATCACGTCCCACCACGCTGGATGGTTGATTCCACGGCGGGCGGGGTGTTCGAGGGTTGTTCAGAGAGCCCGAAGTCGGCCGGCGAGAACCGCGTGTCGCGCCAGCAGTTCGCGTCGTCGTCCGCTCGGGTGGCACGCGCCTAGCCGGCGGCGAAGCGCCTGAGCTGCTCGCGGCCGTCGCCGACGATCGGTGTCCCGTGGGCGAGCAGGAGATGGTCGAAGTCAACCTCCGCGGCGAGCTTCGCGAAGCCGTCGCGGAGGCGCTGCTTCTCCGCATCGGGGTCGTCGCCGAGTAGGAAGTCGGCGAAGAACCCCAGGCCGTCGTAGTTGATGACGCCGTCGGCGATCGCGATCGCCCGGTGGCCGGAGATCTCGAGCGCCGTCTCGTCGGGCCAGGTCTCGGAGATCGCGTGCGGGCAGATGCCGGCGCTCAGCTCGTCGCCGAATTCGTACGGCTGCACCCGGTCCCTGGGCAGCTCGTACATCCCCGTCTGCGGCGCGCGGATCGTCGCGCCCAGGCGGTCCTGGAGGTCGAACGCCGAGCGCGTGTGGTGGCGATTCGTGAGCAGGATCTCGGCGATGTGCCTGCCGTCGAACCAGTCCAGGCCCTCCGGCGGGGCGATCGGGTCGATGAGGATGCCCTCCTCGACGAGGTAGTGCGAGCCGGACTCGAGCCCGGCGGTCGGGTGGCGCGCCGTCCAGTGCAGGACGCCCGGCAGGACCTCGTGGATGGGCTCGGCCATGGCGGGCAGTGTGACTGCTCGCGCGTGAAGGCTGGCGTCCCGGTTGAGCCTCGCGAGACGCTCGGAGTGGACGAAAAGCGAAAGCGCCACCCTGACTCCACGCGGTTCCTGCTTCGCGCGAATACCAGCAGCGCCGGCCAGTGAGCTCGTCTCACCCGGGGCGAGCGCGTCCAGGGATCTCGGTTCGCGACGGACTCCTTCGGTGGGCCCGACCGCTTCACCCGCGAGCTGGGCTTCGATCACCTGATCGAGGTTCACCGCCACCTCGAGATCACCGATGAGCAGCGGGCGCGGTTTGTCGAGAGGCCGTGCGCTCCCCATACATCGCGCCCGAAGAGCCCCGCGACCTCAGGAAAGGCACAGAGAGCTGATTCGGGAGTCTCCGGCCGAGAGGCAGGGGCCCTAGAATCGGCTCCCCAATTGGAATCGGGCGCTTAGCTCAGTCGGGAGAGCGCCAGCTCGACAAGCGGTAGACGGAGGGGCGGCGAGAGCCGCTCTTTCCGCTTGATAGAGCCATCCTCGGCGGATTGACCCCCGAGCTGGATCAGGGAGAATCCGGGCGGTTCCGGGCCGATACGGGCACAGCGAGGGCCGACTGTGCCTTTTCGAGGATTAGAGCGTTCCGCTTCTCAAGGGGACGAATCGGCGACCGCCTACGACTGCGTGGGCTCTCGCACTCACGACGCGGTTGCGACAGCGAGTCTTCCTCTTCCGGCTGCCAGAACGCACTGCCTGGACGTCTGGGTTCAACGTGCGATACTCGTTCGCCAGAACACCCGCCACTCTGGAAATCGATGGCTGCCATCTTGTTCGTGCGTATCAAGTCCGGCCTCGACGCGGAGGAGTTCGAGCGTCGCCTGCTGGAACGGCGGCCTCGCTTTCGTGACGTGCCCGGCCTCGTCCAGAAGATCTACGGCCGTGACGATGCGACGGGAGACGTGTGTGGGATCTACTTCTTCGAGAGTGGCGAGGCACTCGCCGCATTTCGCGAGACCGAGCTCGCGCAGACGATTCCTGATGCCTACGAGGCAGTCGACGTCCGCCGTGAGGCTTACAACGTGCTCTACCCGCTGCGGCCCGAGCGGGGGCCATTCACCGAGGTCGATCGCGAGGCGCAGGCGTCGCTTTAGCGGTTGCGGCCGCGCGCGTCCGATCGCCGCCGAAGGGCTGCTGCAATGCGCGAAAGCGGGAACTCGCACTATCCCTCGCGACGCGTCGTCATCATCATTCGCGCGTGGCGAGCGGCGCATCGAAGCGACTCCGCTGGGCGGTCGAAGTTCTCGAAGTGGCCCCGGACGATCGCATCCTTGAGGTCGGATGTGGCCACGGTGTGGCCGTTTCACTGGTCTGTGATCGGCTCGACGGCGGTCGGATCACGGCGGTCGATCGCTCTTCGAAGATGATCGAGGCGGCAAAGCGGCGCAACCGAGCCCATGCTCGCAAGGCGCGGTTCGTCGCCGCCAGCCTCGCGCAGGCCGACCTCGGGGAGGAGATCTACGACAAGGTCTTCGCGGTCCACGTCGCCGCGCTCCAAAGGCCGGGAAGAGAGCTGGACATCGTGCGGCGCCGGCTTGCGCCCGGCGGGGCCCTTTACCTGTTCAGCCAGGCGCCGGGATGGAGCTCACCAGAGCACGCCGAGCAGTTCGGGAGAGAACTCGCCGAGGCGCTCGGGGAGGCGGGCTTCGGGCCCGAAGAGGTGCTCAGCAAGGATCACGGGGTCGGATTCGCCGCAGCCGTTATCGCTCGAGCTTCACGCTGATCCGCCCGCTGTCGCAATGGCGAAAGCGATTAGCAGTGGATCCGGGGGTGCCGACGTATCCTTCGCGCGTGCCGTCGACCATCGCCGAGCTGTTTGCCTCGGTGGGCCTTGAACCGGACGGCTGCGTGCCGTGGGGCACGCCGGGACCCGAAGTCCGAACCGGCGTCTACATCGTTTCGTTAACGGCGTCCGCGGATGCCGTTGAGGACACCTTCGCAACCGCCCCCTCAGCCATCACGCCCTGGACAAGCTGCTTGAGGTCTGTCCGGACCTGAAGCTCGACGGTGCGCCGAATCCGGCGCGGGCGCAGCTGGCGGACCGCCTCGGCGCGTACTGGCTTGCCGATGAGTGTGTCCTCTACATCGGCCTTGCCGGTCAGCCACTCCGCACGCGCGTACGTCAGTACTACAGGACCCCGCTCGGTGCGGCCAAACCCCACAAGGGAGGCTGGCGGTTGAAAACCCTCGCGGTGCTCGGCGACTCGTGTGTCCATTACGCCGCGACCGCCGACTTCAAGGACGCAGAGGAAGAGATGCTCCGCACGCTGGCCATCGCTGTATCCGAACCAGCCGCGTCGCCCTCCAAGACGGGGAGCCGGTGATGCCGTTTGCCAACCTGCGCGACGGGGATTGGCGTCGGCGCGGCCATGGGATTACCGGTGCGACGAGCGCAACCGCACGGAGCGCCTCTCCCCTGGCGCGCGCCGCCGCAAGCGAAGCCCGCCGGCGAAGCCGAAGCCGACCGCGCCCTCGGCGGCTCCGGAGGCAGGGCTAACGCCGCAGCTCCACTCCCAGAAGCTCACGGCTAACGACATCAAGACCGGTCAAGTGCGCATACCACGCGGTGCGACCAAGGCCGTCCTCCCAAACGAGCGCCAGGACATCTCAGTCCGGCTACGGGGAAGGAACCTCATATCCCGTTGGGACCCGCGCTATGGGCCACCCGAGCGGTCTGGCGTCATTCGCGTGGGCAAACGCCCGGCTCCGGACCTGCTCGACCTGGGAGAGGTACTCACCGTTCGAGTCCGGACAGGGACGGTCGTCCTGGTCTGACCGTGGGTGCTTATGTCAGAGCCGACCGACCGAGCGTTTCATTCCGGGACCTTGACTAACCCGAGCTAAGGGGGCTCTTCTAGGAACGCGGTGACCAGCACGCATGCGCTGCGAGAATCGTCGCGGTGCACGTCGTCGCCGTCGACTGGTCGGGCAAGCTCAACCGCGCGGAAGAGTCTCTCTGGCTGGCCGATGTCAGCGACGGGACGCTGGTCGAACTGCGCAGCGGACTGACGCGGGCCGAACTCGTCGGACGTCTGCTCGAACTCGC
>JBKPFS010000009.1:0-6416 GCA_046728935.1 Actinomycetota bacterium | reverse complement strand
TCGAGCGCTTTGATACGGCGTGTCCAGTCGCGAATCGCTCGCACGAGCTCGCGGGCGACGCGGACGCGGACGGTCCGCTCAGCCCGTTGCAGCTTGCGCCCAGGCCAGAACCGGGATCTACTCCCGCAGCCCGGCGGCTTCGAGGGCCTCACTCTTGTAGTTGAACATGTCGAGCCGTACGAGCTTTCCGCCGCCGACGGTGTAGACGAACCAGAAGTCGCCTTCCACCGCGGCTCCGCTCTCCGTGCCGCGAGCCTTTTGATGGACGCGGACGATGACCTTGTCGTTCCCGGCATCGACGAAATCCTTGGCGGTCATAACGAACTCGTCGAAGACCTCGGTCCAGTCAGAGATCACCTTCAGCAATCCCTCCTGGCCGTGGTATGTACGAGCGTCGGGAACCGGCGCTGTTTGGCGAATGACCACGTCCGAGCTGAATTCACCAAGGAGGGCGGGAAGGTCACCGCGCTCGTACGCCTCGAAGGCCCGGCGCACGATTTCGACGTTCTCCTGCGACATCGCCCACGCAGTATCGCGCTCTGCCGTGAACAGGCTGCTTAGGCGTTCTGTATTGGCCATATCGTGCGATCAGCGGCGCGCAGTCGGGCGGGGCTCGGCTTCCGCATGGATCCGTCAACACTGTGCTGAACGGAAGCGGGTTGCCGGACGCGGGTAGCGAACAGATCGGCCCGCCGCCGCGGCCACGCGGCGCGAGTCGGCTGGCCGAACTGACTGCCCGCCTCCGCGACTTCGGTCGTCGCCGACGTGCGCTGGTCGCGGTGGTGGGGTCGCTGGCGACCGCGGCGGTCCTCGCGCTCCCGCTCGTCGGGCGACGCCACGAGTTCGCGGCCGCGACCTCCGACGCCGCGGCGTGGGTGCTCGCGGTGACCGTGCTGCTGCAGATCGTCGCGCTGCTCGCGCGCAGTGAGGCGTGGCATCTGACCATCCAAGCGGCGGCGGGACGGTCGACCGCCGCGTTCTTCATCTCGCCTCGAGCATCGTTCTTCGACGCCATCGCCGTGCTGATCGCGGTGGTGACGCTCGGTCAGCTTCCGGTCGGTCCGACCGCCGGCGCCGCGGCCGCTGTGCTCATCCTCGGCAGCGACGGGGTGGCGGCGGCAGCGGCCGCCGGGGTTCTGATGACCGTCACGGGCACGGTCGGCGGACTGTGCTTCGCGGGGTGGGCCGGCGCCGACCGGCTCTGGTCCGTCATTAGCCGGGCCCGGTTGCGGCGTGCTCGTGCCCGAGCCCCGTGGTCGCGCTGAGGCGCCCGCTCCCGCTTCGGAGGAGGAGCGGTGCATCCTGGGTGGAAAGCGAAGCGGGCGGGCCGCTCAATCTCGGCGTCCGCCCACTCCTGAGGCCCCATGTGGAGCGAGTTGGCCTTGGTCGGCCTTCGCCCGATCCAGCCGCCTCTCCGCCAACTTCCATTGGCGCTCGAGCTCGCGGAGCCCGGCCGCTCCCTCCAGTCCAACTGGACGAGCGCCCATTTGGGCACGCGATCAGGCGCGGCCGCGATTAGGCCAGTGCTCTCACCACGTGGGCGAATCCGCGCACCGGCAATTACGGAGGCTGAGGGGCCCAGCGCGGGGATTCTTGATCCGCACCAGCCCGCGATGGCCGCGCAGGCGGGGCACAGCGACTTCCCAGAAGGGCAGGCCGCGCATGAACAACGATCGTCGCCCCCGTTCGACGGCCTGGTCGACAAGCCAGAAGCCGTAGCGCCGGGAGGGAAGGGTGACGGGGGATTGGCCGCCACGTGACTATCCGGTTGGCTCAGGCTGCGACCTGAATGTGGCTGGTGATCGCGGCGTAGGTGGTCGGTGTGTGCAGCGCTCCCAGGCCGAGCAGGGTCTGGAAGGCGGCCATCGGCGTGCGGCGGCGGTTGTGGCGGAAGACGAACTCGTCGAGGTAGACGTGGAGGTGCTCGGGGGAGACGCCGCGGTGAGTGCCCTGCAGCCACGTCTTCAGGTTTGACGCCGCCCGATGGGCGCGAGGCAGGAGCTTCTGGTGGTCGGGGTGATCGCGCCGCTGCAGGCGGGGCCGGTGCTCGTAGCCGGCGCCGGCGAGCCCGCGGTAGCCCTGCCAGCCGTCGGTATGGACGACCGCGCCCGAGGCGACCGTCGCTCCCACCCACGAGGTGAGGGTCTCCCCGCCGGCGTCGGGGAGCACCTCGAGCCGCAGCCGGCCCGACCCCTGGCCGCGGACCTCGACCGCGATCCCGACGAGGGCCTTCTCGTCGCGCCGGCGCGCGACATGGCGCCCCTCGCGGCGCCCTCCGACGAAGGTCTCGTCGACCTCGACCTCGCCCTTGAGCGGCTCGCGCTCCGGTGCCACCATCGCCCGGCGCAGCTTCTGCAAGATCAACCAGGCGGTCTCGTAGCGCGAGATCGCGAGCTGGCGCTGGAGCTGCACGGCCGAGATCCCCGGGGTGTGCGTGGCGACCAGGTAGGCGGCCCAGAACCAGAGCCGAAGCGGAGTGCGCGTGCCGTGCATGACCGTCCCCGCGGTGACCGAGGCCTGGTGATGACAGTCCGAGCACTCCCAGAGGTGGCGGCGCTCGAGCACCCAGGCCCGCTCACTGCCGCAGACCGGGCACCGAAAGCCCTCGGGCCAGCGCGACGCCGCCAGGTACTCCAGGCACGCCGCCTCGTCGGGGAAGCGCTGCTGAAAGTCCACGATGCTGCGCGGGAAGTCTGGCCGGCCCACAAGACGACTGTAGGCACGGCACCTGACGGAACCGGATAGTCACGTGGCCGCCAACTCCTGGCGTGGTAGCCGCGCGAGGGGTAGCCGTCGTAGCCGACGAACTGGATCGCCGGGACGAGATCGCAGGCGGGCCGAGACGCCGAGCGCCGGCAGCCGGGCGCCCCGCTACGCACTCGACGGCGGGGACCTCTGCCGGTCGGCTACTTCGCCCCTCATTTGCTGTCACCCCGGCAGACCGATGCGTGCCCCCTCGAGCAACCGCACCGGAGCCGTCAGGTCGTGTGCCAAGGTGGCGAGGCGACTCGGCCGCCTGGGCCCCCCACGGGCGGATACAGTCGCCTCGCGAACAGAAAACGCCCCCGCGCGACTGTCTTCGCCGGGGGCTGGCGCCGGGTCAAGTAGGACTAGCCCCGACGCAACATCTAATGGCTAGTCGGCCTCCCCGTTGACCGACCGAAGGAGGAGCGATGGACCCAGGACACCTTGAGCGCATCGAATGCCGTCAGGCGCTTGACCTGCACGGGAAAAGGGGGGTCTGATGGCCACCCCCGAAGAGTTGCTCGCCGTCGTGGCTCAGGTGCGCAACGAGCTGACGGAGATCCAGAAAACGTTGTCGCTCGAATTCGCCTTCACAGAGGCCGAGCATCAGGGCGCGCTGTTCGCGTTGCAGGCGCACCTACAGTCCGTCGAGGGGCTGATCGAGGATCTCGGGTCAGGGCTGGTGGCGATGACGGAGGAGGCGAGCTGATGACCAAAGGATTGAAAGCGGCCCTCGCGTCAGCGTCGTGGTGTTGCTGGTCCTAGGAGGGAGGGTCTGGCGAACCGGCCAGCGAAAGTCATTTCAGTAGTTCTCGCAACTGAGAGACAGGCATGTCATCCGGGATGAGACCTCTACCGCCGCAGGTGCGGCACTTCTTCGTCTTGTCGCCAACGACGTGGCCCGCTTTTACCCTCTGGATGTAGCCCAGACCGCCGCACTCTTGGCACGGCACCTTGACGGAGACCGTCAGTTCTCTTGAAGAATGCTCCCCACCCTCCATCTCGGGAGCAAATGTAGCCGCTCTAGTGCGCGAGCGGCGCGACCCGCGCCCTGGCCCGGGCGCGAGCTGTTCCGCTCGCGGCGTAGCCCGCTCGACAAAGACTGGCCCGCAGTCGATCCTGTGCGCCTCAGAGTGCGTTGCCTCGTCGCGCTACCTGGCCCGGGATGAACCCCAAGCTGAACCCCAACGAGAACATCTCGAGGAAGATCGCCGCGGTCTGCCTGGAAGCTCGACGGCAAGACGGTGGCCGAGAACCTCGCCAGCACGTCGAGAACGCCGCGGCCCGAGGCTGGCTAGACCCCTTCCGTGCGATACGAGCTCTTCTCGGCCTCGCGAAAGTAGGCAACCCGATCGGGGTTAACGTAGACCGTTGTCGGCTCGACCTTGTGCCCCTCCCCGGCAATCTGGGTTAGTTGGACCATCCCCGAGACTCGAGCTGCGGGGCTCATTGCAGCCACAGCCGACGTGAGGTCCCCCTCGACGTGGATGTGGTCGCCCCGGTTACCTGAGAACGCGATGAAGGCGGGCATTGGGAACTCCATTCGGTTGCTTCTCCGCGATCGTTTCACGCACTCGTCACCAACAGCGCGGCGGTCGCCGCGGCGTCGATGTTTGATGAGGTCCTGACCACCAATCAGCAGGTGGTCTGGGCTCTACGGCTCGGTGGCCTCGCTCAGGTCTGCTCGCCGACTGTGAAGCGGACCTGGCCGCCCTCGACCTCTGGATCGAGGACGTTGTCGTCGAGAGCCTCCGTCGCGCGGGGCTCGAGGAAGACCCGCGCGCCGCCCTCCTCGACGACCTCGTCATCCTCCGCCGGGACCGCGGCGACCGAAACCTCGAGCGCGCCCTCCGCAACGCCCAGGCCGTCGCCACCGAGCAGCGGATCATCATCGCCGCCGAGATCGCCCCGCAGGGCCTGGACTTCGAGCAGCTCGAGCCGATGGTCGGTGCCGCCGGAGCCGAACTCGAGGGCACCGGCGTCGCCGAGCGGCCCGGGCCCCGGCCCCGATGCGCGCCCGCGCTAGCCTCAGTCGGGAGGGTCTGTCCGCGAGAAGCGCGGCCGAGACCCAGGATGAGACGGAGCCGCTCGCGCCGCACGCGCGAAGCGCCAGCCGCCTTCGAGAGGACGCAGATGACTGACCAGAACGTTGACGAGGCCAAGGGCCGCGCCAAGGAAGCGGCCGGGGCCGTGACCGACGACAAGGACCTCGAGAGAGAGGGCGAGGCCGACCAGGCAAATCGTCGGTGAAGCATGCGGTCGACAGGGCGGCCGAGACGGCCAAGTCGCTCTTCGGGCGAGGCAGGAAGTAGCGGCGTTCGTCGGCGGACCGGCGGCGGGCGGCCTTGCCCGCCGCCGGGCGGGCCGCCGCCGACCTGCTCGCCGTGCTCGGTGCCGAGCACCTGCGCGAGACGCCGCGGCGCGTCGCTCAGGCCCACGCCGAGCTGCTGACCCCGAGGCCCTTCAACCCGACCACCTTTCCCAACGACGAGTGTTACGACGAGCTGGTCGTGGCCGAGGACATCCCCTTTCAGTCGCTGTGCGCGCACCATCTGCTCCCCTTCCACGGCCAGGGCCCACCGGGGCGCTGCCGGCCGCGTTGCGCGCAGCGGTCGAGGCGCAGTGGGGCCCGCCGCCGCTCGGCTTCTCCACGAGGCCGCGTGGCCGGTCCCAGTTCACTCCCTACTGCTTGGCGGGGCGGCTCTGCCTAGATCGGCCAGCCTCGCGCCGGTAGCCCATGACACCAGAGCGCGATCGCAGGCGATGGGTTTCGCTCGCTGCCCGAGGGCGCGAAGGTCTCCTTCGACGCTGAGGCGGGCGTTAAGGGTCCACTGTCCGCCTTTTGGGGTTGAGATCTCCGGCGGCAAGGTGCGCGCCGTCAAGAGTCCGCCGACGCGACAGCTCGCGGGACACGGGGTTCGCTCGTCGACCGAGCCGTCGCCGCGGATCCCGCGTCCCCTCCGCGCGATACGCGAGCGTCTCCGGCGGCGCCCACCGGACGCTCGCTTGGGACGATCAGGAGGAGTCCGACCCGCCGCGCTCGCGCTGAGGTGCACGGACGACCGCGCCTGCGCCCGGGTCGCACCGGGTTCGGAGAGCCTGCCGACGGAAGCCAGCACGCTCGCGGCCATCGCGTACCCAAGCGCCGCGACGGCGGTCGAGATCGCGGGCAAGGACCGGTCCCCGCGCGCGACGGCGCTGAGCATTCACCCCGGGGCGAGCCGTGGGCATCGGCCGGCCTCGGGTTCCGCTTTGGACGGAGGCTGGTCGCACAAACCCCCTGCTTTTCGGCCCGGCGCCAACGCGAAGATGACGCTCAGCTTGTGGTCGGACTGATCAGGCCGTGATCAGCTTGTGGACCGGATTGACCTCCGGCTCCACGTCCGGGTGGGCGTCGAGTGGCTCTAGCTCTGCTTGGGACGTTCCGGACCAGCGCCTAAGACGCGCCGGGCTCGATCGTCTTTTGTTCGCCGCTGGCCCGGACCTCAACCTTCCGAGGTTTCGCCGCCTCGGAGACTGCGAGGGTCAGTGTCAGCACGCCACCCTCGTAGCTCGCCCCGATGCTGTCGGTGTCAATAGTGGCGCCAAGCGAGAGCTGTCGGCTGAAGATGCCCTGGGGTCGCTCGCTAACGAGCAGCTCATCGCCCTCCCTAAACTCGAAGTGCCGCTCC
>JBKPFS010000008.1:0-10327 GCA_046728935.1 Actinomycetota bacterium | reverse complement strand
CCCCACGCGGCGTTGCTGCGTCACGCTTTCGCGCATTGCGCAAGATTCCCCACTGCTGCCTCCCGTAGGAGTCTGGGCCGTGTCTCAGTCCCAGTGTGGCTGATCGTCCTCTCAGACCAGCTACCCATCGTTGCCTTGGTGGGCTCTTACCCCACCAACAAGCTAATGGGCCGCGGGCCCCTCCCGAAGCGGAGGCCGAAGCTTCCTTTGAGCGCCGGACGTGTGTCCGGCGATCACATCCGGTATTAGCTCGAGTTTCCTCGGGTTGTCCCGGTCTTCGGGGCAGGTTACCCACGTGTTACTCACCCGTTCGCTGCTTTGCCCCAGGGCAAGCCCTGGTTCGCCGCTCAACTTGCATGTGTTAGGCACGCCGCCAGCGTTCGTCCTGAGCCAGGATCAAACTCTCCGTGAAAAGTGACTCGAGGGTTTCAATCCCCTGCCGGGGTCAACCGGCACGGGCTCCTCTGTCTACACGTAGAGCTGTCATGTCTGGGTGTCCGTCGAGCACACAAGTCGACGTACGACATGACGGGGTTGGCTGTCGCCGCCGACACGTGGTCGGCGACGATCGGACCTGTCACGAACCGGGGAGGGGTCCCCGGATCGCGCGCTGCTCAGTTTTCAAAGACCGTCCCGCGGCCCCGAGAGGGGCTTCCTCGCGCAGCCGCGACCGCCTCGAAGGCGACCTATGAGTATAGCCCGGCCCAAAGCCGAGCGCGGAGGCTGCGGACCGAGCGGGACGCGGCAGCCTAGCAGGCGCGGGCGCCCGCCGGGCGCGCTAGCCCGCGACCAGGCGGACGAAGCGACGCTTCCCCACCTGGAGGACCCTGCCGTTCAGCTCATCGATGGGACGATCAAGCGGCTCGGCCCCCACCGTCTCGCCGTCGAGCTTCACGCCGCCCTGCCGGAGCAGCCTCCGCGCCTCGCTCGTGGAGAGATCGAACACGCCTCCGATCAGCGCCGGGACGTGAACCGTCCCGTCCGCCCCCGGCCCGACGAACTCGCGCAAATCGGCGTCCGGCATGTCCTCCGGTATCTCCCCGCGCACGTGGATCTGGTCGAAGCGGGCCTCGGCCGCCCCGCCAGCGCCCTCGCCGTGAAACCGATCCGTGAGGCGGCGGGCGAGCTCGCGCTTCGCCTGCCCCGGGTGCCGGTCGGGCTCGGGCCGCTCGCCGAGGAGCAGCGCGTAGTACTCCTCCATCGCCTCGTCCGGGATGCTCATCAGCTTGCCGAACATCTCCTCCGGCGGATCCGTCACCCCGACGTAATTCCCGTACGTCTTGCTCATCTTCCGGACCCCGTCCGTGCCGACGAGAATCGGCATGGTCATCACCGTCTGGGCCGTCATCCCGAACGCCTCCTGCACGTCCCGCGCGAACAGCAGATTGAACTTCTGATCGGTCGCCCCGAGCTCGACGTCGGCCTGCACCACCACCGAGTCGTAGCCCTGTAGCACCGGATAGAGCAGCTCCAGAATCGAGATCCCCTCCCCCGACTCGATCCGCCGGGCGAAATCCTCGCGCTCGAGCAGCCGGGCGACCGTGAACCGCCGCAGCAGCGCGAACAGCGCCTCGCTCTCCATCGCCAGCCACTCGCTGTTTCGCCGCAACTCCGTGCGCTCTCGATCGAGCACCGTGAACGCCTGCTCCTGATACGTGCGTGCGTTGGCCTCGATCTCATCCGCATCGAGCACCGGCCGCGTCGTGTCCCGCCCGCTTGGATCGCCGACGCGGGCCGTGAGGTCGCCGATGATCAGCACGACGGTGTGCCCCTCGTCCTGGAAGGCGCGCAGCTTGTTCAGCACCACGCAATGGCCCAGGTGGATGTCCGGGCTCGTGGGGTCGACCCCGAACTTCACCCGCAGCGGCCTGCCTTCAGCCAGCTGGCGCTCGAGCTGGCCCTCCGGCAGCACGTCGACCGCCCCCGCGAGCAGCCCTCCGACGACGTCTGTCGCCGCCCCCGGGGCGCCGTTGGACCGCCGGTCCGTCACCGGGCCAATGCTAGACTCACGCACCCGCTCGGCGGGCGCCCGGGGCCCTTCGCAGAAGGCGAGACCCGCGGCCGCTCGGGGGCGAGCTGACCCCGGCGACCAGCCAGATCAGTGCCAACTGGTTCGAGCCGGGCTCTCACATGGCCTCTCATCCTGGACAAACGGAGCGCCGCACCAGGCGCGAATCGAACGGCGCCCCGGGCAGGCCCCCGAAGCTGCCGGAGCCGCCGGGACCGCCCGCGCCGGCGGCCCCGCGCCGTCGGCCGCGCCTGCGCAAGCTTCGCATCGCCCTCGTCCTCCTCGGCCTCGCCGTCCTGGCCTTCGTCTCCTGGATCTTCGGAATCATGATGGCGGTCGCCCAGGACCTCCCCTCGCTCGAGAACCGGGCCCAGTACGAGCGCGCCGAGAACTCGGTCGTCTACGACTCGCAGGGCGAGAAGATCGCGACCCTGACCAACAACGAGGGACGCATCCTGATCGAAAGCGACGGGATCGCGCCGACGATGAAGGACGCCGTCGTCGCGATCGAGGACCAGCGCTTCTACGAGCACCGCGGGGTCGACTTCGAGGGCATCGCCCGCGCCGTCATGCAGGACGTCCTCTCCCAGGCCGCCTCGCAGGGCGCCTCCACGATCACCCAGCAGTTCGTGAAGAACGCCCTCACCGCGCAGGAGGACCGCACCATCTTCCAGAAGCTCCGCGAGGCGGCGCTCGCCTACCACCTGGAGCGCCAATGGCCGAAGGACAAGATCCTCACCGAGTACCTCAACTCCATCTACTTCGGCGAGGGCGCGTACGGGATCGAGGCCGCCGCGCGCACCTACTTCGGCTGGAACCACCACGGCTGCGGCGAGGGCGACGACGCCTCCACGTGCGCGTCCCAGCTGCTCCCGTACGAGGCGGCCCTGCTGGCCGGCCTGATCTCCTCGCCGGCCGCCTACTCCCCGCGCGCCAACCCCGAGGCCGCGGTGGCGCGCCGCAACCTGGTGCTCCAGAAGATGGTCGACCAGGGCTACATCACCGAGGAGGAGTACGGGCGGTACTCGTTGGAGGACATCCCGACCGCCGCTCAGATCGCCCCCCCATCGGAGAACTCGGAGGCCCCCTACTTCACGTCCTGGCTGCGCCAGCAGCTCGTCGACAAGTACGGCGCCGGCGAGGCCTTCGGCGGGGGGCTCGAGGTGCACTCGACGCTCGATATGGACTTCCAGCGCGAGGTGCAGGAGATCGCCTCCTCCAGCCTCGCCGGGATCGAGCCGACCGCGTCGGTCGTGGTGCTCGACAACGAGACCGCCAGCGTGCTCGCCATGGTCGGCGGCCCGGACTACCAGCAGTCGCCCTTCAACCTCGCCAGCCAGGGCCACCGCCAACCCGGGTCCGCGTTCAAGCCGTTCACGCTGATCACCGCGCTCAGCCAGGGCCACTCGCCGAGCGAGGTCTACGCCTCCGCGCCCCAGAAGATCCCGTTCCGATCCAAGGTCCAGAAGGAGAACGGCGGCGAGAAGATCGTCAACGAGATCTTCCCCGTGCACAACTACGAGGACCAGTACCTCGGCTCGGCCTCGATCGCCACCGCGACGACCTATTCGGACAACTCCGTCTACTCGCAGCTCGGCACCCAGATCGGTCCCGCCAACGTCGCCAAGACGGCGAACAAGATGGGAATCGACACCGACCTTTCAACGGACACCGAGTACTCGATCGAGGGCGGGCCGTTCGAGCCCTACAACCCCGCGTTGATCCTCGGTGGGCTCGAGACCGGCGTCTCGCCGCTCGAGATGGCCCATGCGTACGAGACGATCGCCGCGGACGGCAAGCGCGTCTCGGGCTCGCTGGCCGCGTCGAAGGACGGGGTCGTGGCGATCTCGAAGGTAACCGAGGACAACGACACGCCGGAGGCCGACGGCGACACCGTCGAGACCAACCAGGGTGACGACGGCGAGAACAAGGTCGACACCGAGCAGGTGATCGACCCCGGGATCGACGAGGAGGTGCGCTCGATCCTGTCCACGGTCGTCACCTCCGGTACCGGGGAGAGCGCCGCCACCGGCGAGCCGACCTGGGGTAAGACCGGGACGACCGACGACAACGGCGACGCCTGGTTCTGCGGCGCCACGGAGGAGATCACCGCCTGCGTCTGGGTGGGCCACCCGAACACCGTCGAGCCGATGAAGACCGAGTACAACGGCGGCCCGGTCGACGGAGGCACCTATCCGGCCATCATCTTCTCGCGCATCGTCAACGCCTGGGAGGGGATCACCGACGCGCGTCGCGCCAACAAGGACGCCGGCGACATCGACAGCTCCTACTCGCCGCCGGCGACCTCCGGGACCCCCAGCGCGCCATCGACCGGCGGCGGAGGTGGTGGCGGAGAGGGCTCCGCCCCACCGGCCGACACTGGTGGTGGCGGCGGGGGCGGTGACGCGAGCGCCCCGGCGCCCAGCGGCTCGCCCTCGGGCGGCGGCGTCAGCGCCGGCTGACCCTAGGCGGCACGGGCGCCCGGGCGCGAGAGAAACTCGCTCCCGGCCGCGCAGAATCGCCACGGCAGCTCGGTCGCCCGGCTGATGCCGATGCGCGCCCCCGTCAACACCTCGACCGCCGCCCACTCGGCCGACCGCGCCCGCACCGTCAACGGCGGCGCGCTCAGCGGAGCGCCATCCAGCTCCAGGCCGATGCCGAGCGCCTCGGTGAGCTTGCCGGGACCCGAGCAGAGCTCCCGCTCATCGATGCGCCCCCGTCGCCGTCGCATCTCCTCGATGCCCCACCGCGGCTCGAGGGCCCGGATCAGAACCGCCGCCGCCGTGCCCTCCGGCTCGCAGACGAAATTGAGGCAGCTGTGGATGCCATAGGAGAGGTAGACGTAGGCGTGGCCCGGCGGACCGAAGAGGGTCTTGGTCCGCGGGGTGAGGCCGACGTAGGCGTGACACGCCGGATCGTCACGCTCGTAGCTCTCTGTCTCGACGATCACCCCGCCGACGCCCTCGAATCGCAGCTCGCAGCCGATCAGCTCGCGCGCCACGTCGTGCACGGAGCGGGCGAAGAACTCCGGCCCGAGCCCCCTCAAACCCTCGCCTCCTCCCGGACCGCGGCGAGCGCGTCGCGCGCCGACTCGAGCTGCGCGGCGAGCGCCGCTGAGCCGGTGCCACCGCCCGAGACCTTGGATTCGATCCAGCCGCCACGCAGCACCTCGTAGTACTCGTCCCCCAGCAGCTCGCTGTGCTCCCGAAGCTCATCGGGGCTCAGCTCGGAAAGTCTGCGTCCGCTGTCCGTTGCGGCGCGCACCAGGCTGCCGACCACGCCGTGCGCCTCCCGGAACGGCATCCCCTTTCGCACCAGGAGGTCGGCGACGTCCGTCGCGCCGAGCAGCTCATCGCCGGCCGCCCGCGCTAGCCGCTCGCGGTCGAAGCGCAGCCCGGCGAGCAGGCGCTCCGCGGCCTCCAGGCAAAGCTCGAGGTTGTCGACCGCGTCGAACAGCGCCTCCTTGTCCTCCTGGAGGTCCTTGCTGTAGGCGAGCGGAAGCGCGTGCAGGACGCCGAGGAGGGTGCCGAACCCGGCCGCGATCCTCGGGGCCTTCGCGCGCAGCAACTCCGCCGCGTCCGGGTTTCGCTTCTGGGGCATGATGCTCGAACCCGAGGTGAACCCCTCGTCCGGCTCGCAGAAGCCGAACTCCGCGCTCGACCACAGGACCAGCTCGGAGCCGAGCCGCGAGAGGTGCGTGGCGCAGATCGCCGCGGCCGCCAGGTAGTCGAGGACGAAATCCCTGCTGGAGACCGCGTCGATCGAGTTCGCCGACGGGCGGGCGAACCCGAGCTCGCGCGCGGTCCCGTCCCGATCGACCTCCCAGTTGAGCCCGGCGAGGGCGCCGGACCCGAGCGGCATCTCCTCGGCCGCCGCGCGCGCGGCGGCGAACCGCGTCGCGTCGCGGCGCAGCATCCAGAAGTAGGCGAGGAGGTGATGGCCGAGGTACACCGGCTGGGCGCGCTGGAGGTGCGTGTAGCCCGGCATCGGCCAGTCGGCGTGCGCCTCGGCCAGGCCCAGCAGGCGCTCCATCAGCGCCCCCGCCAGCTCCAGCGCCCGTCGTGAGCGCTCCCGAGTGAACAGCGCCAGGTCGGTCGCGACCTGGTCGTTGCGCGAGCGCCCGGTGTGCAGTTTGCCACCGAGCGGGCCGACCAGCTCGGTCAGCCGCCGCTCGATCGCCATGTGGATGTCCTCATCATTCGCGGAGAAGTCGAACCGGCCGGACTCGAGCTCGCCGGCCACCTCGTCGAGACCGGCCTCGATCTGCTCGTGCTCGGCTTCGTCCAGCACCCCGGCGCGCTGGAGCGCGCGGGCGTGCGCCTTCGAGCCCCGCACGTCCTCCGGCCAAAGCCGGCGGTCGAAGCCGACGGAGGGGTTGAGGCGCGCGAACAGCGGATCGGGTGGCTCCCGGAACCTGGACATGGCGGACGACTATAGGGTCCGAAACAAATGGACATGCTGCTTTCGCGCCTAAAGGCGCTCACCTGAATACCAGTGCGATTTCTGGTCACCGGAGCGACGGGCAAGGTGGTAACGCGGTCGCTCGACGGCTGGTCGAGCGGGGCGACGAAGTCGTCGCCGACCCGGAGTCCGTCCGCCGAGCGGCCGAGAGGCCGAGCGGGGGATCGAGCTGGTGATCGTCAACCCGGCGACCGTGTGCGGGCGGGGCCCTGGGCGTCGGCCGGGCTCGACAACGTGTTCCGCGACGCCATCCGCCGCCGCCTACCCGCGACGCCGCGGAGGTATGACGCTGGTCTACGCCGACGACGTCGCCGCCGGGCACCTCGCCGCTACATCCTCGGCGACGGCTACGCGACCATGCGCGAGATCATCGCCACGGCCGTGGAGGCGGCAGGGCGCGGCTGGGTGTTTCGGCAGGGGCACGTTAAGGCGGGCGAAGCCCGCCGCACGTTGTTTCGCTAGACCCACTGCCCGCGAAGCGCCTCGGCGAGGGCCTCGCAGACGCGATCAACCGCGGCCTCGGAGACCCCCGGGAAGAACGGCAGCGCCAGCAACCGTGCGGAGGCGTCCTCGGCGACGGGGAATTGGCCCTCGCGAAAGCCGAAGCGCTCGCGGTAGTGCGGCATCAGGTGGATCGACGGCATGTACCCCTTCGCCTCCACCCCTCGCTGGTCGAGGTCCCCGATCACGGCGTCCCGGTCGGCGCCCGTCGGCAGGCGAACCGCGTAGATGAACCAGCTCCGCCGCTCCGCGCCGCGATCGGCGCAGGGCAGCACCAGCCCGTCGGGATCACCCTCCCCCGCCGGCGCGCCGTAGTCGAGCGAGGCCAGCCGCTCGCCGTACATCGATGCCACCCGCGCCCGGGCCGCAAGCAGATCGTCCACGCGCTCGAGCTGGGCCACGCCGAGCGCCGCCTGGAGCTCGGTCAGCCGGTAATTGAAACCGAGCCGCTCGTGGTCCACCCAGCTCATGTCCAAGGCCCGGCCCTGGTTGCGCTCACTTCGCATCCGGGCCGCGGCGGCCGCGTCCCCGGGCACGACCATCCCTCCCTCGCCGGTGGTGAGCTGCTTGTTGGCGTAGAAGGCGAAGACGGCGGGATGGCCCCGAGCGCCAACCTTCACCCCCTCCGAGTCGACCGCGCCGAGCGCCTCGCAGGCGTCCTCGAGCAGACCGAGGCCGCGCTTGCGCGCGAGCGCCTCAAGGGCGGGCAGCGCCGCCGGGTAGCCGAGGATGTCGACCGGCAGGATCCCAGCCGTGCGCTCGGAGGCCGCGGCGCTCGCCGCATCCGGGTCGAGGTTGAGGGTGACCTGGTCGACGTCGCAGAAGACCGGCGCCGCGCCCTCGTAGAGGAGGCAGTTGGCGGAGGCGACGAAGCTGAACGGGCTCGTGATCACCTCGTCGCCGTCTCCCCAGCCGAGCGCCCGCACCCCGAGGTGAAGCGCCGCCGTCCCCGACGAGACCGCCACCGCATCGGCCACGTCGAGCCACCCGGCGAACTCCCGCTCGAACAGCTCCAGCATCGGACCCAGCGAGAGGCGGCCCGAGCGAAGCGACTCGAGCACGAGCTCCTCCTCGCGTTCGCCCAGGTCAGGTCGCGCGAGCGGTATCCGGTCGGCCGGGCTCAAGGTCGCGCGGGAGCGTATCCGTGGCGAGGCGCTTTGGCTGGAAGGCGTACTCCAGCGACTCGACCAGCGCCTCCCACGAGGCCTCGATGATGTTCTCCGAGACCCCGATCGTCCCCCATGAGGAGTGCCCGTCGGAGCTGTCGAGCAGCACGCGGGTGACCGCCCCCGTGCCGTGGTGGGTGTCGAGGATTCGGACCTTGTAGTCGACCAGGTCGATGTCCGCGAGATGCGGGTGAAGCTCGCCGATCGCGTCGCGAAGCGCGCGGTCGAGCGCGTTCACCGGGCCGTTGCCCTCCGCGGTGCGGACGCAGCGGCGACCGTCGACCCAGATCTTGATCGTCGCCTCGGTCTCGACCTGGCCGTCGGCGCGCTTCTCGGTGATCACCCGGAAGCTCTCGAGGCGGAACAGGGGCTGGTATTCCCCCGCCTCGCGGCGGAGGAGGAGCTCGAACGAGGCATCCGCGGCCTCGTAGTGGTAGCCGCGGTGCTCGCGCTCCTTGATCCGGTCCACGGCGCGCTTCGCGGCATCGGCATCGAGCTCGATCCCGGCCCCCTCGGCGCGGCTCAGCACCGACCCCTTGCCGGAGAGCTCCGAGATCAACACGTCGCGGCTGTTGCCGACCAGCTTCGGGTCCAGATGCTCGAAGGTGCGCGCGTCGGCCTGCACGCCGGCGACGTGCATGCCGCCCTTGTGCGCAAACGCGTTTCGACCAACGTACGGCTGATCCGGATCCGGCGCGGTGTTCGTCAGCTCGTCGATGAAGTGCGCGGTCCCGGTGAGCAGCCGCAGCCGCTCCGGCTCGACGCATTCGAAGCCCAGCTTCAGCTGGAGCGCGGGCAGGATCGAGATCAGGTTCGCGTTTCCGCAGCGCTCCCCGTAGCCGTTCACCGTCCCCTGCACCAGCCGCGCCCCCGCCTCGACCGCGGCGAGGGAGTTGGCGACCGCGCATTCGGCGTCGTTGTGGGTGTGGATGCCGACCTCAACCCGCTCGCCGAGATCGGCGACCACCGCGGCCGTGGCCCCGGCGACCTGGGCCGGCAGGGTCGAGCCGTTGGTATCGCACAGGGTGACGTTCTCCGTCCCGGCGGCGACCGCGGCTCGCAGGCACTCGAGCGCGTAGCCGGAGTCCTCGCGCCAGGCGTCGAAGAAGTGCTCGGCGTCGTAGATCACGCGCTTGCCCTCGGCCCGGCAGTAGTTGACCGAGTCGACGATCATCGTCAGGTTCTCCTCGCGCGAGACCTTCGTCACCTTCTCGAGGTGAAGCGCCCAGGTCTTGCCAACCAGCGTGCACACCGGCGCCGCTGCGGCGACGAGATCGCGCAGGGCCGGATCATCCTCCGCAGCGAGCCCGCGGCGGCGGGTCATCCCGAACGCGCACACGAGCGCGTGGGTGAGCTCCACCTCGCGGAGCAGGGCGAACAGCTCGGCCTCCTTGGGATTCGAGCTAGGGAAACCGGCCTCCACGTAGTGAACCCCGAGGCGGTCCAGGGCCTGCACGACCCGGACCTTCTCGGCCGCCGAGAGCGACATGCCCTGCCCCTGCATGCCGTCGCGGAGCGTCGTGTCGTAGAGCTTTACCTTCCTCACTTGATGCCTTTCGGGATCGGGGGTTCGAGCGGGCAGGCGGGCGATGCCGCCGGGCCGCGAGGCGCTAGGCGCTCGCGGCGGTGCTAATTCGCTCGATGGCCCCGATCGGAAGCCGCATCAGGACGTGACTCTACTCGGTTGCTCGACCGGGTCCAGCCACTCCGCGTACTCCTGCGCGCGGCCGTGCACGGCGTCCTCGAACTTGCGCTGGATCACCCCCGTGATCTCCCCCGGCTCTCCCAGCCGATGGTCGTCGATCTCGCGCACCGGGACCAGCTCGGCGGCCGTGCCGCACAGGAACAGCTCCTCGGCCAGGTAGAGCTCCGCGCGCGCGAGGTCCCGCTCGACCACCGAGTAGCCGAGGTCTCCCCCGATCTGGATCACCGAGCGCCGGCTGACGCCGTCGAGGATCGAGGCGCTGTGCGGCGGGGTCACCAGCTCGCCGTTCCGCACCGCGAAGATGTTCTCCCCCGACCCCTCGCAGGCGAACCCGCGCTCGTCGAGCAGGATCGCCTCCTCGTACCCCGCCTTCGCGGTCTCCTCCTTGGCGAGGATCGAGTTCAGGTACTGCCCGCAGGCCTTGGCATGCGGGATGAGGCCGGCGGGCGAGATCCGCCGCCAGCTCGACACCTTCGCCCGCACGCC
>JBKPFS010000007.1:0-16287 GCA_046728935.1 Actinomycetota bacterium | reverse complement strand
CAATGACTCAGTCACCGGGACCCACTCGATCTCCGGATCCAAAAAACGGCCGAGAGCGTCATCGGACATGCGCTGCTCGAACTCTTGTGTGGAGCCCTCGCTCGCAAGCTCCGCGTAGAGTCGGCGGACCAGTTCGACGTTGTCCTGTGACACCGCGTTCCCAGTGTCTCGCATCGCGCTCTACCGTCGGCGGCAGCACTAGCGGACTCAGCCCTCCACGCGCCTGCGGCGGAGTTCGGCGGTACCGAGTTCTATCCCGACTTCGTCGACAAGGCCGCCGTGCTCGTGGTGCGGCTCACCAAGAATCACCCGGTCCCTGATGGCAATAAACGCGCCGCCTGGGTGGCGCTCCGGCTCTTCGTGGAGATGAACGACTGGTCATGGGATCCGTTCCCCACCGTGGACGACGCTGAGCGGGCGATGCTCGCGATCGCCTCCGGCGAGTGGAGCGAAAGTCCGCCACGTGTCGAGGCCAATGTGCCCACCCTGGCCGCGGGGAACAGCAGCGGCGTATCGAGCCGGGGCGGTCTGATCAAGCGCCTGAAGCGCTCGCGGTCTGCGGGAGAGAGGCTCGGCTTTCTCCACCGTCCCCCCTCGCCGTGGGATGCTGCGCAGGCGATGTTGGAAGGAGGTGTGGAGGATGAAGAGACTGTTGATCATCGGAGGGGCGATCACGGGCGCGGCGCTCCTTGCTAAACGGTGGGCGTCAGGCGGTGGACTCGATTTCGGACAGCTAATCGAGAACATGCCGGACGACGCTCCGCCAAAGTGGGTGTTCAACAACATCAGCGCGATCCGGGACAACACCGAACGCATCCTGCAACTGCTCGAAAGCGAGCACACGTCCGCCGGGGGTTCGTAGCGGCCGTCCGTCCTTGCGGGATAGGAGCGGGCGATTCTCGCAGACTGCGGCACAGGCACCGCCCGTCGGGTGGAGCTAGGCTGCGGGACGGCGGACGAGAGGAGACCCGATGGAGGCACAGAGCGGCGGTCCGACGGACACCGAGCAGGACCTTCGAGAGCGGGCGGTCCGGCGACTGAAGCGGAAGCGCGAGTTCCTCGATCACCTCGGCACGTTCATCTTCGTCAACGCGGTGCTGTGGGTGATCTGGGCGATGGGCGGCGCTAGCACGGACGATCTCTGGCCCGCGTGGGTGACGGGGATCTGGGGCGTGTTTCTCGTCCTTCACGCGTGGCGTGTCTATGGCGCTCGCGAAGAGATCTCCGTGCGCGAGATCGAGGCGGAGATGAGCCGCTTGCGGAGGGGCTGATTCCTCGAAGCCGCCCCGGCTGCGGGAGTAACCCGCCGGTCGTGGCCGGCTCGCCGCAGCCAGGTGCGGTGCACAGCCTTGGTTCAACTTCCTCCGACCATCGGAATGGACCCGGCGGGCACGACCTGCGGCTTGGGAAGCTCGTCGTCGGCGCGGGCCCCAGCCCACGGAGCAAAGCGAGGCATAGGCGTCAGCACTGGGCGCGCCACATCGACACCTGGTCCGTACTTCCTCCGGCATCTCGATCCCCCCGGTGATCTCGAAGCCGAAGCGTCCGTAGTACGGGACGAGGTGCTTCAAGCACTCCAAATAGGCGTGCTCACCCTCCCGGTCACAGCGCTCGAGACCGGAGCGGAGGAGCGCGCTCCCGACCCCCTTGCCTTGCGCCTGCGGATCGGTGCCCAGCATCGCGAGGTACCAATGCGGGTCTGAGGGGTGCGCCCGGTGCAGCGCGCCTTCGACCGCCCTGCCCCGCTGGGCGTATTCCCGGACGTGCCTGATGCCCACTGCTCTGAACAGCCCCGGAATCGCACGAAGCCGCTGCCAGAGGGGCGCCTTCCAGCTGCCCGGCGGTGCCCAAATCGCGCCCCCCAGGATCGCTCCGTGGTCGAGCAGCACCTCGGTTCCGCGTTCGACCGGGTAGATGTACCGCAACGCCCCCAGGAACATCGCGAGCTGGGCTCTGCCCCGAAGCTCATCGTCGGGTTGCACCCAGGTGAACGGTGGCTCGTTGGCGAAAGCGCGGCTCAGCACGGCGGCCAGCTCAGGCACGTCGGCTCGTCTGGCGGATCGAACCGTTCTGTCGATGCCCGCGCTGTCCTCCTTCACGGCAAGGACGCTTACGTCTGCCGCTGCGTCCCCGTGTCCCGCAGCACCGCGCGCCGGTCGAGGAACTCGTCACGGGTGACCTCGCCGCGCGCGTAGCGCTCCTCGAGCACCTCCAGCGCCGATCGCCCGCCGACCCCGTCCGGCCTCCTGGTGACGCCCCGCAGCATGACCACGATCACCGCGATCACGGCGATCCAGAACGCCGCCATCCCCAGCCCCCAGACGATGCCCCATGACATGTGGGCGAGGACGAGGGCCGATGGCGCGGCCGCGGCGGTCACGGCCCCGAGTGCAGGTCGCCGCGGATCCGGCGCAGCTCCTCGGCCGAGATCTCGCCGCGCGCGTAGCGCTCCTCGGCGATCCGGATCGCAGGCACCTGAGCCGGGCCCGCCGGAAGGGCGATCCATAGCACCACGTAGAGCAGGATCCCGAAGCCGCCGAAGAAGATCGACACCACCCAGGCGATCCGGACGAGCGTGGGGTCGAGCCCGAACCGCTCAGCGACCCCGCCCGCGACGCCGGCGATCACCCGATCCGTCTTTGAGCGAGTGAGCTGCGCGGCCACCTGGACGCAGCGTAGCGCCAGAACCGTAGTAAGGAGGACCCTCGGCGATAGCTACTGCGAGCGACCCAGCGGCTGGTTTCGTTTTCCGGGCGTGTTCAACACCGGCGACGAGACGCCTCCCGCCCGTCCGTGCCGACAGCAGGCCGGGCGGCCGTCGAGACGCCTGCTGTCAGCCCGGAAGCAGTAATGGATAGCGGCCTATGCTTGCGCCGTGAAGCGGGTCTGGGCCTACGTGTTCGTTGATACCGAGAATCCTGGCCCGAAGCGCGTCGTGCGCGAGATCCGGAAGCTCGATGGTGTCGTCCGGGCGGATGCGCTGCTCGGTACACCGGACGTGATCGCGATCGTCGAGGGTAACGATCTCGCCGAGATGGATTCGCTCATCGACCGGATCGCCGAGTTGCCGGGAGTGCTCGACACCGAGTCGAAGGTCGCGCGCTGGATCGACTGAGCCGAGACGCGGCTGCGGCCGGAAGCAGCACCGACGTCAGCAAGCAGTAGTCCCAAGAGTCGCCGTGAACCGTGGACCAACTTCTGCGACGAGATCAGCCTTCTCAAGCCGCTCCTTTAGCTACGTCGACCAGGCGCGCTTCCTCGATCATTCGTCCTCCTTCCTCACGCCGGAGGCCGCGGGTTCGAGTCCCGTCGCTCCCGTTCAGCTGTATTCGTCATGGCGGCGGATCCACATCTCCGGCGGGTCGCCCTCATCGCGCCCCTTGGGCGCCCGGTCGAGCAGACCGTAGTAGCCGAGCATGACCTCGAGCCCCCGCGCGCCGGTCGCGTACGTCTGGTGGACGTTGCCGTCCTCCAAAGCGAACGCAGTCAACACCGGTGCCTCCGTCAGGTAACCGGCCGGGTCGGTGCCGCAGTCGGCCGCCAGGCCCGGGACCGGGCCGAGGTTGCCGCTCTCCAGGAACGGCTTCACCTCCTCTTCGGTCTGTGAGGCACCGAAATCGAAGTTGAAGTCACTGCCCTCGGAGGAGACCCAGGGAAAGCTCCAGCCCATGCGCTCCCTGTAGTTCAGGAGCTTTGAGAGCGGCGCGCGCGAGACGCAGAGGAACGTCACGTCCTTCGCATTGAGGTGCGCCACGGCGCCGTCGTACGTGTCCGCGCCCGAGGAGCAGACCGGACAGCCCGCCTCGTAGGCCGGGCCAAACATGAAGTGGTAGACGAGCAGCTGGGAGCGGCCGTCGAATAGCTCCGCGAGCGTCTTGGAGCCGACCTCGGTCTCGAAGCTGTAGTCCTTCTCGATCGCCACCCAGGGCAGCTCCCGGCGCTCGCGAGCGAGCTCGTCGTTGCGGCGCGTGAGCTCCTTCTCGCGCTCCAGAAGTTCCTCTCGAGCCGCCTGCCAGTCCTCGCGCGTGGCGACCGTGTGCTCAGTCATGGGCTTGCCTCCTTGTCGACCGCCGCGGAGCCTAGCGCCGCGCCCGAGCCCTGGCGACCGCGCCGGTGTAGACGAGGGCGAAGATCTCACCCAGGAGGTGATCGGGCACGGCGCTGGGGTTGACGAGCTTCTCCCTGGCGAGGCCGCCGCCCAGGCTCAGGAACGCTGTTGCCGCCTCCGCGGGATCGATGTCCGCCGCTTCCCCGAGATGCTCGATGCGGGCCGCGATGGCCTTGGCGAACGCGCGCTGCAGCTTGCGTCGTCGGTTCACATAGTGCCGTCGAAGCTCCGGGTAGCGGACTGCACGCGACCAGTACTCGTGCTCGAGCAGCAGCAGCTCGCGCTCGCCCCGGAAGAGCCGGGTGAGCACTTGGCTCGCCTCGGGGGCCATGTCGTGCTCGGGCGGCGCGGATTCGAGCAGCTCGATCGCGTCCTGGACGGGACGATCGATTCGCTCCTCCAGGAGCGCGAGGAAGAGGTCGTCCTTGCCGCGGAAGTGCCAGTAGACCGCGCCCTTGGAGTAGCCGGCGCGGTGCGCGATCTCGTCGATGGAGGCGGCCTGGAAACCGCGCTCGGCGAAGACCTCGGCGGCCGCGGCGAGCAGCTCATCGCGGGCGCCGCGGTCGGCGGCACGCCCGGCGCGTGTGCGTCGATCGACGCGGGGCGGGCGCGTGGCGGGGGTAGCAGCCATCTAATCGGAGTCGATGCTAACCTACCGACCGGTCAGTATGGAGCCTAGGCCGATCCTCTGGCACCTCGTCGTCTCGCACTACAGCGAGAAGGTGCGCTGGGCGCTCGACCACAAGTGGATCCCCTACAACGGCTGTGCCCAGCCTCCGGGCGTGCACATCGCCGTGGCCGCCTGGCTGACCCGGGGGCGCCAGTTCACGCTCCCTGTTCTCCAGCTCGAGGGTCGGCGAATCGGTGACTCGACGGCGATCATCGCCGCGCTCGAGAAGCGGTTCGGAGAGCCGCCTCTGTATCCGGCCGATCCCGACGAGCGGGCGCACGCTCTCGAGCTCGAGGAGTGGTTCGACGAGGAGCTTGGCCCAGCGGCTCGCCGCTTCGCCTTTCACGAGGCACCGCTGACCGCGAGCGCTTCGCGGAGCTCGCGGCGCCGCTCGCTCCCCCACCCCTCGCCAGGTTCAAGCGCCTCAACGGAGCGTACGGCCGCGTCCTGACGGCCGTTCGGTATGGGGCGGCCAGCGACGAGGGCGCCGATCGCGCACGGGAGAAGCTTCTGGCCACCCTGGAGCGCCTAGAGGAGGAGTTGGACGGGAACCCCTACCTCGTCGGGGACCGCTTCACGGTCGCCGACCTGACCGCCGCGGCGCTCTTCTACCCGGTCGTGCTCCCGCCGGAGGGACCGGTCGACGCCCGGCTGATGCCCGAGTCGCTGCTGCGTTTCCGCGCCTCGTTGGAGGACCGGCCCGGGCTGCGCTGGATCGAGGACATGTTCCACCGCCACCGCCGTCCGGCGGCGGCGCCCGCGGTCGCCGTCGGCGCGGGGATCTAGTTCGCGACATCTCACGTCGACGCAGTTCTCGCTCGGCGCCCCAATACGCCCGAGTAGAAGGCAAAATCGGCCGGAAAAAGCAGGCGCTCGAGCACCAGGAACGCCAACCCGTAGGCCACAACCCCGCCCACAGCGGCAACAAACCAGGGAGTCGCCGATAGCGCCAATGCAGTGACCACGAGGGCGGTCCCGGAAATCAGCGGCCCGGCGAGCACGCGAATGGGAGAGATGGAGCCGATCATCTTCCGCATGTTGCGGAGGGTCAGGAGGACCAGCAGCGCGGATGACACCACAAGGCTGATCGCGGCACCGTCGGCCTCGAAGAGCGACACGAGGAGAACGCTGAGGACGAGGTCCAGGACCAGGACGAAGACGGCCGGCCGCGTGAAGTCCTGGGGACGATCACGACCATTCAACACCGTCATCGCCAACGCGTTGAGGCCGTACAGCACAGTCATGACTGCGAGCAGTTGGAGCGGTGTCACGGCGTTGGCGTAGTCGCTGCCATACAGGACATCGATCAGGGGCTCTGCGAAGGCGACGCACACCAGCGCAGGGGGCAAGAGCAAGCCGATCATCGTCTTCATCGCGATTTCGTAGCCCCGAGCCAACGAGATCGGTCCGTCACCGGTGTGCCGTGCGAACCAGGGCTGGATGGCCCCGCCAAATGCCCAACTCACGAACATCGTCGCCTCGATCAGCCTGAAGGCCGCTCCGTATTCTCCGATCGCGGAGCTGGCGGCGGCAAAACCCAGCACGACGACGCTGAGCCTGAGGATGGTCGAGTTGAGGATCGACATCAAGCCCAGCGGAAATCCGACCCTGATCAGTTGTCTCCACTGTGTCGGATCGATCACGTACCGGGGGCGTGCCACGTAGCGGCGCATCAGCACGTACGCAGTCAAGAGACCGAAAGCCGATCCGAGGGCGAACGCGACGGCCACGGCGAGCAGCCCACCACCAGCCGCCAGGACCCCCAAGCCCATCGCGGCGGTCGAGATGCGGTTGACGAGTAGAGACGTGGCCACGTGATGGTTTTGCTCCACCCCTTGGAACACCGCATAGAAGGTGTTCAACTGATATTCGAGGCCGGTCGCGACCCCAACAACCAGGATGGCCGCTCCCGTCTCGACCGGGTAGTCCTTGAAGACCACCACGACCGCGACGATGCCGAGGACCAAGAAGAGCATCAACGTCTTGATGACCACCACGTTCCAGAGCAGGTCGCCGAGCCGACGCCGATCGCGGGCCACCTCGCGCGCAAGGAGCTCCTGCATGCCAAGGCCGGCGAGCATCAACAGGGTGAGGCTGAGCGACATGCCAAAGATGAAGTCGCCAAACAGCGCATCCCCCAGCTCACGCGCGATGGCGACGTAGATCACCAGCGAAGCGAGCTTGCCGATCACCTCCCCGATCGATCTCGCGAGGGTGCCAACCGCGATCCGCTGCGAAGCGCGAAGCCGATCGCGCGTCTCGTCCCCGCCAGGCGTCGCGGAATCGATCACTAGACCTGCCAGCTCGGGAACTCGAGCCCCGTTAGTTCGCGGAGGCGCATCGCGTCGTCGGCGAACGCCGCCTGCAGACGTTCGCGCAGAGCCGGGCTCGGCCGCGGAGGCGGTGTGGCGCGCCTCAGCATCGTCCGCCGTGCCGCTCTGAGAAGCATCTCGCGCGGGCGTTGGGGCAGGTATCCGACCGCGCGGGCAAGCGGTGAAGCGCGCAGCCATCGTCCCGGGCCTACCATCCGGCGCCGGTCGGATCCCGGGTTGATCAGCTGATTGAAGCTCCGGGAATCGGGTTCCGTGTGGACACCCAGAAAGCGGAACACGGCGCTCATCGTGGCCGTGCCATCGGCCAGCAGATCCGCCTGATCCACGACCATGATCTGGTCTCTCGGAAAGACCTCCAAGTAGAGCTCGAGCTGGTAGGCGTAACGGCTAGGCCCCGCGTAGAGGTGGTACGGATCTTCCACGTCGGCGAACGCCTCCTCGAGGGGAAGCTCCTCCCAGACGGCCGAGTAATACATGTGGTGGGAGAGCGCACGTTCGACCGGATCACGAACGACATAGATCAGCTTGACGTCCGGAATCGCGGCGCGAATGCGCTCCGGGACGCCCGGCAGGCGCGGCGCATACGTGTACCGCGGCGACGACTCCCCTCGTAAGGACGCATCACCGTCGAAGAACGACGCATATTCGTCGAGACGCTCGAGGCACGCCGGGTCATAGAAGAAATCGAGCTCCTTCTCCTCGGCCATCTGGATCTGCGGCTGGCGAGACAGGAACGTGTGAACGGCGGTCGTGCCCGCCTTCGTGGCGCCGATGACCAGTACGTTGGGAAGCGAGGGGCGCGCAGAGGGTACGGAGCGTCGAACCCTGGCACCGCAAGGCTCTCGCCCCCTGTACGCACACGACGGACACAGGTGGGGACCGTCGAGCAAATCTGGAAAGCGCCATCCCTGACGGGCCAGGAAGTGGGCCGAACCAGCCATTGCGCTGGCGGGCAGACAGCGTTCGCACTGAACGTAGGCCTCCAGCGCCGATTCCCCCGAAATCCGCGCACCCGAAGCCGGCCACGCATTGAGCACGGTCACCGGACAAGGGTAGGCAAGCGCGCAGTTGCACTCGCCTGGCTGCTCCGCGGATCGCTACCTCGGCTGGCGACGGCAGCTCATGCGGGCACGAGGCGCGGCGTCCCGCGCGGGACCTCGAACGCCGCCGCTTGGCTCTCCCCGTCCAGGCGCTCGAGTACCCCATCGACGTGCCACCACTCCGCACGCGCGCGCTCGGGATCGACGTCGATCACGACGTAGCCGTGGCTCGCGAGCTCGCACCAGTGGGCGTGGTCGAGCTCGGCGACGTAGGCCCGCTCGGCGGCCAGGATCGTCTCGGATCGGGGCTCGACGCCGAGCTTCTCGTCGAGGTTCTGCGAGGTGAGGCTCGGTGAGGTGATCTCGACAGCCACCGGGGCGCCGTCGCGCCTCACCTCCGACGCGAGGCTGATGTGGATGTCGGCGCTCAGGACGACGACGTCGTCGAGGCGCTCGAAGCGCTCCAGCAGCGCCACCCGCTCGGCGGGATAGCCGTCCCACTGGTCCTCGTCGGGCCCCTCGCCGTCCTCGTCGATCACCTTCAACTTCAGGAGCGCGGTGTGAAGCTCCTCGCTCGGATGCTCGCACCAGGTGCGGGTGAGGATCGACGGGCTGGCGACGAGCCGCCACGCCGCGGTTGAGTCGTCGAGCGCGGCGAACAGCCACTCGCGCTGAGCCGCGCCGAGCATCGAACGAGCCGGATCACTCATCGTCGGCTCGGGCGCCGGCTCGTCGCGGCGGCTGCGGATGTCGAGCAGGAAGACGTCGGCGAGCTCCCCGACGCTGACCTGGCGAAACACCCGCGTCGGGTCGGCCGGGTCCGGCGCCCGTGCCGGAAGCCACTCCCAGCGGGCGCGGAGCGCCGCGTCCCGGCGCTCCTGCCAGGGGCCGTGCTCGTCAGGGCGATGTTCGCTCGATCCGCCCGACCAGGCGCCATCAGCGAGTTCGTGATCGTCAAGCGTCGCGATCACCGGCAGGGCGTGGTGCAGCCGCTGCACGTCCGGGTCGCGCCGGTACTGCGCGTAGCGGCGGCGGTAATCGTCGAGGCTGCGGCACTCATCGAGCGGATCGAACGGCCGGCCGATGTCGGCGCCGGGCGTCTGGCTCTTCGGCGGCGTGTTCGACGCCTCATATATGTAGTCGCCGAGATGGAGCATGAAGTCCAGCTCGCCGCGATCGGCGATCCGCGAGTACGCGTTGAAGAACCCGGCGTTGAACTTCGCGCAGGAGCAGATCGCGAACCGCAGCCTGTCCGCTTCGGGCCCGGCCAGCGTGCGTGTACGCCCGACCGGCGACCGCTCGCCCGCGGCGGTGAAGCCGTAGAAGTAGGTGCTCGCCGGCTCGAGCTCGTCGACGTCGACGTGGACCGTGTGGTCGCGCTCGGCCGCCGCCGCCGCCTCTCCGGAGGCGACCACGTCCCTCAGCTCCGGGTCGCGCGCCACGATCCAGGAGACGGGCGCTCGGTCGTCGTCGGTGCTGAGGCGCGTCCACACCACGACGCGGTCGACGGTGGGGTCGCCGCTGGCGACGCCGTGCTGGAACCTCCCCGAGGCATCCTTGCCGCTCATCCCGCTACGACCCTAGCCGAGGCCGCCGGCGCGGGTCGATTCCGGGAAGGGGGTTCCAGAGAGTGCGGCGAGCTCACGCCGCGGCCAACCGCCACACCGTGACCTCGCCGATCCCCCGCAGCGGCCTCGGCCCCAGACGCTCGAGCGCGAAGTCGGCGGCGCCATCCAGCTTGGAACGGAAATCCTCGTCGACCAGCACCGTGTCGGGATCCGCCTGATCGGTCAGGCGGCTCGCAAGGTTGACGGCCGGCCCGAAGTAGTCGCCGTCGCGGTGGAGAAGCGGCCCGCTCGCCAGCCCCGCGCGGGCCCGTGGCAGAGCCGCTATCGCGCAGGCATCGAGCACATCCAGGGCGGCCCGCGCGGCCCCGCCCGGAGTGGGGCAGACGAACATCGCCTCGTCGCCGATCAGCTTCACAACCTGGCCGCCGGCCTCCGTGACCACGTCCCAGGCCAACGACTCGAAGCGGTTCAGGAGGCTGCCGAACTCGTCGGCCTCGAGGCGCGCGCTGGTGTACGTGAAGTCGACGAGGTCGACGAAGCCGATCGCCAGAACGGGCTGGTCACCGGGCGCCTCGCCGGCGCGACGACGGATGGCGTCGTCGAGGCGGCGGCGCAGGCCGTAGGTGAGCAGCCAGCCGAGATCGGAGTCCTCGACTCCGCGCTCGACTGCCTGTCGGAGGGCCGTCTCGCGCAACCCACGACGGGCCAGCTCGGTGAAGCTATCCACCTGGATGTCGGCGATCCGGGCGAGATTGGCGCTGACGCTTCGCGCCTCTCGGACGATGAACTCCACCGCCTCCGACCGCTCCTCGCCGCGCAGCGCGTCGAGACCCTCGGTGGCGATCTTCAGGGCGCGCACGTCATCGTCCGTGTACACCGGATCGTCCGGGTCGACGTCGGGAAAGCCGAGCGCGCGCCAGAGCCGATCTGCGATCGCATGCTCCACCCCGGCCTTCGCGCACAGCTCCGGCCAGGTGAACCGGCGCTCGCCGAGTCGAACGAGTCGCTCGGCCCATTCCCGAGGATCCGCATCGCCGGCTCCGCTCTCAGCCGCCATCACCCAGCCTCCCAGAGCCTAGATGGGGCGATCGGGCGCTGGGCGCCGAAGGCGGCGACGAGCACGAACGGCAGGAACCAGACCACGTAGAAGTAGAACCAATGGGTCGCGGAGACCTGGACGGCGATCATCACCGCCGCCGCCAGCGCGGCGACCTGAAGCGGGCTCTTGAACCGCGGGTAGATGGCCACGCCGAGCGCGAGCCCCACCGTCGCGACGCGCGCCGCGGTTCGCAGGAAGTCGAGCGAGGGCGCGAGGCCCCAGACGCTGAATGGGGAGCCGCGGCTCGCTTCGTAGCCAAACGTGCGGTCGTAGAGCTCCCGCAGCCCGCCGTCGGGGATGAAGGGGGCGAAGACGAGCGAGGCGACAGCGGCGAAGCAGAGCGAGAACACGAGCACGGAGCGCCAGCGCCGCTCGCCCGTGGCGGTGGCGAACAGGGGGGCGAGCGCCGCTGAGCCGAACTTGGCGGCCCCGGCCAGCGCGACGAACGCGGCCCGCGCGGGCGCCGAGGCGAGCGCGAGCATCGCCCCAACCGCGAGCGCCGCGATCAGGGAGTCGTTCGCGTTCGCGTCCATCGTGTATAGGGTGAACGGGTAGGCGAGCCAGGCGAAGGCGAGCGCCCAGCCGAGCGCCCGACCCTCCGGCCCGCCCCGCAGCCGCCGGCCCAGCAGCAGGAGGCCGAGGGCCGTGATGAGATCGAACGCGATCGCAGCGCCGTGGGCGGCGGGGACGTCATCCCAGGTTCCGTCCCACGGCAGCAGCTGCTCGAAGGGGACGTAGGCGAGGTAGTTGGCGGGGCCGTAGACGTCGCCGCGGAGGTCCAGGCCGGGCGAGAAAGAGCCCTCATAAAGCGGCTCGCCGTCGGCGATCCGGTCGGCGCCGATCACCCCCGCGACCCCGACGTCGATCACCCGCGAGTCGACCACGTTGAGCGCGATCCGCGCGCACGCGAGCGAGATCGCCACGATCGCCAGCGCCTTCACCGGGACCAGGGGGATGAGAGGGCCGGCCCGCTCGCGTGGCCATATCCCAGCCGCCAGCATGCGCAGCGCGACGTAGGAGAGCACCGGGTAGTAGAGGGCGACCGAGGCCGTGATGTGCGCCCGGTTGAAGAAGTACAGCGAAACCCCGAGCGCCAGCAGCACCGCGAGGTCCAGGTGGAGCAGGCGGAGGGGACGCCGTGGATCGACGAACGGGACGAGGAAGAGGACGCAGAGCGGAATCCAGACGTAGGGGGCGTTGACCTTCTGCGCGATCGCCCCGCTGTAGCCGCGGGCGAGCTCGGTCTCGACCTGGTGGTCGCGCCACGCCTCGGCAACGTCACCCGTGCGCCCGTCGACGATCGCCAGCGCCACCTCAGCTCGGTCGGGGCCGGCGACGTAGTTCACCTGCCAACGCCCGCCGCGGACGAGGGCCACCGGCCTCGCGTCGGGCGTCTCGGCCAGCTCGTCCCCAATGGTCGCGTCCCGTCCCGCGGCGCGGATCGCGTCCGCGGCACTCAGCTCGAAGCCAGGCGGTGGGGTCGTCTCCGACGCCGGACGCTCTAGCGGCGGCGGCACCTGGCCGCCGAACGGCGCCTGCCTCGCGGGATCGTCAGCCGTCGCCGCGCGCGCCGGGGCCGCCGCCAGGAGCATCGCCAGCGTGACGGTCGGGATCAGACGTCCCATCGGCCGGCGAGCCTAGCGGGGGCTCGCAGCCGAGCTGGAGCAGGCCCGGGGCAAGCCGCGGCGCACCGATCCGGGATAGCTTTCAGCCAACTTCAAGAGAGGAGAGCCGGATGGGCTTCATGGACAGGTTCAAGGGCGCCGCGGAGCAGGCGCAGCAGGCGGCGAAGTCGGCGGCGTAGGAGGAGAACGTGGGCGACGAGATCACGCTCAACGTCGATCCGGACGACCCGAACTCGATGCTCCTCTGGGGCTGATCGGCGGCGCGCTCGCAAGAAGAACGCTGCTGCGGGGCCTTCGGGGGCTTCGCGGCGGGCGGCTCGAGCTCGCGGAGGGCAAGCGGACGGTTGCCTGCGGTCCCCCGAACGCGGCCCTCCGGGCCACGGTCGAGGTCCGTGATCCGCGCGCGTACGCGTGGACGCTGCGCGGCAGCACTGGCTGGGGCGAGGCCTACGTCGATGGCCTCTGGGAGGCCGACGACCTCGTCGCGCTGACCCGCATCGCCTGCCGCAACCTGCCGGCCCTGGATCGCTGGCGCAGGCGAGTGCATCCCGTGCTCGGCCCGATTCAGCGCACCGCGACGCTCGTTCCCCGTAACACCCGCTCCGGGGCCAAGCGCCACATCGCCGCCCACTACGACCTCGGCAACCGGTTGTTCGAGGCCTTCCTCGATCGGCGCCTCGTCTACTCGTGCGCCTACTTCCGGGAGCCGGACGCATCCCTCGACGACGCGCAGCTTGCGAAGCTGGACCGGATCTGCAGAGGCCTTGAGCTGCGGCCCGACGATCACTTGCTCGAGATCGGCACCGGCTGGGGAGCGCTGGCGATCCACGCCGCGTCGGAGTACGGGTGTCGCGTGACGACGACGACGATCTCGGCCGCGCAGCGGGCGGAGGCGACGGCGCGGATCTCCGGCGCCGGGCTCTCGGATCGGGTGACGGTACTCGGGGAGGATTACCGCGATCTCGGGGGCCGCTACGACAAGCTCGCCTCGATCGAGATGATCGAGGCGGTCGGGTGGCAGTACTTCGAGTCGTTCTTCAGCACGTGCGCCTCGCTTCTCACACCGAACGGACTCATGTTCCTCCAGGCGATCGTCATCGATGATCGGGCGTACGAACTCGAGAAGGCCTCGCGGAGCTTCGCCAACAAGCACATCTTCCCCGGCGGCTGCCTCCCGTCGCAGGGCCTGATCGTCGATCTGGTCGGCAGGCTGACCGACATGCGTCCGATCTGGCTCGAGGACATCAGCTCCCACTACGCGCGCACGCTGCGGCTATGGCGAGAGCGCTTCGAGGACGCATGGCAGAGTCTGCGGCCGCTCGGGTACGACGATCGCTTCCGGCGGCTGTGGCGCTTCTACCTCGCATCGTCGGAGGGCGGGTTCCGCGAGCGCCGGATCCGCGACCTCCAGATGCTGCTGGCGAAGCCGGGATGGCGCCGGGAGCGAACCCCGGACACCCTGGTCGCAGCCGCCGCGACGGCCTGACGTGAGCCCGCTCGTCTACGAGCGCCGTGGCGCGGGGTCACCGCTGGTGCTCATCCACACGCTCGGGGGAAACGCCGTCAGCTGGCGGCCGGTGGTGGGGGTGCTCGCCGCGGAGCGCGACGTGATCGCGCCCGACCTGCCGGGCTTCGGCCGCTCCCCCGCGCCGAAGGGGTTCGTGCCGAGCGCCGCGAACCTGGCGACGGCGGTGATCGAGCTCTGCACCGGGCTCGGCGTGCGGCGCCCGGCGGTGGCGGGCAACTCGCTGGGCGGCTGGGTGGCGCTCGAGATGGCGCGGCGAGGGGAGGCATCGGCCGTTGTGGCGATCTCGCCCGCGGGGCTGTGGCGCGAGCCGCTGGGGCCGCGCCGCTACTCGAGCTACGCGGTGGGCCGAGCGCTGCGGCCACTCGTCTGGGCCCTGCTCCGGACGGCGCGCGGCCGAGCGCTCCTGCTGCGATCGAACATCGCCCATCCCGAGCGTGTGCCCGCGGACGACGCCCGCAGCCTGGTCATGGGCTATCTGGATTCGCCCGGCTACCGGCGGGCGAGCGAGCTGATGCACACTGGAGTCTTCGACGGCGCCGGCGAGATCGATGTCCCGGTGACGATCGCCTGGGGGATGGAGGATCGGATCGTCGGTCGCCCAAGCCGCACCCGCTGGCCGATCCACGGCCGCTACGTGGAGATGGAGGGATGGGGCCACCTCCCCACCTGGGACGATCCAGAGGGCGTCGCGAGGTTGATCCTCGAGGGAACGTCGGATGCGGCCGAGACGAGGCCGAGCTAGGGCGGCAGCTAGTCGAGCCAGCGCGGCTCGTCGAAGCCACCGTACTCCTGGATTGCACCGTAGATGTGCTGAGCCAGCCAGGTGCTACGGCGCACGGAAAAGGAGCACACCCCGTACGGCAGCTTGCCCTTCTTAACGCCGCTCGTGGGTGCTGGCGGCCTGTTGAGAGCATGCTTCCGTAGGCACGCGCGGGGAAGGCCGAGGGCGCTGAGCCATCTGTCCTCGATCTGGCGGACCGAGAGGCCGTTGCCTGTGTAGACGTGAAACCGGACTGTGATGAGACCGCGTCGATCCCGAAGCAGTCCCGGAGGAACCGCCAGAACATCCGCACCAGATTCAGGTCCGAGTTGGCGAGGTTCACGACGTTCCTGTCCTTGGTGCCCTCGGCCCAGTAAAGGAGACAGCCCGCGAGGTGCAGAGGATCCCCTTCTCGCGCCCGAACCCGACCTTCCTGTTGCCAGACGCGTCGTTGTTCGCGCCGTCGCTCGGCCATTACCGCGCTCCCGCGACGCGCCGATTCGGCCCATCGGGCCTTGAGCGCAACCTTTTGGGCCGTCGTGAGCGCAACGTCAAGCGTCCATCGACGAGCAGTGGTCGGTGATATGTCGAGGCGCGAAGCGATCTCTGACAACGTGAGGCCGTCGCGTTCGCGCAATAGCCGGGCCTCAGCTCGCAGCTGGCTCGGCAGCCGCCTCATGGGAACATATGTTCGCATCCGGAGCGGATGGATCGAGCGAAATCGGCTCTCCTTGGCCGGTTTCCGAGAGGGCGATAATGAACCCGGGCGGTTAGCTCAGCCTGGCCAGAGCGCCCGCTTTACACGCGGGAGGCCGCCGGTTCGAGTCCGGCACCGCCCATGGCACCGCCCCCTCAAGATGGGCGCGCGCTCGCAGCCGTCGCGTGGCTCGGTCGGTCCGGGGGCCGCTCCTGCTAGCTTGCCCCGCCGTCGCGTCCCTCGGGGGGGCAACGACTAAGGAGAGTCAAGATGAGTAAGTTCGTGGCGGTCCCATTGGGGTTTGCGGGGCTGGCGCTCGTGCTCTCGGGGTGTGTGGTGTTCAAGACCCCGGTGACCGGCGAGCGAATCTCGGCGAAGAAGGTCGAGGTCAAGTTCAAGGCCTGCGAGTCGGACGAATCGGGCGAGGCCGGGAAGTGCCCAAAGAGAGGCAATAGCGGCGAGGGCGCCGACGACGATCTGGCACGGTTGCTGATCGGCTTCCGCGTCCCGAAGGGAACCGGCGCGCCGCCGGTGATCAGGTCGTCGCAGGGGTTCCCGATCTCGCTCAAGAAGGTCGTCAGCTACAAGCGGGAGTTGAACCGCAAGGCGCCGAAGAACAACAACTTCAAGTACTTCGGCTACAGGAGCGATGTGTTCCGGGGCTCCGGAGACACCGGTGGTCCCGAGGCGACGTTCAAGGTCAAGTTCCGGATCCCGAAGCACTATGGCCGGCAGAACTTCAAGGTCCGGCCGGTGCTCGGCCTCCAGGGCCTGGATCTCCACGATCCGGTCGTCTGCGGCCCGTCGGTGTTCGCGGCGAAGACCGGGGCGAACGCGCTCTGCATCGACTCGCCTCTGC
>JBKPFS010000006.1:0-16672 GCA_046728935.1 Actinomycetota bacterium | reverse complement strand
CCGCCCTCCGGCGCGCCGAGAGCGAGATCGGGACCGACCTCGATGAGATCGGGGACTCGATCGGCGATGCCGCCGCGTACTTCAAGGGCTCAAGCCCGCTGGGGGTCGGCGGCGCGGTGATCGCCGAGGTGCGCGACGAGGCTCGTGTCGACGAGCTCCTGGACGGGTTGGGAGCCGCGCTTTCGGCCGACCCGTCGGTGAGGGTGAGTCCCGGCGACGAGGAGGGCGAGGCCTTCTCGGTCAGCCCGGCCGACGCTCCGGTCGAGTTCCCGTTCGTGCTTCGCGACGATCTGCTCGCCATCGGCCTCGGCCCGGACTCGATCGACCAGGTGTACGAGCCCGAGTCGTCGCTCACCGATTCCGAGGTCTACGACGACGCCCAGTCGGCGCTCGGCGACGACTTCTCGCTCGTCGCGCTGCTCGACTTCGATGCGACGCTGGAGTTCTTCGAGGCGATTCCGGATGCGACGGAGGACCCTGATTTCAAAGCCGCGCTCCCGTACATCGAGCGCATGAGCCTGCTCGCGGCGGGCGTGCGTAGCGGCGAGGAGACCAGCACGGTGCGGTTCGCGCTCGGCCTCGACGATGATGGGAGCGGCGGGGTTCGATGATCGGCATCGACCTGATCGAGATCGAGCGGCTCGAGCGGGCGCTGGAACGGCGGCCGCGCCTGGCCGAGCGGGTCTTCTGGCCCGAGGAGATTCGATTCGCGGACGCCCACCAGCGGCCGGCGCGCCATCTGGCCGCCCGCTTCGCCGCCAAGGAGGCGGCGCTGAAGGCGCTCGGCCTCGGTGGCCTCGGCCTCCGGGACGTCGAGGTGATCGGCGGCGGCGGGGAGCCGCCGGCGCTGCGGCTGCACGGCCGCGCGGCTGACGCTGCGGCGAGCCAGGGCGTCCGGCTCGAGGTCTCGCTCACGCACGCGCGCGAGCTCGCCGCGGCCGTCGTGGTGACCGCCGACCAGTAGGCGAGCGCATCCTGACCGCCCGCGCGGTCTCGGTCTAGGCTCAGGCCGCGATGGAGGACTGGCTCTCCCCGCTTTACGACGCCGACGGCATGCGCGCGATCGACGCCTGGGCGATCGAGGAGCGCGGCGTGCCCTCGTTCGAGCTGATGGAGGCGGCCGGGGGCGCGGTGGCCGAGGCGGCGGAGGAGATCTGCGGCCGGGGGCCCGTGCGGGTGGTCTGCGGCAAGGGCAACAACGGCGGGGACGGGCTGGTGGCCGCCAGGCACCTCGCTCGCTCCGGGCACGAGGTGGAGGCGCTCCTTCTCTGGCCCGCCGCGGAGCTCTCGCCCGATGCAGCTGCGAATCTCGAGCGCCTCGAGGCCGAGGTACGCGAGCTGGGAGACGGGGACGCCGCCGCGGCGCTCGACGGCTCCGGCGTGATCGTCGACGCGATCTTCGGCACCGGCTTCTCCGGCGCGCCGCGGGCGCCTGCCGCGCCCGCGATCGAGGCGATCAACGCGTCGCCGGCGCCGGTCATCGCTGCCGACATCGCCTCCGGGGTCGACGCCGCCGCCGGCGAGGTGGAGGGCGCGGCTGTCGAGGCGGACGTCACGGTCAGCTTCCACGCCGCCAAGGTCGGGCACCGGATCTTCCCGGGCAAGCGGCACACGGGCGAGCTCCGCGTGGCGCCGATCGGAATCCCCGACGGCGCCGCGGGCGAGCCGGCAGCGGGCCTGATCGAGGGCTCGGTGCTCGGGCTGGCGCCCCCGCGCGAGCCGGGGTCGACCAAGTTCACCTCGGGAGAGGTGCTCATCGTCGGGAGCTCGCGCGGACTCACGGGCGCCGTCTGCCTCGCCGCAAGCGCCGCGATTCGCGCCGGGGCCGGATACGCGACGGTGGCCGTTCCGGCGGACCTCGAGCCGATCTTCGAGGCGAAGCTGACCGAGGTCATGTCGCGCGGGCTGGGGGAGACGCCCGGCCGCCTGGAGACGGACGCCCTCGACGCCGTGCTCGAGGCCGGCCAGCGGGCGGCCGCGGTCGTGCTCGGCCCGGGCCTGGGGCGCGCGGACGAGTCGCTGGCGCTCGCCCGCGAGCTGGCGAAGCGGATCGAGGCGCCGCTGGTGATCGACGCCGACGGGCTGAACGCGCACGCGGGTGCACTGGACTCGCTCGCCGCAAGGGACCCGGCGACCGTGCTGACCCCGCACGCGGGCGAGCTCGGGCGCCTGCTGGAGCGCCCCTCCGAGGAGGTCTCCGCCCACCGCCTTCAGAGCGCCCGCGAGGCCGCCGCAACCGCACGCGCGATCCTCCTCCTCAAGGGCGACGACACGATCGTCGCCGGCGAGGGCGATGCGCTCGCGATCAACCACCTGCCGAGCCCCGGCCTCGCGACGGCGGGCACCGGCGACGTCCTCTCGGGCATCCTCGGCGCCCTGCTGGCCCGCGGCATGGAGCCGTTCGCGGCCGCCTGCGCTGCGGTCCGCGCCCATTCGGGGGCCGGGCGGCTGGCGGCCGAGCGGCTCGGCGCCGCCGAGTCGGTGATCGCGACCGACGTCATCGCGGCGATCCCGCGGGCGCTGGCGGGGGAGGGTTAGGGGATGGACGTCCAGCGGGCGCTCGCAGTCGTCGACCTCGGCGCAGTGGAGCGCAACTGCGCGCGCCTCGCCCGGGAACTCGGCGGCGAGACGAGGCTCTGCGCGGTGGTGAAGGCGAACGGATACGGCCACGGCGCGGTCGAATGCGCCTCCGCGGCGCTCGCCGGGGGCGCGAGCTGGCTTGCGGTCGCGGCGGCGCCGGAGGCGACCGAGCTGCGGGCGCGGTTCGCCGACGTCCCCATGCTGGTGATGGGGGCGCTCACGGCCGCCGAGCTCGACGAGGCGCTGGAGGCGCGCGCTGAGATCGCGGTCTGGCGGCGCGAGTTCCTCGAGCTGATCGCGCGCCGCGGCTCCGAGCTGGGATTTCAGCCGCGGGTGCACGTGAAGTACGACACGGGAATGGGACGGCTGGGGGAGCGCGACCCCGACGCCGTCAGGGAGCTCGTCGCGGTTGCGGCGGCCTCCGACGCGGTCGAGCTGGCGGGGCTCTGGACCCACTTCGCCACCGCAGACGAACCCGGCTCGGCCCACTTCGATCGCCAGCTGGATCGCTTCCGGGCCCTCGCCCTTCCGCTCAAGGACAGGCATCCCGACATGCTCCTGCACGCGGCCAACAGCGCCGCGACCCTGCGCGAGCCCGAGTCCCACTTCGACATGGTCCGGTGCGGCATCGCGATCTACGGCCTCGACCCCTTCGGCGAGGATCCCGTCGCTCGCGCGCTCGAGCCCGCCCTCGAGCTGCGGTCGTACGTCGCCGCCAAGAAGCGCTTCGAGGCGGGCGACAGCGCCGGCTACGGCCAGCGCTGGCGCGCGCCCAACGACCGCTGGGTCGGCGTGCTGCCGATCGGCTACGGCGACGGGGTCCGCCGCGACCTGACCAACAACGGGGAGGTGCTGGTCGGCGGTCGGCGGCGCCCGATCGTGGGCACCGTGTCGATGGACAACATCACCATCGACCTGGGGGAGGAGACCGACGTCGAGCCCGGCGAGCCGGCGGTCCTGATCGGCACGCAGGACGGCCAGCACATCGTGTGCGAGGAGGTCGCCAGGCGGCTGGCGACCATCAACTACGAGATCACCTGCGGGATCTCGGCGCGGGTGCCCAGGTCGTATGACCGGTGAGCCGGTGGCCGCTGCGATCGACATCTCCACGCTGAGCGGCTCGGCCTCCGTGCGAACGGCGCGCGAGGCGCTCGACGGGCGCGATGACGTCTGGCTGGTCGGCGGCGCGGTGCGCGACGCCGGGCTCGGCCGCGAGGTGGTCGATGCCGACCTGGTGGTGCGCTCGGAGGAGCGCGAGGCGGCGCGGGCGATCGCCAAGGCCGCCGGAGGCACCTCCTTCGAGCTCTCGGCCGAGTTCGCCACCTGGCGCGCGGAGGCGCCCGGCCGCGTCTGGCACGTCGACGTGACGCGGATGCGCGGCGAGAGCATCGAGGACGACCTGCGGCTTCGGGACTTCACGATCAACGCGATCGCGGTCCCGCTGGGCGATCCCGGTGCTGCCCCGGTCGATCCCACCGGCGGCACGGGCGACCTCGCCCGGCGCGTGCTGCGCGCCGCGTCGGAGCGAAGCTTCGGCGACGACCCGCTGCGCATTCTGCGCGCCGCCCGCCTCGCGAGCGCGCTGGGCCTTGAGGTGGGCGGTGGGACGGTCGAGCTGGCCCGTAGGGAATCCGCCCGCGCGGGGGACCCGGCCGGGGAGCGGCAACTCGCCGAGCTGCGCGGGCTGCTCGCGGGCCCGGATCCCCTGCGCGGGCTCGAGCTGCTCGACGACCTGGGCGCGACGCCGGCGGTGCTGCCCGAGCTGCACGCCCTACACGGGGTCGAGCAGAACCCGAACCATCACCTCGACGTGTATGGGCACACGATCGAGGTGCTCCGGAACCTGCTCGAGGTGGAGGGCGACCTGGAGGGCTACGCGGGCGAGGCCGCGGAGGGCGTGCGCGAGCTGCTGGCCGAGCCGCTCGCCGACGAGCTAACCAGGGGCACCGCGCTTCGCTTCGGCGCGGTCCTGCACGACGTCGGCAAGCCGGCGACCAGGAAGCAGACCAACGGCTTCGTCACCTTCATCGGGCACGACCGTGCGGGGGCCGGGATGGTCCGGGACGTCTGCGCGCGGCTGAAGGCGAGCCGGACCCTCTCCCGCCACCTCGAGGCACTCACGCTCCACCACCTCCACCTCGGCTTCATGTCCGCCGAGCGACCGCTGCCCCGCCGGCGCCTGTACGAGTACCTGCGCACCTGCGAGCCCGTTGCCGCCGACGTCACGCTGCTGAGCGTCACCGATCGGCTCGCGGCTCGCGGGACCGGGCCCACCGCCTCGCCGGAGATGATCGAGGCCCACCTGGCGCTCGCGCGCGAGGTGCTGCCGGAGGCGCTCGTCTGGCACCGGTCGGGCCCGCCGCGGAGTCCGGTGGCGGGGGACGAGCTCGCGGCGGCGGTCGGCATCGCGCCGGGGCCCGAGCTCGGTCGCCTGCTGGAGGAGATCGAGGCCGCGGTCTTCTGCGGGGAGGTCACTACGCCCGACGCCGCGGTCGAGCTCGCCCGGCGCCGGTTGTCCGGCGAGTGATCTCATGGTCGTCCGTGGCGAGGGCCGCAGCCGAGGCCGCCCGCACCGCGGTCGAATAGATTCGGGTATTCCAATGAGGGGCATTCATGCCCCGAAACAGGCACGTGATGTTGGTGATTTGATGGCCGAGGACTGCCTCTTCTGCGGCATCGTCTCCGGTGACGTTCCGGCGCAGATCGTCGACTCCGACGAGCACACGGTCGCGTTCATGGACATCAACCCGGCGACCCGCGGCCACGCCCTGGTCGTGCCGCGGGCGCACTCCGCCGACCTGATGGAGGTCTCGGACGAGGACCTCGAGCGGACGATGGTCGCGGCGAGGCGGCTCGCGCAGCGGATCGATGAGGCGCTCGAGCCGGACGGCTTCAACATCCTCAACGCCTGCCGCCCGGCGGCGTGGCAGACCGTCTTTCACTATCACCTGCACGTCATTCCCCGCTACGACGACGATCCCCTGAAGCTCCCCTGGATCCCACGCGGCGCGCCCGCCGAGGAGATCGCGGCGATCGCCGATCGGATTCGCGGCGCGGGCCCCGCGGCATGACCCGTGCCGAGCCCACGGTCCGTCTCGAGCGCGATGGCCCGGTCGCGTCGATGGTGCTCTCGAACCCGCCCCTGAACCTGTTCACGGACACTACGTTCGACGAGATGGTCGCCTGCGTGGAGGAGGTCGGGAGCTCCGACGCGCGGGTGCTCGTGTGGCGCGCGGAGGGCGAGATCATGAGCGGCGGAGTCGATGTCGCCAACTTCCAGCGGGTCGTGGACGCGGGCGGCGAGCGCGCGAGCGAGTTCTCTGCTCCGCTGATCGAGGGGGTGAGGCGGCTCGAAGCGCTCGAGATCCCCACGCTCGCCCTCTGCCACGGCGTGTGCCTCACCGCCGCGCTGGAGATCGCGCTCGGCTGCGACCTGATCTGGGCCGGCGAGTCGGCGCGCTTCGGGCTCGTGGAGGCGGTGGTCGGGTTGACCCCCGGCGCGGGCGGCACCCAGCGGTTCGCCGAGCGCGCGGGCCCGGGCCGCGCGCGCGAGTTTGTCTACACGGGCGGAATGTTCGACGCCGCGACGCTCGAGCGCTGGAACGTGGTCAACCGGGTCTTGCCCGACGATGAGCTCCAGGAGAAGGGCATGCGCTTCGCCCAGCGTCTCGCTTCGGGGCCCACCAAGGCGCACGCCGCGACGAAGAGGATCGTCCGGGCCTACCTGCGTGGCGGCATCGACGAGGCGGACCGCATGACGTCCGAGCAGTTCGCCGAGCTCTTCGCTACGGAAGACCTCCAGAACGCCGTCAAGTCCTTCCTCGCCGAGGGACCGGGCAAGGCCACGTTCGAGGGCCGCTGAGTACGGGTTTCGCGGGCGTCGCCGCACGGATTTCGCAGGCGCCGGCGCCAGGAGGCGCTACCCTGCTCGACGCCGATGGCGAAGGAAGAGAAGATCGAGATGGAGGGCGAGGTCACCGAGGCCCTACCGAACACCATGTTCAAGGTCAAGCTCGACAACGACCACGTGGTGCTCGGCCACATCTCGGGCAAGATGCGGCGCCACTACATCCGCATCCTCCCCGGCGACCGGGTGAAGATCGAGCTCTCCCCCTACGACCTCGACCGCGGCCGCATCACCTACCGCTACAAGTAGGCGCCGACCCACACGCCGCGGCGACGCTTGCTGAACCCACACGCTGCCGCGGCGCCGCCGTGGTCGGGCAGGTAGGGGAGCCGCCACCCAGCCGTTGCGGCGTCGACACACGCTGCGCGCGGCAGGTGCGGTTCGCGGGGCCATCCTCCGCGCATGCCCACCGAGCGTCGAGTATTTCCGGATAGTCCGGAAGAAGACGACACTCGATGGAAGGAGCGGGAAGCAGCGGCCGCGGAGCTTGCGAGTAGGCAACACGGTGTCGTTTCGGTCACTCAGCTGCGCGCGCTCGGGTTCCCCTACTCGACTATCCACGACCGCGCGCTCACCGGGCGCCTATACAAGATCCACAAGGGCGTCTACGCCGTGGGCCGGCCCGACCTCCCGCCCAAGGGTCGCTGGATGGCCGCAATCCTGGCCTGCGGTCCGGGCGCGGTGCTCTCCCACGCGAGCGCCGCGGCTCTCCACGGGATCCGGCCTTCGGCCGCCACTCGGATCGATGTGACGGTGCCACGCCCCTACATGCCCAGCCGACCCGGCATCAGGGGCCACCGACGTACCGCGCTGACTGCCCCGGACCTCACGGAGGTCGACGGCCTCCCGGTCACGGCGGTCCCGCGCACCCTCCTCGACCTCGCCACCATCCTCACCGAGCCTCAGCTCGAGCGGGCCTGCGAGCAGGCCGTCCTCGAGGGCGTCTTCGACCTGATCGCGATGAGCGATCTGCTGCGGCGGTCACACGGACACCGCGGCGTCCGCAGGCTCCGCTGCGTACTTGGCCATGGTGACCTCGGATCCGACGTCCCCGCCAGCGGCCTCGAGCGCCGCTTTCGCGAACTGTGTGAGGGCGGTGGCCTACCGCCACCCGAGATCAACCGCTACCTCCTGCTCGGCGACTCTTACCACAAGGTCGACTTCCTCTGGCGGAGCCAGCGAGTCGTCATCGAGGTCGACAGCGATCGCTACCACTCGACCGGCTGGCAGCGGCGTCGGGACGCTGAGCGCGACGCGCTCCTTCGCGCCCACGGCTACCGCGCCGCGCGCGTCACGGAGGAGGAGATCGAGCACCGCCCGAAGGAAGCGACCACTACCGCGGCCGCTCTGCTCGCCCGGCGGCGCCGCTGAGCTCCAGATAGCTCGACGTCGCCTCGGCCACCGGGTCCGCGAGCTCGCAGATCAGGCTCGTCCAGGCGAAGTCCGTCGCCCCGAGCCCCTGGCCAGTGAACGGGTCGTAGTACTCGCGCAGGCGCTCGCGCAGGATCGTCGCGCCGAGCCGCTGCGCCATGTGTTCCGCCTGGGCGTCGTAACCCAGGCGAGCGAGCCCGATCCACAGCAGCCAGGCGGCGTTAACCCACGTCGGCCCCCGCCAGTAGCGGCGCTTCCAGCCCGGGCCCCGGTCGGGCTCGAAGCTCGGCTCCGCGGCGGAGACCGAGCTCGGCGGGACCGGCAGCCAGTAGCGCCGTTCGTCGAGCAGGTGCTCCTCCACGAGCCGGCGCCCGATGTCCTTCGGTAGGTCGGGAAGAGCCAGCGGCGAGAGCGCCGCCCACGTGCTGATAGGGGGCCCCGCGCCGCCCGGCTGGACCGCGTCGAGAAACAGCCCCCGGCGCTCGTCCCAGAGGCGATCCACCAGCGCCGGGGTGATCGACGCCTCGCCGCGGGCGAGCCGCGCCAGGCCCCAGAGCACGTTGGTCATCACCTCGCAGATCACCGGCCACCCGCGGTCGCGGATCCGCCGCGCGTCCCAGCCGAGGCGGCGGTTTCGGGCCACGAGCAGCGGAAAGCCCCAATTGGCGTGCGAGCGGTAGCCCCAGACGGGGTCGAACTTGGGGGAGGAGTCGAGGCCCGACTCGTCGGGCTGCACGAGCCACAGCAGGCCGTCGCCCTCGAGGTCGCGGTTGGCGACGAGCCACTCGTGATGGCGCGCGATCGCGGGCTCGGCGCGCGGGTCGCCGACCGCGATCGACCAGGCCCAGGCGAGCAGCGGCGGCTGGATCGTGCCGGTCATCTCGGCGGTCCGCGAGGCGACGTTGTAGTAGAGGCGGCGCCGCAGGCTGATCGGCCGGTCCCAGAAGACGACGTGGCCGATGAACCCGTCCTCGCGCATCGCGCGAAGCAGCGTCTCCAGCTCAACCCGGGAGCGAGCCGGGTCGAAGCGGCGCCACGAGATCGCCGCGAAGCACGAGTCCCAGTACCACTGCCACGGATACCGGCTCGGACTCGGTCGGGTGTACGCGTAGGGCACCCCGCGCCGCTCCCCCTCCGCCCAGCTCGAGCTCAACACGCCCCGGGAGAGGGCAGCCAGACGTTCGGTGTCGCTCACTAGTAAGCCGTGCGGCGCATGCCGCGCAGGGCGAAGGTGGCGAGTACCGCGAACAGGCCGGCGAAGGCGAGCAGGCCGGGCCAGGTCTCCGACCAGGTGATCTCGGCGCCGACGAAGCCCTGGCGCATCGCCTCGACGACCTGGGTGAGGGGGTTGTAGCGCGCCACCTCCTGGAGCCAGCCGGTGAGCAGGTCCTGCGGGGCATACGCCGTGGTGGTGAGGATGAGCAGGAACATCCCGACCTGCATCAGCGGCGCGGCGCCCTGGGTCTTGAAGTGGAGCGCGAGCGTCACGCCCCAGCACGCCGCGATCGTCCCCATCCCCATCACGAACAACAGCGCCAGCGCCAGGCCGCCGGCGCCCGGCCAGTCGACGCCGACCGCGAAGCCGACGGTGAGCAGAACCGTGGCCGGGACCAGCGAGCGCAGGCTCGCCGACAGCACCATGCCGGCGAGCAGGACCGGCCGGGGCGCGGGGGAGGCGAGCAGGCGGTCGAACCAGCCCTGCTCGATGTCGCGGGCGAGGTTCACGCCGGTCGCCGCGCCGGTGAAACCTGCGCCCTGGAGCAGGCTGATCGGGATGATGAAGCTTTGGTAGGTGTCGGTGGTGAAGCCGGGCAGCTGCGTGATGCCGCCGAAGGTCGCGGTCAGCCCGCAGAAGAAGATCGTCGGCGCAAGGACACCCGGGATCGCGGCGCCCGGGACGCGGACGATCTCGTTCGCGGCCCGGCGAATCAGCGCCCAGACCATCGCCAGGTAGGCGCTCAGCGTCGCCCGGCTCAGGCGCGCGTCGACGGCTGCCGCAGAGGCCTCCATCATCCGGTCCTCAGCTTGCGTCGCAGCGCGAGGGCGCTGAGGCCGAAGCTGATCGCGGCGATTCCGGCGATCGCCGCCAGCGCCTTGGCCAGGCCCTCGGCCGAGAGCGAGGAGGTGATCAGGTCGCGGATCCCGTTGACGATGAAGCTCAGCGGGTTGTACTCGGCGACGGTTCCCGCCGGCTCCAGGATCAGGTTCGCGGGAAAGAACGCCGTGGAGAGGAACAGGATCACGAACACGAGGGGGAACAGGCCCTGGACCACCGATGCCTTGCCCGCCCGCAGCGCGATCGCGGCGCCGATGCCGCCGAACGCGGCCGCCGACAGCGCCACCAGGACGATGATCAGCACCGCTCCGCCCACGCCACCCTCGATGCTCGCCCCGAAGACAAGCCCGATCGTCAGGAACCAGACCGCGGTCACGGCGCCGAGCACCGCGGTCCCCGTGAGCCGGCCCAGGACGATCGCGTAGCGCGAGATCGGCGCTGCGAATAGGCGATCCGTGAACCCCATCTCGATGTCGACCGCGAGCGCGATGCCGCCGCTGTTACCGGCGAGCAGGGTCGACTGGATCATCGCCCCGGCGAGCATGAAGTCGAGGAAGCCGTTGACCTGCGGGAACCCCTCCAGGTCGATCGCGCGCCCGACGCCACCGGTCTGAATCGCCAGCAGCGCGGTGGGGAAGATCAGGATCGGCGCCACCAGCTGCGGTCGTCTGAACGTCTGCTTGACCGATCGAGCGCCGAGCGCGCCGATCACCCGCAGGTTTGTCCTCAGGGCGGCCAGGCTCACGGGGCTTCGATGGCCGCGCTCTCGCCGGTATCGGTCTCATCAGCGCCCTCGAGGTGCTGGCCGGTCTTGGCGACGAAGACGTCGTCGAGCGTCGGCTCGACGAGGTCGAGCGACTCGACCGCGAGCCCCGCCTCGTCGAGGGCGCGGACCACCGGAGCCACCTCCGCGGCGCCTCGCTCCAGCTCCACCAGCACCGCGCCGTCCTTGGCGGGCAAGGGCCTGCCGAACCGCGACATGATCTCCTCCGCCCGCTCGGCGCCGTCGTCGCACAGCCGAATCTCGAGGTGGGGACGTCCGATCTCGGCCTTGAGGCGCGCCGGGGTGTCCTCGGCCACGAGGCTCCCCGCGGAGATGATCCCGACGTTGTCGGCGAGCTGATCGGCCTCCTCCAGGTACTGCGTGGTGAGGAAGACGGTCGTCCCCTCCCGGTTCAGCTTGGCGACCTCCTCCCAGATGGCCTTGCGGCTGACCGGGTCGAGGCCGGTCGTGGGCTCGTCCAGGAACAGCACCATCGGCTCGTGCACGAGAGCCGAGGCGAGATCGAGCCGGCGGCGCATCCCGCCCGAGTAGGTGCCGACTCTGCGATCGGCGGCGCGGGTCAGCCCGACCCGCTCCAGGAGCGAGTCGGCGCGCCTCTTGCCCTCGTCCTTGGGGATCCCGTGTAGGGTCGCCTGGAGACGGATCAGCTCGCGCCCCGTCATCAGCGGATCGAGCGCGGCCTCTTGCAGCGCGACGCCGATCGCCCGGCGCACCTGGGCCGGCTCCGCGACGACGTCGAAGCCGGCGACGCGCGCCTCGCCCGTGGTCGGGCGCAGAAGCGTGGTCAGCATCCGGACGGTGGTGGTCTTCCCCGCGCCGTTAGGCCCGAGGAACGCATAGATCTCGCCCTCGGACACCTCGAGGTCGACTCCGGCGACGGCGCGGACGCCACCCTCGAACTCGCGTCCAAGCCGAATCGCCTCGATGGCAGCCATCGTGCGCGGATTCTACGGAGGGGCCCCCGGCGCCCCTGATGCTCCTAAGCTCCCCGATCCACGCCTGGACCGCAACCGAGCGGTGCCTGGAGTGTTGACACCATGCTGATGCCCGCTACGCAGAGGATCTTCGGCGCGCGCGCGGGTGCGCTGGCCACGATCGGCGCCTTGCTCGCCGCATTTATCGCGCTGGCGGCGATCACCGCGCCCCCGGCGGTGGCGACCAAGGCCAAGGTGATCGGCAAGACCGCGAGCACACCTCGCCCGAGCTGTCCCGCCCCGAAGTTCCCGACCTCGGCTCAGCAATGCCAGGCGATGGGTCACGTGACGGGGTTTCAGAAGAGCGTCGATGGCCAAAGGGGTGTCTTCAAGGTTCGCCAGGACGGACATCTCGTCGCCTGGCGCATCGCTCTCTCCAAGCCGGACGAGGACGAGCGGGATTTTTTCGGCGACAACCTCGACAGCCCGGAATTCGGTTCCAGGCCGACGGCGCGACTCTCTGTGATCAAGAAGACCGATAAGCAGACCTTCAAGCTCCTCAAGCAGAGCCCGGTGGTGGAGCTCAATCCCTTCCTTGGCGAGTCCCCGATCTTCACCCTCACCGAGCCGCTCAAGGTCAAGAAGGGGAGTGTCGTGGCACTGACGACTCCGACCTGGGCCTCGAACTTCGCTCACGCCCACCTGTCCAAGCAGAACGTCTGGGTCGGGAGCCGGAAGCCGGGCCGCTGCGACAGTAAGCGCGATCTCCTGAAGCGGAGCAAGGCACATCAGGAGGTCGGGAGCGAGCGCAAGTACGCGTGCGCTTACGCCGGCGCACGGTTGCTCTACTGGGCTTACTTCGTTCCCGAGTAGTCGCAGCGCCTAAGGGGCTAGCCGCAGGAGCGGGGGTGGTCCTTGCAGTACTGCTCGAAGGCGTCGGGCGGGCTGGCGCCCCCGGATGACTGCTCGCCGCCACCTCCGCCGCCTGAACCGCCACCACCGCCGCCCGCACGGGACGGCGCCTTCTCTGCCTCCTCGGTGCCCGGATCGGGGCCGCCGCCCTCGTGGCCCTCGTCCGGGACCAGCGGGGCGTCTGTCCCGCCCGATCCCTGCTCGTCGTTCGGGGGCCCCTCGCTCGGCGGCGGCTCGGTCTTGTCGGTGGTCGTGATCGGCTCGGTGGTCGTGGGGTCGTTTGCCGCCGCGACGTTCTTGTCGTCGTCCCCGCAGGCCGCGACGGTGATCCCCGCGGCGAGCGCGAGCGCGAGCGCGGGGAGCACCATCGCCGCCTGCCGCCCGAGCCGGGCGATCACTCAGCCATCCAGCGCCGGCTGGCGCAGGCCGCAGTACGGGCAGTCGCTGACGTCGAGGCCGATCAGCTGATCGCAGCGCTGGCACGCCCGCAGGTTCTCGGGCGTTCGCAGAAGAGCGGACTCGGACGGGGCCAGGGGCAGGACCCGCGTCACGGGCTCGAGCTCCTCGCCGGTCTCCTGGTCGATGTAGACGCCGCCGGGCTCGACCGGTGCGAAGGCCTCACGGCCGGAGGCACGGGCTCGCAGCCGATAGATCTGCCGCGGGTTCTGCATGGGGGAAACATACCGGCGAGTCCGGCCCCTACGCTCACTCCGTGAAGGTGCTGGTCTTCCACGGCTACCTGCTGCACGGCACCGGGTCGAACGTCTACAACGCCAGCCTCGCCCGGGCTCTCGCGCGCCTGGGCCACGAGGTGCACCTCGTCTGCCAGGACCGCCGCGCGTCGGACCTCGCCGCCGGAGCCAAGGGATCGGTGACGATCCACAACCCCGACATCGGCGGCCTCCTGCCGGTCTTCGTGCGCGACGAGTACGAGGGGTTCCGGGTCAAGGCGTTCACCGAGCTGACCGAGGAGGAGCTGGCCGCGTACATCGACGCCAACGTCGCCGCCGTGCGCGAGGTAGCGGAGGGGGCGGGCGGCGTCGACGCCGCGCTCGCCAACCACCTCGTGATGGGGCCGGTGATCCTCGCCCGGGCCGGGCTCGACTACGCGGTGAAGGTGCATGGCTCCGATCTCTCGTACACGGTGCTCCCGGACCTCGAGCGCTTCGGCCCGTTCGCGGAGGAGGCGGTGGAGGGGGCGGCGGGCATCCTCGTCGGCTCGGGGCACATCGCCGACCGCCTCCGCCAGGCCGTCGGCGAGCTCGGCCAGCCCAAGGTTCGCCTGGGCCCGCCGGGCGTCGACACCGACCTCTTCGCGCGCGTCCCGGAGGACCGCGGCTCCGATCGCCTCCGCGAGCTGGCGGCGCGGCTGAGATCCCTGGCACAGGAGGCCGTCGCCACCAAGGGCACGTGGGACCGCGACGTCGTCGCCGCGGCGGAGGCGATCGAGTGGTTCGCCGGCGCTGAGGGCCCGCACGTCGTCTTCGTGGGCAAGCTGATCGTGTCCAAGGGCGTCGATCTGCTGCTCGCGGCGTGGCCTCTCGTCCACGCCCGAAACCCGGGCGCCCGCCTGCTGATCGCCGGGTTCGGCGAGCTCGAGGCGGCGCTGCGCGGCGTCTGGGCAGGGCTCGAGGCCGGCGACCTGCGCCCGGCGCGCGAGCTCGCCGCCAAGGGTCGCGCGTTGGAGGGCGGGGAGGAGCATCCGCTCGAGATCCTCGCCGCCTTCCTCGACCGGGTGCCCGACGCCTACGCGGCCGACGCCGCGGCCGCGGCCGGCAGCGTCCGCTTCTCCGGCCGACTGGAGCACGACGAGGTCGGCGCCCTGGTGCCGGCGACCGACGCGCTCGTCTTCCCCAGCACGTTCCCCGAGGCCTTCGGCATGGTCGCGGCCGAGGCGGCGGCCGCGGGCGTGCTGCCGGTCTCGGCGGGTCACTCGGGAGCCCGCGAGGTCAGCGACGCGCTCGCCGCTGAGCTGCCGGCGGCCGTGGCTCCGCTCGTCTCCTTCCCGGTCTCCGAAGGCGCCGCGGAGGCGATCGCCGAGCGCCTCACCGGCTGGTTCGAGCTTCCGGACGACATCCGCGAGGCCGCCCGCTCGGCGCTCAGCGAGACCGTGGCGCGCCTGTGGAGCTGGGAGGGGGTCGCGCGCGGGGTCCTGGCCGCCTCCGCCGGACGGCTCGATGATCTGCCGCCCGTGCCTCAATAGAATCCCCGCCGGTGAAACGCGGAACGCTCGCCCGCATCATCGCCGCGATGCTCGTGCTCACGGCCGTGGTCTCGATCGGGATGGTCCAGATCGATTGGTTCGGCGAGGCGGCGTCCGAGCAGGCCGGGCCGATCGACACCCTCTTCGACGTGATGATCGTGCTCTCGTCGTTTGTCTTCTCGATCGTGACCGTGATGCTCGGCTACTGCATCTGGAAGTACCGGGCGAAGCCTGGCGACGAGTCAGACGGGGAGCCGATCCACGGCAACACGCGGCTCGAGATCGCCTGGACCCTGATCCCGACGGTGATCGTCCTCGGCGGCATCGTCTACAGCTGGATCGTGCTCGACGACATCGAGGCCAAGGCCGGTGACCGGCTGCCGATCAACATCACCGCCCAGCAGTACGAGTGGACGTTCGAGTACCCGGACGCGGGCGTGAAGACGACGCAGCTCCACGTGCCGGTGGACCGCCAGCTCGAGCTGCACCTGACCGCGCTCGACGTCATTCACTCCTTCTGGGTCCCGGAGTGGCGGATCAAGCGCGACCTGGTGCCCGCCGGCGTGGGCGGTGACGAGATCGACGACGAGGTCGTGGTGACGCCCGACAAGGAGGGCACGTACAGCGTCGTCTGCACGGAGCTCTGCGGGATCGGGCACTCGACCATGCGGGCGTCCGTGGTGGTCGAGTCACAGGAGGAGTTCGACAGATGGATCGCCGATCAGCGGGCGTCTCAGGCGCCCGCTGAGGCCGGCGGGGGCAACGCGTCTAGCTAGGCTACGGAGACTTGGCAGCGGCAATCAGGCAACCGGGATTGGCGCGAGGGGGGCTTGGGTTCGTGCTCGGGACGGCCTTCGGGTTTGGCCTGGTCGTCGCCCTGCGGGCGATCTCGGGGCTGGAGATCTTCCAGACCGAGGAGACCGGCTACCCGCACGTGGTCGTGCCCGCGATCACCGGCCCGTTCGGCTTCCTGATCGGGCTCGGGGCGTTCGACTACTGGTTCCGCTGGGCGGTCGGGGGGTCCACCTACCCGGCCGAGCTCGAGCACAAGGACCACGGCGCGTACAGCTGGAAGGACTACTTCAAGTTCAACACCGATCACAAGGTGATCGGGATCCAGTACATCGTCACCACCTTCTTCTTCTTCCTCGTCGGCGGGCTGATCGCGATGGTGATGCGGGCCGAGCTCGCCCAGCCCGGCACCCAGATCGTCGATCCGGGGGTCTTCAACGGGCTCTTCTCCACCCACGCGGCGCTGATGATCTTCGTCTTTGTGATCCCGGTCTTCGCCGGGATCGCGAACTTCGTCCTGCCGCTGATGATCGGGGCGCCGGACATGGCGTTCCCGCGCCTCAACGCGCTCAGCTTCTGGATGCTGCCGATCGCGGGCGTGCTCTTCCTCGCCAGCTACCTGGTCCCGGGCGGGGCCTTCGACGCCGGCTGGACCGGCTACGCGCCGCTATCGACGGGAGCCCCGCTCGGGCAGTCGTTCTTCAACCTCGGGGTCCAGTTCGCCGGCGCCTCCTCCGTTGCCACGGCGCTCAACTTCCTGGTCACGATCATCACCATGCGCGCGCCGGGGATGACCTTCTGGCGCATGCCGCTGCTGGTCTGGGCGAACCTCTCGACCTCGCTCCTGGTCGTCGCCGCGACCCCGTTCATCGCCGGGGTGCAGTTCATGGTCCTCTTCGACCGCGTCCTGAACACCAACTTCTTCCAGGCGGCCTTCGGCGGCGACGTGCTGAGCTACCAGCACATCTTCTGGTTCTACTCGCACCCGGCGGTCTACATCATGATGCTGCCGGGGTTCGGGATCGTCTCCGAGGTGATCTCGACCCACGCCCGCAAGCCGATCTTCGGCTACCGGCTGATGGCGCTGGCGCTGATCGGGATCGTCGTCCTCTCCTACACCGTCTGGGCGCACCACATGTTCGTCAGCGGCATG
>JBKPFS010000005.1:0-27790 GCA_046728935.1 Actinomycetota bacterium | reverse complement strand
ACATGCGCTCCTCCTTCATCCGGTGAATGGGTTTGGCAACCCGAGGAGCGTGAGAAACGACGCGGACGCCCCGGCCAGCAGGCCGGGGCGTCCCGCTTCAAGGGTGTATTGGTCTCCCGGAACGGGTCGGGAGAACTCGGGGTAAGTCCACGCTAGGGGTCAGGGAACAGCGCGACGCCGCGGTCCGCCCCGTGCAGGGGCGCCCCGCGGCGTCGCGGTCCATCGTCTCGAAGTGGTTTTTAGCCCTTGCGATAGCCCATTTGGCGACCTCCCTCCTCAGGGAGGAGTTGCAAAAAGCTGCAAGAGCGTACATGAGCTTGTCAAAGATTGCAACCAGCGCTATGAAAAGTTGCAATTTGCGCCCCGCCCTCGGATAACTTCCGCCGGCCATGGCCGCTGCGCTACGCCCCCTTCGCCTGCCCGGATTCCCGAACCTCGGCCTCGCCTACCTGGTCAACGAGCTCGGCAACTGGCTCGGTGAGATCGCCCTGGCGGTGCTCGTCTTCAACGAGACCGGGAGCACGCTGGCGACCGCCGCGCTGTTCCTCGGCATGCAGTTCTCGCCGGCGCTGCTCTCCCCCCCGCTCGCGGCCCGGCTCGAGGCCGCTAGCGCTCGCCGCGCGCTGCCAGGCCTCTACGCCGCCGAGGCGGCGGCGTTCGGCGGCCTCGCGGTGCTAGCCGACGATTTCGCCCTCGTCGCCGTGCTCGCGCTCGCCACCTTCGACGGCGCGATCGCCTCGACGGCCCGCGCGCTCACGAGGGCCTCGGCGGCCGCGGCGCTCGCCCCTGCGGGCCAGCTCCGCGAGGGCAACGCCTTGCTGAACGTCGCCTTCACCGTCGGCGCCGCCGCCGGACCGGCGCTGGGAGGGATCATCGTGTCCGCGGGGGGGGCCCAGACGGCGCTGGCCGCGGACGCCGTCTCGTTCCTCTGCGTGGCGCTGCTGCTCGTGTTCGCGAGGCGGCTGCCCGATCCCGAGCACGAGGAGTCGGAGCGCAGCTGGACGCAGCGCCTCCGCATCGGCCTCGCCTACGTTCGAGCGCGGGTCGCCCTGCGCCGCCTGCTCGGGGCCCAGGCGCTGGGCTTCGTCTTCTTCGCCACGGTGATCCCGATCGAGGTCGCGTTCGCGATCGACACGCTCGACGCGGGCGACCTCGGCTACGGGGCGCTGCTCGCCAGCTGGGGCGTGGGCATGATCGCCGGCAGCGTCCTGTTCACGGCACTTCGCTGGGTGCCGCTCGCGGCGCTGATCTTCGGCAGCACGCTAGCGATAGGCGCAGCGTACCTGGCGACGGCGGCGGCGCCATCGCTGGCCGTGGCCTGCGCGGCCTCCGTGCTCGGGGGGGTCGGCAACGGCGTCCAGTGGGTGGCGCTCGTCACCGCCGTCCAAGAGCTCACTCGGGCCACCTACCAGGCCCGGGTGCTGGCGCTGCTCGAGGCCACGGCGAGCGCCATGCCGGGGGTCGGCTTCCTGCTCGGCGGCGTGGTAGCCGCCCTGTGGAACCCCCGCGTCAGCTACGCCGTCGCGGGCGCGGGCGTGATCGTCGTCCTCGGCGGCGCCGCGCTCGCCCTGCGCAAGGTGGAGTGGCGCGCCGAGCTTGAGCAGGGCCAGGAGTCGCCTGCAACATCCCTTGCAGGGGGCACCGCCTCGGACACTGTCCTAACAGGGTCCTAACAATTCGCTAGCATTCCGCGCTTGTCACACCGCCTAATCCCCGCGCCTCGGCGCGGGGAGCGGGGGGCCCGATCGGCGGCCACGGCCGCCTGGGGCGAATCGCGACCCTGTCGCGTAGCGCCAGCCCACCGGCGCGAGCCCGTCAGCTAACCCCGCCGGCGCATCGAGATGGGCACCGACGCCAACCGAACAACGCTCTTCCGCCCCGCCGCCGTAAAGCGCCTGGCGCTCGCCTTGGCCTGCGCGACGCTGCTCGCGACCCCGGTGGCCCGATCGGGTGCCCAGAGCATCGACGAGCTCAACTCGCAGATCGCCTCGGGGCAGGACCAGGCGAGCGCCCTCGGCGGCGCGATCGAAGCTCGCACGGCTGAGCTCTCCGCGGCGCAGGCGCAGGCGCAGGCCGCAGCCCAGCGCGAGGCGCAGCTTTCCGCCGTGCTCGCCCGGGGCGAGGAGCGCGAGGCGGAGCTCGCCGCCCAGGTGGAGCAGACCAAGGCCGAGCTCGATGCCGCCCGCGCCAGGCTCCAGCGCGCCCTCGACGCGCTCGCAGACCGGCTGGTCGCGATCTACAAGGGCGGCGAGCAGGACACGACCGCCCTGCTGCTCGACGCCGAGGGGTTCGACGACCTCGCCACGCGAGCCGAGCTCCTGGGCCGGATCGAGGAGGCTGACTCGAGCCTCATCGCCCGGGTGCGCTCGCTGCGTGACGACGTCGCCGCGAAGCTTGACGCCGTCGAGGAGGCGAAGGCACGCGCTGCCGCCTTCAACCGCCAGGTCGCCGCGGCGCGCTCGCAGATCGCCGCGGTGCGTGCCGACGCCGAGTCCCGGGCGGCGGCGCTGGCCGCCGCGCGCAGCAGGCAGCAGGCGGCGCTCGACAGCCTCCAGGCCCGCGTCTCCGACTGGACGGCGGAGGTCCAGCGGCTGGAGCAGATCTCAGCCGCGCAGGCCCAGCAGGAGGTCGCCGGATGGTTCGGCGACTGGGCGATCCCCCAGGCGATCGTGATGTGTGAGTCGGGCGGCAACTTCAGTGCGGTCAACCCCTCCTCGGGGGCGGGTGGCGCCTACCAGATCCTGCCGTCGACCTGGAAGCTGTACGGCGGCAGCGGCATGCCGCAGGGCGCGTCCCCGGCGGAGCAGTCGCGGATCGCAGCGCAGATCTGGGCCGACTCCGGCTCGGCTGCATGGGTCTGCGCCGGTTGATCCTTCATCGCTTGGCTGCGTCGTAGCTCCCGTGCCGGCCCGCGCCCTCCGGCGAACTACCGCCGCTCGCGCTAGCGCCAGCCCTGGCGGGCCGGCACCCCCGGGCTCACCCCTCGGGAGGCTCGCGACGGGCGGCGAGGTAGCCGCCGACCAGCACGGCCCCCAGCCCGAGCGCGGCCGCGATCCTGATCTGGCGTCCGTAGCGAAGCCAGACGAAACGCACCACCAAGCGTCCGATCAGCTCGTAGACGGCACTCATTAGCTCGTGGCTACCCGCGGTCGCGCTTGCGAATCCGGTGCGCCATGCGGCTCTGGAGGGTGAACAGCTCGATGAAGCCCGGACTCGCGGCCTGGCTGAACTCGCCGCCCGACTCCCCGAAGCTCGCCAGCGTCCGGTCATACAGGGCGAACGGCGACGAACGCGCGACCGGGGTCACGGAGCCCTTGTAGAGCTTGACGCTCACCTCGCCCGTGACGTGCTCGTTGGCGGACTCCATGTACGCGTCGAGGTCACTGCGCAGAGGCTCGTGCCAGAGGCCGGCGTAGCACAGGTACGCCCACTGATCCTCGAGCGAGCGCTTGAAGTTGTTCTGGTGGATCGTCGAGACGAGCTTCTCGAGTTCCCGGTGGGCTGTGATCACGATCGCGGCGGCCGGAACCTCGTAGAGGTCGCGCACCTTGAGCCCCACGACCCGGTCCTCGATGTGATCGACGATGCCCACGCCGTGGCGGCGGCCGATCTCCGCCGCGCGCTCGAGCAGCGCGACCAGGCCGAGACGCTCCCCGTCCAGCAGGACCGGGCAGCCCCGCTCGAAGCCGACCCGAACCACCTGGGCCTCGTCGGGCGCGTCCTCCGGACGAGCGACGAGCTGGAAGACGTCGTCCCGAGGCGGTTCTGAGAGGTCCTCGATCGCTCCCCCCTCCGAAGAGCGTCCCCAGAGGTTGTCGTCGATCGAGTAGGGCGGTGACTCCGATCCGCCCTTGACCGGGATCCCCCGGTCGCGGGCGTAGGCGATCTCCTCCTCCCGGCCCATTCGCCACTCGCGGACCGGTGCGATGACCTTCAGCCCGGGGTCCAGCGTGGCGATCGTCGCCTCGATCCTGACTTGGTCGTTGCCCTTGCCGGTGCAGCCGTGGGCGATCGTGTCGCATCCCGCGCGCCTCGCCTCCTCGACCGCGAGCTCGGCGATCAGCGGCCTTCCGAGCGCCGTGAACAGCGGATACCCGCCACCGTAGAGGGCGTTCGCCCGGATGGCAGGGAGCACGTATTCCGCGGCGAACCGGCCCCGGGCATCGACCAGGATCGCGTCGACGGCGCCGAGATCCCGCGCCTTGCCCACGACGACGCCCCAGTCCTCGTCCGGCTGGCCCAGGTTTACGCTCAGGGTCACGACCTCCGCCCCGTAGCGCTCCTGGATCCAGCGCAGCATCACCGACGTGTCGAGGCCGCCGGAGTAGAGCAGCAACACGCGCCCGACCTCGTCGGGGTCGGCCTGGTACGAGGCGATCCTGGGGGCGTCCCGCATCTCCATGGACATCGAAGGCTCGAAGTCTCGCAGGCCGGAACCGGCTTCCCCGTCCCGGCCCTGCGAGATGATTCGGCGCGCTCTTGATCCGGCTGCTGCGCATCCTCTCGACCGCCCTGATCACGGCCGGGGTCGTGATCCTGGCCGACGTCGGGACGACCCTGCTCTGGAAGGAGCCTCTGTCCAGCGTCTACGCGTCGATCAAGCAGAGCCAGGCCGAGGACGAGCTTCAGGCGCTCGAGGAGAAGTTCCCCTCCCCCGCCGACCTACGCGCCGTCGCCGGCGCGAAGGATCTCGAACAAAGGGTCAAGCTCCTCGCCGACCTGTTCGAGGACGAGGTCCACCACGGGGAGGCCATCGGGCGCATCCACATCGACCGCATCGGGCTCGACATCGTGGTCGTCGAGGGCACCGACACGGCGAGCCTGCAGAAGGGCCCAGGCCACTACACGCTCGCTGAGTCCCCCGGGCTAGCAAGACAGGGCGATGGCTCGGCCTTCCCCGGGCAGGGCAAAACGATGGGGATCGCCGGTCACCGAACCACGTACCTGGCGCCGTTTGGGCGCATAAACGAGATCGGCGACGGCGACCAGATCGTGCTCGAGATGCCCTACGGGACCTTCACGTACAAGGTCCAAAAGCACGAGACCGTGGACCCCAGCGAGGTGAGCATCGTCCGCAACGTCGGCTACGACCGGCTCGTGCTCACCGCCTGTCATCCGCTCTACAGCGCCGCGCAGCGGTGGGCGGTGTTCGCGAAGCTCAGCGAGATCAGCCTGTTCGCGCCCGGGCAGCGGATCTGGGAAGACCCGTAGGGCTCAGTCGTCCCGCGAGCCGAGGATCCGATCGACGATCGGGGCGGGATCGTCCACCCCGTAGCTGCGGCGTAGCGTCGCCTCTATCTCCGCGCGGGGCTTGCCGGCAAGGGCCATCTGCGTAGCTTCGACGAGTCCCTCGTCGGGGACGCCCGCCGCTTCCGGCTCAGGCTCGGGCGCCGACGTCGGGCGCTCGTTCGGCGCCGGCGCAGGGGGGGGTGAGGGGGCGGGCGCGGGCGCGCTCAGGCGTGGCTGTCCGCCGCCGCCGACGCGCCTTCGCGCCGCGTCGCGCAACCGGTCCACGGTCGCGTCCAGCTCGGCGAGCATCGCCTCAGCCTGCCGCAGCCGCAGGACCCGACCGATGAGGTCCTCGCCGACATGGGCGAGCCCGCGATCGGCGCCTCGGGCGAGCTCCTCGCTCCAGTCCGCGGCACGTTGGGCCTCTGGCTCGCGCTCAGCGTCTGCGTCGGTGTCGCCCACGTGCGGATCGTAGCCACGACCGGAAGGGGACTCGCCGCCACGTCCGACTGGACGTCTGTCCGAGGGATCGGTCGGACCCTCGCCGCGGTCCAGAGGCCACCCGAAGCAGTGGGGCAAGCATGCGTCTGGCGATCCGAAAGCCAACCTTGCCCCTCCGCTGCATCCTGCTCGGCGCCGTCATCATGGTGCTGCTGGCGACCGTCTCCGCGGCGACCGCGTACGCCTCCACCGACGGCAAGCTCGAGTTCGTGCGCGACGCCGACTCCTCGTTCGACTCGATCCTCACCGGATCCACCACGAGCCAGCGGCAGTGGATGGACGACCCACTACGCGCAGATGCGCGGCTACACCCCGTACTTCGACCAGGCGCTGGGCTGGGCTCCGCCCACGCAGTTCTACCGCGACCTGTACGCGATCTACAACAACCCCGCGGGCAGCCAGCTGATCTCCGAGCACCCCGACTGGGTCCTGCGGGACGCGTCGGGCAACAAGCTCTATGTCCAGTACGGGTGCTCCGGGGGCACGTGCCCGCAGTACGCCGGCGACATCGGCAACCCGGCCTTTAGGAGCCACTGGATCAACCAGGCGGCGCAGGGCATGGCAAAGGGATACCGCGGGGTCTTCGACGTCAACCTCGGGTTCAAGGTCTCGAGCGCTCCGGGACATTCACCCGGCCGATCGACCCGCGGACGGGCGCGCCGATGACCGACGCCGACTGGCGGCGCTACGTGGCCGAGTTCACCGAGGCGATCCGCGCGGCGTTCCCCAGCGCCGAGCTCACACGCAACACCTACTGGCGCGACCCACAGCACGCGCACGACCGATCCATACGCCCTTCGCGAGCTGGCGGCCGCCGATGTGGTGGAGGTCGAGCGCGGGTTCAACGACGCCGGGATCGTCGGAGGAACGGGCGGCTTCGGCTACGAGACCTTCCTCGCTCACATGGACTGGCTCCACTCCCGCGGGGTCTCGATCATGTACGAGCCCTACGGCCTCGACGCCACGAGCCGCGAGTTCGAGGCGCGAGCTACTACCTGGTGAAGGACCGTGCGGACAGGATCGCGTCCGACTTACAGGCCGACCCGGGAAGCTGGTGGCCCGGCTGGAACACGGACCTCGGCGCCCCGGCCGTTGCCCGGTACAAGTGGAACGGCCTCATCCGTCGAGACTTCGCCTCCGGGACCGTGCTCGTCAACCAACCCGGCGCGGCGACCGTCACCGTGCCGCTGCCGAGCGATTCGACCTGGACCGATCTCGCCGGCAACGCGGTGACCTCGGTCACCCTCGGCGCGCGCCGCGGCAAGTTGCTGCTGCGGGGCAGCTCCGCGCCGACCGCTGACACCACGCCTCCTGAGACCACGATCACCTCGGGACCCTCGGGAACCATCACGTCGACCTCGGCGGACTTCGGCAGCGGCTCCTCCGAGGCCGGCTCGAGCTTCGAGTGCCGCCTCGACGGCTCGAGCTGGTCGGGGTGCTCGTCGCCGAAGTCGTACACCGGCCTCGCCTTCGGGACCCATACCTTCGAGGCCCGCGCCACGGACGCAGCCGGGAACACGGACTCGAGTCCCGCGGCGAGGAGCTTCACCGTGGACACCACGACTTCAACGACCAAGGGGCACGGGAAACCCACGATCAAGCCGCGCAAGTCGACGGTGCAGCACGGGGAGAGCATCGTTCTCAGTGGCACCGGGGACTCGACCACTGTCGACGTGGTTCGCAGGCAGAGCGGAACCTGGCGGACCCTGGCCGAGGACGTGCCGGTCACCGACCAGCGCTTCCGGGTCGCGTTCAAGGGCCCGGACCTCGGGCCGCCACCGCTACCGCGCCCTCCCGCCGGAGTCGGCAAGTCGTCGGTCGCGAAGGTCCGGGTGACCGTCTAGCCCACTCACCGTCGGGGCCTTCGCCGGGACCCCCTGCACGCCGGGATGCAGGCACGCCGCAGGCCAGCAGACGAGCGGCTCCGTACTACGCTTCGGCGTGCAGGTGAACCCACCGAGCGAAGCCGTCGCGATCCGCCGGATCGATCCGGGCGACAGCGTCAAGCTCGCATCCGGGGCTGCAATCCTGGCGCTTGTCGGCGCGGGGCTGGCGATGGCCGCGCTCAGATATCCCCCGCCCTCCCTCGGCCTCATCCTCGCCGGCGGTACGGCGCTGATCTGCGTCCTGATGCTCGCGATCTCGCGCTACGACATCGCCGTCGCGCTCGGGTTTGTGCTCTTGGGGATCGAGACCACGGATCCCGCGCCCCCGGATCTCGTGTTCGCGATCGTGATCGCGGTCGCCGCGGTCACGGGTCGTTTCGATGCCACTCGCGTGCCGCTGACGATCTTCGGAACCCTCGGTGCGCTTCTGGTCCTCAACCTGATCTCGATGATCGGCGCGGTCGACCCCGTTCGAGCGGGCTTCTTCTTCATGATCACCCTCTACCTCGCCGTGTTCAGCATCTGGCTGACCGGCTACCTCAACTCCCAGCGCCGGGCGCGGCTGATCGTGATTGCCTATCTCGCCACGGCCGTGATCTCGGCCCTGCTCGGCGTGCTGTCCGACCTGGGCTATATCCCCTGGCAGCACGAGCTCCTCTACAACGATCGGGCCAAGGGCCTTTTCGTCGACTCAAACGTTTTCGGCCCGTTCATGGTCCCGATCATGCTGATCATGATCGAGGAGACGCTCCGCCCGCGCCTCGTGCACCTGCGCCGGCTGCTCAAGGTCGCGATCATCTTCCTGTTTGCGATCGCGATCCTGTTCTCGTACTCGCGCGCCGCCTGGCTCAACGCCGTGTTCTCGATCGTCGTCTTCTTCGGCGTGCTGTCGCTTCGCAGCGGCGGCAGCCGCCAGCTCGTCCCCCTGCTGCTGATCCTGCTCACCGTGGCGGTCGCGGGGTCATTCCTCGTCTCCGCCAGCGGCTCGACGTCGTTCCTCACGGAGCGGGCCACGCTTCAGTCGTACGACGCCGAACGCTTCGCGGCCCAGGAGACCGGCATCAAGCTCGCCTCTCAACACCCGCTGGGGATCGGGCCCGGCCAGTACGAGCGCTTAACGCCGATCTCCGCCCACGAGACCTACATCCGGGTCTTCGCCGAGCAGGGGGTGCTCGGCCTGGTTGCCCTCACCGGCCTGATGCTCTCGACGCTGGTGCTCGCGCTACGCAACGCGGCCCTCGGCCGGTCGACCTACGGCATCGGCTCGGCCGCGTTACTCGCTGCCTGGTCCGGTCTGATCATCAACGGCTTGTTCGTGGACACCCTGCACTGGCGCTATCTGTGGATCGTCGCCCCGCTGATCTGGGCGGGGGCCCTGCGCGGCGCCGGCGCGAACCGGCGGGTCAGGGGCGGCCCGACCTGATCCGGGGCTCGATGTCCTCGTCCTCTCGCTCGGGTTCGTCGCGCAGGAGCGAGGGTCGCTCGCTCAGGTAGTACGGCGATACCTGGACGCGGACGCCGAGCACCACGATGCCGATCGGATCCATGTTCAGCCGCTCCATCAGGTCGCGCACGTCGACCACGTTGTCGGCCGTGAGCCGATCCAACCGGGAGACGAACAGCACCCTGTCGACCTGTCGCGCCAGTTCCTGGGCGTCGGCGATCCCGAGGAGAGGCGGCACGTCGACGAGCACGTAGTCGTAGTCGAAGTCGCGCACGTAGTCGAAGAACGCGGCGGTCGCCGCGCTCGAGAGCAGGCGCGCCGGGTCCACTGTCTTGCGGCCGCTGGTCAGCACGTCCAGCTTCGGCTGACCCGCGTCGGAGCCCCGCAGCTGGATCGAGTGCGCCGTCGCCGGAAGCAGCTGCCTGCTGACGCCCGCCCGCTCGACCAGCGCGAGGACGTCGCTGAGCCCGGGCGCGGCCGGGAGGCTGAAGTGCTCATGCAGGTCGGGCCAGCGCAGGTCGGCCGAGATCACCAGCGTCCGATGGCCTGCCTGCGCGAGGGCGCGGCCAAGGCGAGCGGTCACCGTGGTCTTGCCCTCTCCGTGCACCGCGCTGGTGACGAGGATCATCTGCCCCTGGTCCGGCGGCGCCGCAAGCTGGACGGCTGCACGAAGGGTCTGGTACGCCTCGTGTTCGGCGGCAACGCCGAGGTGGTCGCGACGGCCCAGCCTGCGCCGGCGGCCGACGTAGGGCACCCCGGCGAGAACCGGGACGCCGAGCGCCTGGCTGAGCTCGCGCGATTCGCTGATCCGGGGCCGAAGCTGGTCGCGGCCGAGGACCACCAGCACGCCGAGGAAGATCGAGGCGAAGAAGGCGAGCACGGTGTTGCGCAGTGGACGCGGCGAGGTGGGGGCGCTCGGGACCTCGGCCTTCTCCGCCACGGAGAAGGCCACCCCCGCGTTCGAGCCCTCGACCTCGAGCTCCGCCAGCCGCTGCCTGAGCGCCGCCACCTGCTCCGCGGCGCCGGGCACGTCGGCGAGCGCCGCGAGCTGCCGGCGGACGCTCTGGATGGCTGCCTCGGCTGACTGCTGCTCTCGCTCCTCGTTCACCGTCAGGAACGCCTGGGCAATCGCGTTCGCCCTCGCCGCGGCCTGGTCGGGATCGCGGTCAGAGACGGTGACCCGGATCAGGTTGGCGTTCGGGTCAACGGCCGATACGACCCCGTCGCCGACGGTGCCCTCGGTCTCCCCGGGCACGGCCTCGGCCGCCTTCGCGAGCACGTCCGAGCTCAAAAGCAGCGCGTTGGCGGTGTCCAGCCGGCGCTGGGTCGCACCGGGATCCTCGGTGCCGAAGACGCCGGTCTGCACGTCGAGGACGATCGTCGCGGTCGAGTTGTAGGTGTTGGGGGTCAGCAGCGAGAGAGCGAGCACCGTCCCGGTGATCACGATCACGATCCCGGCGATGAGGAACCGGCCGCGGCGCAGCGCGCCGAGGTATCGCGCGACGTCGACGCGCGGCTCGTCGAGCGTGGAACCGCCCGACGGCTGCCTGGTGGAGACTGCGTTCACGCCCCAACACCCACTTCCGCGTAGACGCGGAGCGTACCCTCGATCATCCTCGAGAGGGTAAACCTCTCTCGCTGCCGGGTCCGGGCGGCGTCGCCGAGGCTGGCGGCCATCTTGCGGTCGTCGAGCAGTGTCGCGAGGCGCCGCTGAAGCGCGGCCTCATCGCGCGGTGGCACCAGCAGGCCTGTGCGCCCATCCTCGATCGCCTCGGCGACGCCGCCGACGTCAGTGGCTAGGATCGGTAGTCCAAGCGCCATCGCCTGGAGCACCGAGTAGGGAAACGACTCCGCCCAGGACGGCCCTACGAAGATGTCGCTCGCCGCCAGCAGGGCGTACACATCAGGGACCTCGCCCGGGACCCGGACGCGGCCTTCCAGGCCGGCCGCCGCGATCTCAGCCTCCACCGTCGGGCGGTCTGGACCATCGCCCGCGATCACCAGGCTGACGTCGGGCCGCGCCGCGGCGATCGGGGCGAAGGCGCGAACCAGCGTCTCGTTGCCCTTCCCCGGGCGAAGACCGGTGACCGCGGTGACCACCTGCCCGCGGCCCCGCACCGCGCTCAGCTCCGGGTCCGGCTCGACCTTGGCGGGAGGATCGATGCCGTTGTGGACGACCCGGATCCTGTGGCGGGATCCGACGTGCGCCGCGTACCGCGCCTCCGCCTCGCATACGCAGAGCACCCGCGTTGCGAAGGGCGAGAGCGCCCGCTCGACCAGCCGGTAACCGACCTGGTGGAAGCGGGCGTGGTGTCCGACGAACGCGTAGCCGTGGGGGGTGATCACGAGCGGCGTGCGCGGCGACGAGATCCGCTGCATGCGGGCGATCGCCGCGCCCTTCGCGTTGTGGGCGTGGACCAGGTCGGGGCGGACGCGGCGGATGATCTGCCCGAGGTGAGCGGCGGCGCGGGCATCCGCGACCGGCGAGACCGGGCGGACCATGTCGAGCGGGATCACCTCCACGTCGAGGCGATCGCGGTGATGCTCGTGAGGACCGCACAGCACGACCTCGTGGCCGTGTCCGGTGAGACCCTGGACGAGGCGCAGGATGTGCTCCAGGGTCCCCCCCTCGCTTGCTCGAAAGACCATCAGGATCCTCGCCACGGCGGCGATCCTAGAGGTCCACCGGGTGGGTCACGCCTGGGGGTAGCATCCCGCTGAGTGTTCCGGCCGCCGGTGATCCTCGGTTACCACGGGGTCGCGAACGTCGACCCGCGGCACGACCCGGTGCGCCTGTTCGTCCGTCCGGCGAAGCTGCGTGGCCAGGTGGAGCGGCTGAAGCGGCGCGGCTACGAGTTTCTCACCATGGCCGAGCTCGCGCGCCGACTCACCGGCGGCGGGAGCCTGCGCGCGACGTGCGCGCTCACATTCGATGACGGCACAGAGGATCACCTCACCGAGCTGGAGCCGATCCTCGCCGAGCTCGGCGTCCCAGGCACCGTCTACGTCTGCCCAGGCCTGTTCGGGAAGCCCTATCCGTGGTGCGATCCCGAGGCCGGCGTAAGGATGATGACCGTGGACGAGGTGGTCGAGCTCAACCACCAGCCCCTGGTCGAGATCGGCTCCCACACCACCAACCACACCGAGCTCGCCGATGCGACCGCGGAGGAGGCCTACCGCGAGATGGCCGACTCCAAGCGGCGGCTGGAGGAGCTGCTCGACACCGAGGTACCGAGCTTCTGCTACCCACGCTGCCGCTACTCGCCAGCCTGCCCCGGTGCCGCTCGGCGGGCGGGACACACGAACGCGGTTACGTGCGGCCCGAGGGGGAGCTGGGACCCGTTCGAGCTCAAGCGCGAGGGCGTCCACACGCCCGATGGCAGACTGACGTTCGCGGTCAAGTCACGCGGGCTCTACTACGGGCTTCGCGACCTGCCGCCGGCGCGTGCCGCCCGGGCGGCCACGTGGCCCTACCGCCACCGCCACGAACACTGAAGACGACCCGGTTCACCGGCGCCCGGCCCACGGCCGTGCATTAGGTTGGTGGAAACCGGATCCCCGGGGACCGACGCGGCGCTGGTAGGTCGGCTCACCGCCCCCGAGGTAGACGGCGCGCGTCCCGCGCCCCGCGACGCCCTTCCACACGTCCCCGTCGGCGGTCCCGACGCCGTCAGCGCGCCACCCCTCCAGGGCCTCGAGCGCCTCGCGGCGGAAGAGAGCCGAGCCCGGATACTCGTTCGCGCGGGTTGCCCGGAGGCGGTTGATACGGTCCGGAACCTGGCGCAGGGCGGTTTTGATCCGGAACTCCGCGTAGTCGCCGAAGCAGACGGTGACCTCGGGCTCGCGATCGAGCCTGTCGGCCATGCCGGCGAGCGCGTTCGGCACGGCGAGGTCGTCGGCGTCAAGCGGGAACACATACGGAGCCTCCGTCGCAGCCAACCCCGCGTTGCGGGCGGCAGAGACGCCCTCGTTGCGCGAGCGGCGAATCACGCGGTGGCCCGAGCGCTCGAGCGCGTCGAGCGCTTCCCGCGTGAGCGCGTCTGGGGAGCCGTCGTCGACGACGACGATCTCGACCGGTTCCCGCTCGTCGACGGACCGAACCGCGTCGAGCACGAATTTGCCGTCGCCGTAGCACGGGATGATGACCGCGACCCGTGCCGGTCGCTCATCCTCGTGCCGGAGCGCGGACGGGCTCCGCTCCGTGGCAGCGAACGCGGCGCGGATCTGGCGCCAGACCTCCTCGTAAAGGGGCGCGGTCAGAGTCCAGACGCCGATGCGGTCGAGGACCGACTTCGAAGCGGTCTCGATTCGGGAGCTCGGTCGGGGACCGTAGACCAGCGGATACAGCGCCCTGCGCGTCCGTCCAAGACGCGAGCGAGCCCGAAGAGCCGATCTCGCCTCGAACAGCCCGTGGTGTCGCTCGCGCAGCGCCCGGTAGATGCGCCGATCGTGCGCCCGGCCTCTGTGCGACAGGCGCCTACCGTGCATCCGGCGCAGGTAGGTGAGCCGGCCGCGCCCGAGATGAACCCCCTTCATCTGCCGCTCGGCCAGCGTCATCCATAGGTGCCAGTCTGAGCGCGCGTCAACCTCATCGATCAGTCTCGTCCATCCCCCCACCGCCTCGAGCGCCTCGCGCCGGAACAGCGACGTCACCGGGTACTCGTTGGTGTGAATGATCCGGTACGGATCGAGCCGCTCGGGGACCGCCCGGGCGAGCGCCTGGAGCCGGTACTCCTCGTAGTCGCCATAGCAGACGCCCGCGAACGGCTCGGCGTCGAGCCGGTCGGCCATCTTGGCCAACATCCCCGGAGCCGCACGATCGTGGGCGTCGAGGCAGAACACGTACGTCGCGGTCGAGGAGCGCAGGCCCGTATGCCGGACGGCCGCCGGCGATGGCAAGCCCTCGTGGCGCACGACGCGGTGCCCCTCCTTCGCGAGAACGCTCAGCGCAACCTGGGTTCGCTGGTCCGCGCAGCCAGCGTCGACGATCACCGTCTCGACCGGCTCGCGCTCGGCGACCGAGCGGACCGCGGCGCCGACGAGGTCCGCGCCGTCGAGGCAGGGCACGATGATGCCGATCCGAGGCCGATCGCTCACCGGGCGAGCTCTGCGTAGAGCGCGGCGAGCCGATCCATCTCCCGCTCGCGGTCGAGGTGCCTTGCCACGAGATCGCGGCCGCGCTGCGAGAGCTGCTCGCGCAGTCCCTGCTCGCAAAGGATCCGAAGCACCGCCTCGGCCACGGCTCCCGCGTCCCGCGGGACCGTGAGTGCGTCGGCGCCGGGCTCGATCAGCTCAGCGACCCAGGGCAGGTCCGAGAGCACGCATGGACAGCCGCTCGCCATCGCCTCCCAGACGGAACGCGGCGAGCTGTCGGAGCTCGTGATCGAGACGCAAACGTCCGCCACGCGGTAGTACCTCGCCATCTTCTCGTACGGGACCCGGCCGATCACCGTCACCCGGTCCGCGTGGGGAAATGCCGGCAGCTCGATCGCAATCGGACCCATGTGCTTGAGCACGAGCTGGGCGTCCGCCAGCTCGTCGCCCACTCGCCGAAACGCCTCCAACACCGTGGGGATGTTGTAGACGGGCATGAACGATCGCGGGCTGAGCACGACCGGCCCCGGCCCGAGGCCGAGTTCCCGCTTCAGCTCAACGCGCTCCTGCATCGATGCGGGCCGGAAGGTCTTCAAGTCGACGCCCCACTGGACGAGCTCGGAGCGCGGGCTCGACCGCCCCAGCGCGGCGCAGGCATCGAGCAGGTCGCGCGAATCCGCCATCAGAAGGTTGCCCCGCCGCAGCGCGTACCGGCCCGCGAGGCGCTGGACCGCGGTGGCCTGGTAGATGTCGGAGCCCCAGGCCGTGAGCGCCAACGGGGAGGCGCCGATCACCGCGGCCGCGAAGCCGTAGCCCGGCAGCCAGTGGGCGTGCACAACGTCCGGCTCGATTTCGGACACCAGCCTTCGCGCCCAGCGAACGGCGGCCGCCATCCCCCACGGCCGCTTGCGCGGGGTCTCGGGCGCCTGACTGAGGGAGATGCCAGCCTCCTCCAGCACCGCGTCGTCGCGCCCATCGAGGCCGCTTCCGCCGACCCGCACGTTCAGCCCGCGTTGCTTCAACGCCAAGGCCTGATCCTGGATGTGCGGAGGGCCGAGCGGCCCCAGGAGAAGCACGCTCAGCTCCGAGTCCCGCGGGGTCATCGGCGTTCAGGCGTCGAACCGCGCGGCGTGCTGGTCGTAGGCGTGCACGGCCCGTTCGTGCTCGTCGGCGGTGCCGATGTCGAACCAGAAACCGTCGAAGCGGTAGGTGGCGACCCGCTCGCCGGCGTCGATCAGCGCCAGCACGAGCTCCGGAAGGTCGAACCGGCCGGCGGGCATGTGCTCGAGCGCCCGGGGGTGGTACGCGTAGATACCCATGCTGACGTCGTAGGCGAGCGTGGGCTTCTCGACGTACCCGGTGACGACGTTCTCCTCCGACTCGATCACACCCAGCTCCAGCTTCACCTTCTTGTCGTGAGTCGCGATCGTCAGCGCGGCATCCTGCGCCGCGTGGAAGCGCATCAATTCAGCGTAGTCGAGGTCGGTGAGGATGTCCCCGTTCATCGCCAGGAAGGGCTGGTCCAGCCCGTCGACCTGACGCAGCGCGCCCACGGTCCCCAGCGGCTCGTCCTCCCAGTGGTAGGCGAGCATGACGCCCTCGGGCACACTCTGGCTCTCGGCGAAGTACGACCTGATCAGCTCCCCGAGGTGGCCCACGCACATGTCGATCTGGCGAAAGCCGCGGCGTCCCAGCTGGCGGATCACGATCTCCAGGATCGGCCGGTCGCCGATCGGCACGAGCGGCTTCGGAAGCACCGTCGTGTAGGGGCGCAACCTCGTCCCCATGCCGCCGGCCAGGACCACGGCGCGCATCAGTCGCCTCCGTCGCCCGCCTCGTGCACGCCGACCACCGAGTGGTTCGTGTAGAAGCCCGGCCGCGCGTCGACGTCACCGTAGGCGCCGGCGCGAATTGCCTCGATCAGCCTGCCGGCGGTGTCGGGCACCCGATGCGAGGGCTCGAACCCGAGGCGCTCGCGGATCTTCTCGAACGACACGCGGTAGTTGCGAGCGTCGCGGCCCCCCTCCTCGAATCTCACTCGGCCAGCGCCGCCCAGGTGAGCCTGCACTGCGTCGACGACCATCCGCTTTGTGTAGTTCTCCTCCGAGTGCCCAACGTTGAAGACCTGACCCCGGACCAGGTCGGGCGGGCTCTCGAGCACGGCGAGGATGGCGTTCGAGATGTCGGCCACGTGGCAGTAGGGGCGCCACGTGTCGGCGTCGTAGACGATCAGCTCCTCACCGATCGCGAGCGTTCGGGTGAACTCGGAGATCGTGAGGTCGAAGCGCATTCGCGGCGAAAGCCCGTAGGCGGTAGCGATCCGTAGCAGTGTGGGACAGAGCGATCCCCACTGGGCCTCGCGCTCGAGCACGAAGCGCTCGAACTCGACCTTGGTCTCGGCGTACAGTGACAACGGGGCGAGCTCCGAGTCCTCGGTCGCCGGCTCGTCGGCGGCCCGGAGCCCGTAGTTGCTGCAGGTCGAGGTGAAGACGAACCGATCGATGCCGCGGGCGGGCAGGAGCTCGAAGAGAGCCCGGGAGCCCTCGTCGTTGACGCGCCGGGCGAGGTCCGGGTACTTGCTGCAGAGCGGGTCGCCGACGAGCGCCGCGAGCAGGATCACGTCGGTGGCTCCGTCGAGCGCTCCCTCGACCAGCGCCGTATCGCGCAGGTCGCCGCGGACGAACTCGAACCCCGGCTCCTCGAACAGCGCGGAGAGGGCGCTGCCGTGGTCGAACAGCAGCGAGTCGAGGACCCTCACCCTGTACCCGGCCGCCAGCAGCCGGCGGATCAGGACGTTGCCCAGGTAACCGGCTCCGCCCACCACGAGGACGCGGCGCGACTCTGCCTGCTGCATCGCCATCGCCGACCCGGTCAGGGCGACTCGGTGCCGCCGCTGCCGGACGGAACCGTGGTCGTCTCCGTCGTGGTCTCGGTCGTCGTCGTGGGCTCGGTGCCGCTGGTGCTCGTGGTCGTCGGAGCGCTGGTTGTCGTCGTGGGCGCGACCCCCGCTTGGGTGGTCAGAGTCGATGTCGTCTCATCGTTCCCGCTGTCGGCTGCCACGACCGCGAGGGCGACGCCGAGGCCCAGGACCGCGGCGACCAGCACGGCGATGAGGACCTTGATCGAGGTGTTGAGGCCGCCCGACGGCCGCTCGGGCGGCGGCGGAGCCTGCATGCGGCGGGTTGGATCCTCGTGCATGAGCGCGACGAGTCTAGTTGGCTGATTCGGGATGGCCCGCGCGCCGGGGTGCCGTCGCATGCAGTCGTGCCCGGGCATGACCACGCTGGCTATGCTGCCTCGACCGGGTGCCGATGGGGTGACAGGAGGTCGCGAAGATCGCACACACGGCGGACGAGGACGAGGCTGCACGAGCGCTCGCGGAGAAGGCGCGCCAGGCGGAGACGACCCTTCGAGAGACGGCCGACCGCTTCCACGCCGAGGCGATCGCGAGCCTCGTCCGTGAGGCCGAGCGGCTGCGCGAGGAGATCGGCGGCCGCCGTCGCAGCACAGAGAGGGAGGTCGGGGAGCTGCTCTCCTCGCAGGTCGCAAGCGAGGGCGAGCGGCTGGAGGAGCTTGCACGCGAGGCGCGCGAGGAGGCCGAGGCCCGGCTGGCGAAGGAGCTCACCGGCCAGCTGCGCGCCGAGGGCGAACGACTGGCCGCGGTCGCGGCGGAGCTGTTGGCCGAGCACGCGAGCCAGCTGGATGAGCAGGCCACCGAGCGGCTCGCGGCGATCGAACGCGAGCGCTCCGACGCCGCTGCGCGCGCCTACAAGGAGGCCGAGGAGCGACTGCGAGCCGAGTTCCGCGAGCGCCTCTCCGAGGAGGTCGAGCACGTCGCCGGGGCGAGCGCCGCACAGCTCGCCAAGCACTCCGAGGAGCTCGACGCGGCGAGCGCCGAACGGGTTGCGGCCCAGCTAGCCGAACGAACCGTCAAGGCGCAGCAGGAGGCCGTCGAGCGAGCGGCGAAGGAGCTCGACCGCCACGCCGCCGAGCTGGCGAAGTCGGCGAAGCGGCAGGGCGCCGAAACCGAGCGCAGATTGCGAGAGAACCTCGAAGGACGAGTCACCAAGGCGAGCGAGCGCATCGCCAGTGCCGCCGCTGCCGCCGTCAAGGAGGCGGAGGGTCGGATCTCGAAGCGGGTCGACGAGCGCGCGGCGCAGATCCAGCGCGATGCGGTGGCGCGCGCGGCGGAGGCTCTCGAGCAGCTGCGGGCCGAGACGGACGGGATCCTGCGGGCCCTCGACCGCCGGCTCGATCGAGGAGCCCGGAGCTCCGATGAAGCAACGCCCCCGGCCCGACCGGCCCGGAAGGCCGAGGATCGAAGCGAGCCCCCTCCCGCGCCGGCGCAGCGAAGCGAGCCGGCTCGCAGCAGGCCCCGGGGGGGCTTCCGGCGCCGCTCCCGCTCGTAGCCGTTGCTGCGGTGCCAATGGCGACTTTGTTCGGATAGGCCGAACAAAAGCGCCAGAAGTGTGAGATAGGGTCCCCTACTTGCCCTGCTCTGCGGCGTTCAGGGCGGTGGCGAGCAGCTCGAGCGCGGCGTCGACGTCCGCGCGCCCGATGGTCAGCGGAGGGAGGAAGCGCAGCATGCCGTCCCCCGGGACGTTGATCACCAGGCCGGCGCTGAGTGCCCGGGCGGCGACGTCGCGGGCGTCGAGGCCGGCGACGAGGGTTGCTCCGACCATCAGGCCACGGCCGCGCACCTCGGCGATGCCGTCGAGCAATCGGAGGCCCGACGCCAGGCGCTCGCCGAGGTCGCGGACTCCAGCGAGCAGCTCGGGGTCGTCGGTGACCTCCAGCGTCGTCGATGCCGCGCGCGCGGCGATTGGGCCGCCCGCGAAGGTCGAGCCGTGCTCCCCGCGCCCGAGCGTGTCCCCCAGGTCGGGCGAGGTCACAACGGCTCCCACCGGGAGGCCGCCCCCGAGAGCCTTCGCCATCGTGATCAGGTCCGGACGGACGTCGAGCTGCTCGTAGGCCCAGAGCGACCCGGTCCTCCCCATACCGGTCTGGATCTCGTCGAAGGCGAGCACCGCCCCCACCGCGTCGCACGCCTCGCGCGCGGCGCCGATCACCTCCGCGGCGATCGGGAACACGCCGGCTTCGCCCTGAACCGGCTCGATCAGGACGGCGGCCGTGCGCTCGCCGACCGCGGCGCGCAGGGCGTCGGGTTCATCTCGCGGCACGGTCACGAACCCCTCCGGCAGCGGCCCGAAGAGGTCGTCGCGGGCAAGCCCCGGTGTCGCCGCCAGCGCCCCCAGCGTGCGCCCGTGGAAGGCGTGGTCGAGCACCACCACCTCGGGGCGGTCGATCCCGCGCCGGTGGGCGCGCTTGCGGACGAGCTTGAGGGCGCACTCGTTCGCCTCGGCCCCGGAGTTCGCCAGGAACGCCTTGCCGCCGAGGCTCGATTCGACCAGGCGCTCGCAGAGGCGCAGCGCCGGCGCCGAGTAGTAGAGGTTTGAGGTCCCCGCGAGGAGGCCGGCCTGCTCGCGGATCGCGGCGACGATCCGGGGGTGGCAGTGGCCGGCGTTGTGAACCGAGAGCCCGGCGAAGAAGTCGAGGTACTCCCTCCCCTCCGAGTCCCAGAGCCTTGCGCCCTCGCCGCGGACGAACTCGACCGGCGCCCGGGGATAGGTGGGCATCGCATAGCGCGCCTCGAGCGCCTGGAGCTCCTCGATGCTCACGGGGTGACCATCGTCCCGATGCCCGACCGCGTGAAGAGCTCGAGCAGCAGGGAGTGCGGGCGGCGACCGTCGACGATCTGGGCGGACTGCGCGCCGCCGCCGATCGCCTCGAGGCACGCGAGGAGCTTCGGCCGCATCCCCCCGCCGACGCCGTCCAAGGCCGCCTCGACCTCCGCGACCGTGGAGCGGGAGATCAGCGACGACTCGTCCTCTGGATCGGCGAGTCAGCCCGGAACGTCGGTGAGGAAGATCGTCTTGTAGGCGTGCAGCGCGGCAGCGACCTTGCCCGCCGCCGAGTCGGCGTTGATGTTGTAGGAGTTGCCCTCGCGATCGGCGGCCGCTGAGGCGACGACCGGGATGTAGTCCTCGGCGATGTGGTTCAGGACCTCGACGTCCACCCGCTCGACCTCACCGACGAGGCCGACCTCCTCCGCGTTCGGGTGCGGGCTGACCTGGAACAAGGCGCCGTCCTCGCCAGAGAGCCCGACCGCGGGCTGGCCGTGGCGGTTCAGCCGCTTGACGATGTCGGAGTTGACCTTGCCGAGCAGGACCATCTTCGCCACCTCCACCGTCTCCGGATCGGAGACCCGCATCCCCTCCACGAACTTGACCTCGAGGCCCAGCCGCTCCATGTAGCCGGTGATCTCGGGCCCGCCCCCGTGGACGATCACGGGGTTGAGGCCGACGTACTTGAGCAGCACGACGTCGGTCGCGAACGCCTCGCGCAACTCCTCGTCCCCCATCGCCGCGCCGCCGTACTTGATCACCACCGTGCGACCGTGGAACTCGCGAATGTAGGGCAGCGCCTCGAGCAGGGTCTCGACGCTGGCCACCGCGTCGTTCATGTCCGGTGCTCCGAGTTGATCCGCACGTACTCGGGCGTCAGATCGGAGAAGTAGACGTGGGAGCTCGCCTCGCCGCGGCCCAGGCGCAGCCCGAGGTCCGCCTCGGCGCGATCCGAGCCGAGCTCGCCGGCGTCGATCCGCTCCGGCCCGATCTGCTCCAGCTCCTCGCCCGCCAGCGCCATTCCGGCCGCCTGCGCGATCCGCCCCCAGTTCGCGTCGTGGCCGTAGAGGGCGGCCTTGACCAGGGGGGAGTTGGCGATGGCCCGGGCCACCCGCTCGGCCTCGTGTTCCGACGCCGCCGCGCTCACCTCGATTCGCGCGACGCGTGTCGCCCCCTCGCCATCGGCGACGATCTCGAGCGCAAGCTGGAGCAGCACCGCTTCCAGGGCCCCGGCGGGAAGCCCCTGCCCCGCCTCTCCGGTCGCCTGAAGCAGCACGGTGTCGTTCGTGGACATCTGGCCGTCGACGGTGATCCGCTCGAACGACGCGGCCGAGGCCTCGCGGAGAGCACCCTCGGGATCGGGGACCTCGGCATCGGTCTGAACGAAGCAGAGCATGGTCGCGAAGCCCGGCTCCATCATCCCCGCCCCCTTGGCCTGGGCGGAGATCGTCACGCCGTCCGCCCGCAGGCTGCAGAGCTTCGGGAGGGCGTCGGTGGTCATGATCGAGCGGGCGAAGTCCTCGCCGCCGCGGCCCGAGAGCCCGCCGGCCGCGGCCTCGATCCCTTCCAGGACGGCGCCGACCGGCAGCGGCACCCCGATCGTGCCGGTCTCGGCGACGGCCACGTGCTCGGGCACCAGGTCGAGCGCGGTCGCTGCCGCATCGCGCATCGCCAGTGCGTCGGCAAAGCCCGCGGCGCCCGTCGCGGCGTTGGCGTTCCCGGAGTTGACCACCGCGGCGCTAACGAATCGCTGCTCAACCCGCTCGCGACAGACCCGGACCGGGGCCGCGGCCACCGCGTTCGCGGTCAAAAGCAGCGCCGAGGACACCCGGTCGGCGTCGCAGACGAGCAGGCCGACATCCGTCTCCCCACCCGCCTTCAACCCGCAGGCGACTCCCGCGGCGCGGAACCCCGGCGCGAGCTCCGCCGGATCGAGCTCCTCGAGCCCGTCCGGGGGATCAACCCAGCGCGAGCGAAAGAAACCCACCCGCTCGTCGCTCGCCGGAGCCCTGCCGGTCATTCGATGCCCTCGGTCTCGTCGAGCCCGAGCATCAGGTTCAGGTTCTGCACCGCCTGGCCGGCAGCGCCCTTCCAGAGGTTGTCGATCGCCGCGAAGACGAGCGCGCGCTGGCCGTCGCCTTCGGCGGCGACGTGGATCCGGCAGCGGTTCGTGTCCCGGACGTCGCGGACGCCGGGCGGGGCGTCGACGAGCTCGACGAAGGGCTCGCCCACGTAACGCTCGTCGTAGACCGCGCGAAGCTCCTGCTCGCCGAGCGACTCTGTGAGGCTGACGTAGCAGCTCGCGAGCAGCCCCTGGTCGAGCGGGAGCAGGTGGGGGACGAAGGTGACCGGCCGCCGCAGCTCCTGCTCGATCTCCGGCCCGTGGCGGTGGCCCTCGACGCCGTAGGGCATGAAGTTCTCGTGGACGTTGACGAAGCTCGACCGCTCGCCGGCGTCCCGGCCGGCTCCCGAAACGCCCGACTTGGCGTCGATGACGACGTCGGCGATCAGGCTGCGCTCGGCGAGCGGCGCCAGGGCGAGCAGCGCCGCCGTCGCGTAGCAGCCGGGGTTTGCGACCAGATCCGCGCTGCGGATCTGATCTCGCCGCAGCTCGCTGAGCCCGTACACGGCGCCCTCGAGCAGGTCCGGCTCGCCGTGCGGCCCGTACCAGCGCTCGTACGTGGGCAGGTCGCGGAGGCGATAGTCGGCCGAGAGATCGACCACCTGCACGCCGAGCCCGCGCAGCCCCGCAACGACCGGGGCGGCGGCCCCGTGCGGATAGGAGACGATCGCGGCGTCGACCTCCTCGAGCTCTTCCAGCTCGAGCTCGGAGAGGACCAGTGGGACCGCGTACCGCGGATAGAGCTCGCGCAGCGGGCGCCCCGCGTCCGTGCGAGCCGTGACCGCGGTGAGCTCCACGCCCGGGTGGCGCCAGAGGAGATGCGAGGCGAGCGCCCCTGCGAAGCCGGAGGCGCCCGCGACGATCACCCTCGGCTCACTCACGGAGAGAACCCCCGACGCGCTCGAGTGCGGCCCGGATCGCCTCCCGGCGCTCCGCCACCTCGGCGTCGGTCAGCGTGCGGTCCGGCGCCCGGAACTCCAGCCGCAGGGCGACGCTGCGGCGTCCCTCACCGACCTGCTCGCCGCGGTAGAGGTCGAAGATGTCCGCGCTCTGCAGCAGCTCGCCGCCGCCCTCGAGCACCGCGGCGCGCACCCGCGCCGCCTCGACCTCCTCCGGAACCACGACCGCGATGTCCTGGTGAACGGCGGGATACGAGATCACGTCCTCGTAGTGCTCGCGCCCGTATGGCGCGGCGTCGACCAGCGGCGCGAGCTCGAGCTCGAAGCCGGTCGCAGAGTCCATGTCCCAGGCCCGGCAGACGAGCGGGTGAAGCTCGCCCAGCCACCCCACGGCCGCGCCGCCGAGACGCACGCGCGCGGCCCTGCCCGGATTCAGGAACGGCTCGCCGGCGGCGCTGAAGTTCACGGTCAGCCCGAGCTGTGCGCAGAGGGCCTCGAGGACGCCCTTGACCGCGTAGAAGTCCGCCTCGACCCCACGCCCGCGCCACCCGCCTTCGACCAAGGTGCCGGTGGCGAGGCAGCCGAGCCGCTGCGGCTCGAACGCCGGCGCCGGCTGGTGGCCGGCGAAGCTGCCGCCGAGCGGACCGTTCGAGATCGGCTCGCCCTCGCGCAAATAGGCGCGGCCAACCTCATACAGCGCGGCCCGGTCGGCGCCGTGCGCGAGGTTGTACCGGGCCGCATCGAGCAGCGAGCCCAGGGCCACGGTGCGGAGCTCGGAGTGCTCCCCCGAGAGCGGGTTGGAGACCCGGATCGTCTTCGAGCGAGGGTCGCCGTCTCCGATCCGCAGCCGAGCGGTCATGCCCGGGTCGGTGAGGCTGAGGGTGACGACCGCATCGAACCCGAGGTCGCGCATCACGTCCTCGACGCGCCGCCGCAGGAACTGGTCGCGGGTCAGCCGACCGCCCTGGCCGGTCGCCTCCGGCAGGGTCGCCGGGAGGTGCTCGGCGTAGCCGTGGATCCGGCCCACCTCCTCGACCAGGTCCGCCTCGCGGGTCACGTCGTAGTGCCGGTGAACGGGAACGACGACGTCGAGGTCCTCTCCGTCCAGCGAGACCTCGAAGTCAAGCCGCCGCAGGTACTCGGCGCAGCGCTCCGGCTCGAGCCGCATCCCGAGGAGTCGCTCGGCGCGGCCTGAGCGCAGCCCGATCCGATGACGCTCGGGGACCTCGACGGCGACGTCGATCGTCCCCGGGACCAGCCGCGCATCGCAAAGCTCCACCATCAGCTTCGAGGCCACGCGCTGGGCCCGCAGCGCGAGCTCCGGGTGGAGCTGCTTCTCGAATCGAGTCGAGGCGTCCGACCGGAGGCCGAGCTTGCGCGATGTGCGCAGGATGTTGACCCCGTTCCAGGTCGCGACCTCCAGCAGCACCCGCGTGGTCTCGGCGGAGACCTCGCTCTGCTGCCCGCCCATGATCCCGGCGATGCCCAACGGCCCCTCGCGGTCGCAGACCAGCACCGAATCGGCGTCGAAGGAGCGCTCCACCCCGTCGAGGGTGGTGAGCGTCTCGCCCTCGCGGGCGCGGCGGATGATCAGCGCCCCGTCCGGGACGCGGTCGAGGTCGAAGGCGTGCAGCGGCTGGGCGATGAGCAGCATCACGTAGTTGGTGATGTCGACGACGTTGTTGATCGGCCGCATCCCCGCGCCGATCAGGCGCGCCTTGAGCCACGTCGGCGAGGGCGCGATGCGCACGTCCGTGAACACCCGGGCGGTGAACCGGGGGCAGAGCTCCGGCACCTCGACGGTGACCGACGCGTAGTCCTCGACGCCGCCCTCGCCCGAGGCCTCTGCGTCCGCCTCCCACGGGGGCGGCGAGAGCTCGGAGCCGGTGACGGCGTGGAGCTCCCGGGCGACGCCGTAGACCCCGAGGCAGTCGACCCGATTCGAGGTCGGCTCGAGCTCGAGGACCGACTCCGAGATCGGCAGCACGTCGGCGAGCGGCGTGCCGGGGGCCGCCTCTTCCAGGACCATGATCCCGTCGGCGTCCTCGCCGAGCTCCAGCTCGGTCTCCGAGAGGATCATCCCGTCGGAGAGGACGCCGCGGAGCTTCGCCTGCCCGAGCTCGCGCCCGTCGGGCAGGACCGCCCCTGGCAGCGCCACCGCCACCGTTTGACCGGCGGCGACGTTGGGCGCGCCGCAGACGATCGTGCGGGACCCGTCCCCGGTGTCGACCTTGCAGACCGAGAGGCGATCGGCATCCGGATGCGAGGAGACGTCCAGCACCTTCCCGACGACGAACCCATCGCCCGAGGGAACCCCGAGGGTGGAGATCCGCTCCAGCTCGATGCTGTGCATGGCGAGGGCCTCCCCGGCCTCATCCACGGTGAGGCCCGGATCGCAGTACGAGCGCAGCCAGCCATACGGGACCCTCATCGGAACTGCTCCAGCACGCGCACGTCGTTCTCGAAGAACTTGCGCAGGTCGGGGACGCCGTGCTTCAGCATCGCGATCCGCTCGATCCCCATCCCGAACGCGAACCCCTGCACGCGCTCCGGGTCGTAGCCGTTTTGCTCGACGAACCCGAACACGTTCGGGTCGACCATCCCGGCGCCGAGGATCTCGATCCAGCCGGTCCCCTTGCAGAGCGGATCCCGCGAGCCGTCCTCCAGGAGGCCTGTTCCCCCGCAGCGGAAGCAGGAGACGTCGACCTCCACGCTGGGCTCGGTGAAGGGGAAGAAGCCCGGGCGGAAGCGCGTTTCACGCTCGCCGCCGAAGATCGCGCGGGCGAACTCGTCCAGGGTTCCCTTGAGGTCGGCGAGCGTGATCCGGTCCGAGACGGCGAGCCCCTCGACCTGGTGGAAGACCGGGCTGTGGGTGGCGTCGAAGGGATCGGATCGGTAGCAGCGACCGGGCACGACGATGAAGATCGGCGGACCCTGCTCCTCCATCGCCCGCACCTGCATCGGCGAGGTGTGGGTGCGAAGGACGACGTCCTCGGGATCTGGCGGGAGACCGTCAGAGCCGATGCGCAGGCCCGGCGCCAGCGTCGACGGATCGACGTAGAACGTGTCCTGGGCCATGCGCGCCGGGTGCCCCGGAGGGTGGTTGAGCGCGGTGAAGTTGTAGTAGTCGAGCTCGACCTCCGGCCCCTCCATGACCCGGTAGCCGAGGCCGACGAACACGTCCTCGATCTCGCGCTGGGTGCGAATCAGGAGGTTCCAGGAGCCGGCGGGCGGCCGCGGCGAGCCTGGCAGGGTGACGTCGATCCGGTCCTCGGCCAGAGTGCGGTCGAGGTCCGCCGCCTCGAGCTCCGCGCGGCGGTCCGCCAGGGCGGCCTCGAGCTCCTCCCTGGCCGCGTTGGCGGCCGCCCCAACGGGCCCCCTGTCGGTGGCCGGGAGCTCGCCGATCCCGCGCAGGATCGACGTCAGCTCGGACTTGCGGCCGAGGTAGCGAACCCGGAGTTCCTCGAGCGCTGCGGCGTCTGCGGCCGCGCCGATCGCCTCGGCCGCCTCGCGTCTCAGCTCTTCGATCCGCTCCACCATCAGCCCACCGGGGCCTCGTCACCTTCGCCGGCGGCCGACGATATCCGGCCCAGCGCGATCGCCGCCGCCGCGGCGACGTTTAGCGACTCGGCCCGAGACTTCCCGGACTCCTCACGGCGGAGCGGAATGGTCCAGCTCCGCTCGCAAGCCGCGGCGACATCGCGTGGAAGGCCCGATCGCTCGGCGCCCAGGCAGAGCGTCACGGGCGGCGGCTGGTCGGCCGGGGCCTCGCCCCCGTGGGCGAGCATCGCGATCCGCGGCCGCGGAGTCTCCTCCACGGTCCCGCGGGCGGGCGGCGCGCCGAAGATCGAGCCCATGCTCGCTCGCACGGCCTTGGGGGAGTGCGGATCCGCGCACCCCGGCCCGAGCACAACCGTGCCCTCAACCAGGGCGTGGGCCGTGCGGATCACCGCGCCGACGTTTCCCGGGTCGGCGACGCCGTGCAGGTAAACGCACACGGGGCCCGCCGGCTCCCGCAGGCGGCGCCGCCAGAGCGAGATGACCCGCGTTCCGGAGCCCAGCTCGGACACCCCGCCGAGGAGCGCCGGCTCGACCTCGATCCCATCGAGCCCCGATCCGGCCGCGACCAGGACGAGCTCGGGCCGGAGCCCCGCAGCGATCCCGGACTCGAGCAGGTCCTCGCCCTCGGCCGCGAACAGGTTCTCGGACTCGCGGTGCTTTCGCAGCCGCAGCCTGCGGATCAGGGTGAGCTTGTCGTTGTCCTTGCTGGTGATCAAGTCTTCTCGTCGCAGTCGCTGGAACGAAAACGGGCGCCCGCTGGGCGCCCGGTAGATCGTCTCGGCGGTCTGGGTTCGCTCAGGCCGCCGCGGCCTCCCGGGCGAGCTCGGCGAATCGGCGAAACGCCTCCGGGTCGCGGACGGCGATGTCGGCGAGCATCTTGCGGTTCACCTCGACCCCGGCCTCCGAGAGGCCGTGGATCAGCTCCGAATAGCTCATCCCCTCGCGCCGCGCCGCCGCGTTGATGCGCACGATCCACAGCCGCCGCATCTCCCGCTTGCGCCGCCGGCGATCGCGGTAGGCGTACTGGCCGGAGCGCATCAGCTGCTCGTTGGCGAGCCGGTAGCTCGAGTGCTTGCGCCCGTAGTAGCCCTTCGCCTGGTCGAGGACCTTCTTCTTGCGCCGCTTGCGGGCGACGGCGTTGGTCGCCCGGCTCACTTCTTGCCCCCAAGCAGCTGTCGCACGCGCCTCGTGTCCTGCGGAGCGATCTCGACGGGCTTGGACATCCGTCGCTTGCGCTTCGGCGACTTCTTCTCGAGGATATGGCTCGAGTACGCGCGCCGCCCGCGCAGCTTGCCTGTCGCGGTCTTGCGGAATCGCTTCTTGGCGCCCGAATGAGTCTTCGTCTTCGGCATGGGAGCCGACTATTGAAG
>JBKPFS010000004.1:0-4874 GCA_046728935.1 Actinomycetota bacterium | reverse complement strand
GAGCTCGAGCTCGTCGCGCTTGGGATGTGGAAGTGCTTCAGCTACGGGTTGCATTTCTGGGGCCTTAGTACGACGATCGTCGTACTTTGCTATGGTACGGCAACCATCGTACAAGATCGAGAACGGAAGTAGGCAGGATGAACCACCCCAGAACCACCCCCGAGATCGACGCCCGCGGCAGACGGCGAGCGCAGCTGCGCGAGGACGCGATCGTCGCCCAGTACATCCACGAGCTCTCCGACCGCCACGGGCGCCCCGACGTCCGCGAGCGCACCGATCCGAGCCACGACGGCGAGCTGGCTGCGCCGGCGCGCTCGCTCTCACGATGAGCGCGGGCGAGGCCACGGCTACCTACCTGCAGCCCGCTGGGCAGAGCGAGCGCACGCGCTGGATCGCGCTCTACGTGCTCTGCGTCGGGATGCTGATGATCATCCTCGACGCGACGATCGTCAACGTCGCGCTGCCCTCGATCCAGTCCGATCTCGGCTTCTCCCAGAACAGCCTCGCCTGGGTCGTCAACGCCTACCTGATCGCCTTCGGCGGGCTGCTCTTGCTCGCCGGGCGGATCGGCGACCTGCTCGGGCGCCGGCGCGTCTTCATGTCCGGGCTTGCGCTCTTCGTGGGCGCCTCGCTGCTGTGCGGCCTCGCCGAGAGTCAGGGCGTGCTGATCGGCGCCCGCTTCGTCCAGGGCATCGGCGGCGCGCTGACCTCCGCCGTGATCCTGGGCATGATCGTGACGATGTTCCCGGAGCCCCGGGAGCAGGCGAAGGCGATCGGCGTCTACAGCTTCGTCGCCTCCGCGGGCGCCTCGATCGGGCTGCTCGCGGGCGGCGTCCTCACCGACGTCCTCAACTGGCACTGGATCTTCTTCGTCAACCTGCCGATCGGGATCGCGACCGCGATCCTGGCCACCCGCCTGGTCGAGTCCGACGAGGGGATCGGGCTGGGTGAGGGCGCCGACGTCCTCGGCGCGCTGCTGATCACCAGCGGCCTGATGCTCGGCGTCTACACGATCCTCGAGGTCACCGACTACGGCTGGGGCTCCGCCCACACGCTCGGCTTCGGGGCCGGCGCGCTGGCGCTCCTGGCGGCCTTCGTCGCCCGCGAGTCGCGGACCCCGAACCCGCTGATCCCGCTGCGGATCTTCCGCTCGCGAAACGTCTCCGGGGCGAACCTCGTGCAGGTGCTGATGGTCGCGGGGATGTTCGGGATGTTCTTCCTCGGCGCCCTCTACATGCAGCGGGTGCTCGGCTACACCCCGCTCCAGGTCGGGCTCGCGTTCCTGCCCGTCGCGCTCCTGATCGGGACGCTGTCGCTGGGCTTCTCCGCCCGGCTCAACATGCGCTTCGGCGCCCGGGCGACGCTGGTCCCGGGCCTTGCCCTGCTGGTGCCCGGCCTGCTCCTGTTCGCCCAGGCGCCCGTCGACGCGGACTACGTCTCCGACCTGCTGCCGACGATGATCCTGCTCGGGGTCGGCGCCGGCCTCGCGTTCCCGTCGATGACCACCCTCGCGATGTCGGGCGCGACGCGCAGCGACTCGGGCCTCGCCTCCGGGCTGGTCAACACCAGCCTCCAGGTGGGTGGCGCGCTGGGCCTCGCGGTGCTCGCGACCTTGGCGACGACCCGCACCGACAACCTGCTCGCCGACGGCGACGCGACCGCCTCGGCGCTTACGAGCGGCTACCACCTCGCCTTCGTCATCGGCGCAGGGCTCGTGGTCGCCGCGATCGGCCTGGCGCTGACCGTCCTGCGCTCCGAGGCCGTCGAGGCCCAGGAGCTTGGCGAGGAGGCCGAGGACTGGGAGGGCGAGCCCGTCTACTCCGAGGCCGCCTGAGCCCTCATCCTGGCGGCGGAAAACCCTCCCAGTAGCCCGGGAACTCGGGGTTGACCATGGCGGGATCGTCGTCGCCGGTCAGCTTGGCCACCGCGGCAAGCATGTCCTCGCCGAGATCCCAGCCGGCGGAGTTGGTCTCCTCGTAGTGCCCCTCAGCCTGGCCCAACGCCTGACCGTAACGGCAGCTCGCCGACAGGGCGGGCCTCGCGTCGGCCGGATACTGCTGCAGCCGCTCCGGATCGTCGGTGATGGCCTTGCAGGTCTCACCCGCGACCGAGTCGGGGAACTCGATCACGCCCGCGTCGTGGAGCGCCTGGCAGGCGCCGGGTCCAAAGACCTCGTCTGCGACGCACTTCACTCGCCAGTTGCTGATCGGGAAGATGTAGCCGAGCTCGTCGTTGCCGAGCCCGATCGTGAACCGGTAGCGGTCGTGCATCCTGTTGAGCACGTACCCGGGCGTCGTGTACTCGTCGCCGAAAGCGTTCAGCTCGAGCGGCTCCTCGTACCAGCGTCCCGGGTCGGACCGAAACTCCGCCGGGAGGCCGATCACGAGCTCCCCAGCGACCTCGCCCGGCAGGAACATGATCCCCACTGGACCGATTCGCAGGTACCCCACCTCGCTCCTGAGGTGGTCGCCGGCGCGGATCGTGCCCACGAACGGGTCCTCCTCGGTCGCCAGTCCCTCGCTGCGGCAGGTCTGGTCGGTCTTCGGGCCGGTGGGCGGGCAGGTGTACACCACCGGTGGGACGTGTCCCAGTTGGGTGAACCCCGTATCGGGGTCGACGACCAGCAGCACCCGGAACCCGATGTTGGTGAGGCGTGAATAGAAGGGCTGCCGCTCGAACTCGATCCTGCGGCCGTCGATCCACTCACCGCGGTCGATGATCTCCAGGGCGGCGGTGGCCGCCTGCTCGCCGATCACGACGGCGCGCCGGAAGTTCTTGTCCGTGTACGTGAACCCGTCGCCCCCCGGCGCCGACGCGCCGGGCGGGGGGTCGAACTGGTTCCCCAGCGGGTGGTCCTCGTCGACCTCCCACACGTTGGCTCCACCTGGACCGACCAGGTTGCCCAGCGCGCCGACGAAGTAGAGCGCCTCACCGCCCGTCTCGCGCTCGATCGTGCGCGACAGCACGCCGGCGTAGTCGCTGGTGAAGTACCTCCCCTCCGCACTGCACTCGTCGCCCTCCCAGCCGAGGACCGCGCATTCCTGGGTCAGGTCCGCGGGCGGCGACCAGTTGAGCGTCGTCTCAGGGTGGTTGTTCCACTGCACCACGGTCCCGATCACCCGCCGGTTTGTGCCGACGGCCTGGAGCACGTTCATGCTCGGGTCGATCATCTGGGGATCGTCGTCGTCCATCCCGAACCAGTGCTCGCCCGCCCCGACCCGCAGGCGGGCCGGGCGCAGCCGCTCGACGGCCTCAACCACGGCCTCGGCGGCCTGGTCGGTCATGTGCTCGTACCAGTCGTGGTTGACGTCGAACGCGGTGTCGGGCCCGTGGTGGTTGTGTGTCGAGCCGACGAGCACCTCGACGTCGACTCCCGGCAACCGTTCGTCGACCTTCTCCCTGATCGAGTCGGCGTCGGCGCTGAAGATCATGTAGAGGTCGGCGGAGAGCAGCACCGTGACGTGCTTCCGCGAGGGCGCCGATAACGCCAGGGCGCGAACCCGCAGGTCGTCATGCACCCAATGCGACACGTCGTCGCCGTTGCCGACCGCAATGCGGCCATCGTCCCATTCCGGTACGAACACGCCCGGCGATATGGCGTCGTCGTCCGGAGGAAGGCCGGCCCGGAGGTAGTCGCGCGATCCGTTGACCAGCGGGAGCACCGAACGGCTCGCGGAACCGGCCTTCACGACCCGGGCCTTGCTCGCCTTCTTGGCTGGCAGTACGCGCGCCCCGCCTGCGACCGCGGGTGACACGAGCAGGGCCCCCGCCACGAGCAGCAACGCGATCACCATCAGCCTCCCGCCGCGGGAGCTGGAGGCAAACGCATGGCCCGTTCCAGTCGCCCTCCGGCCCGTCACCTCTCCTCCGATCCTCGTGACGGCAGCGGAGGAAGGAGCTTATCCCAGGTCCTGATCGGCGGGCTGGGACTAGTCCGGCTTGCGGGCGCGCGTGACCAGGTAGGCGGCCTCGACCTTGCAGACGCCGTCCTCGTCGCTGATGTAGAACGAGTCGAAGAGCTCGACCAGTCGGCGCGAAGCGCCGGCCAGCCGTCCTCGCCGAGCGCCTTCTTCGCGCTCACCGTCGGGCCGAACTTCTGCTCGTAGTAGGTCACGAACGCGTCGGCGTCGCCCTCGTGCTCGAACATCGTCGTCTCGTGGTCGAACTCGACCTCGAGCCCGTGGGGCTCGAGCATCTCGCGCACGTGCTGCTCGTCGCCCCAGAGCGCCGGCGGCTGGGCGAAGTCGGGCAGCGGCGGCATGTGCGAGCCCATGGTCTTGAACAGCCGCCGGCGAATCCCTCGGGGCGCCAGGTCGTGGTGGCGACCATCCCGCCCGCGCGCACCACCCGCGCCAGCTCCGCGCCGGCGCGCTCGTGGCGCGGGGCGAACATGTGCCCGAAGGTCGAGAGCACGCGGTCGAAGCTCGCGTCCTCGAACCGGAGGTCCTCGGCGTCCGCCTCGACCCACTCGACCGTCACCCCTGCCTCCTCGGCGCGCCGGCGGGCGTGGTCGAAGAGCTCGGGCGTGAGGTCGGAGCCCACCACCCGGGCGCCGCGAAGCGCCGCGGGGATCGCGACCGTGCCGCCGCTCCCGGTGCCGACGTCGAGCACGTCCATCCCGGGCTCGACGCCCACCCGGTCGAGGAGGCGCGGGCCCACGTCGGCCACCAGCCTCGAGACGTCGTCCCACTCCCCCGCCGCCCACACGGTGCGGTTCGCTGCCGAAGCTCGGCTTACCGGATCCTGCATCTGCGCCTCCTTCTCTCCGTGTGTGCTCGGACCCTATCGGGAGCTCCCGCCGCCCCGTCGCCCCGGAATGACGGGAGCGTCCCCGATGGGGACGCTCCCGATCCGGTCTGCGGTTAGCTCAGGCG
>JBKPFS010000003.1:0-16648 GCA_046728935.1 Actinomycetota bacterium | reverse complement strand
CGTCCCGGGGACCACGTTAGCGACGCGAAGCCCCAGCCGGGGGGCGCCTCAGAGGTGTATAAGGCAACGCCTGCCAGTCCCCCGCGCGCGTTCCACCATCGACGGCGCGAAATCGACACCCAGTGGCTGGGCGCCTCGCTTCGCCGCAGCCTCGGAGACGAAGCCCGGCCCGCACGCGAGGTCCAGGAGGCGCGTGCCGGGGCCGACCCGAGCGGCATCGAGGAGCGGCTCGACGAAGAGCTCCGTGTCGGTCCAGCACTCCTCGTATGAGTGGGCGGCCCGGTCCCACCCCGACCGCTCGAACTGCGCAAACGGGTCGGCAGGCACCGCGTCAGGCGAGCTGTGTCGCCGCGTCCCGCGTCTCCGCCAGCTCCCGCAACCGCGCCGCGCTCTCGGCGTCCATGGGCAGGAACGTCTCGATCGCGAGGTTCGCGGCCGTGACGTCGAGCGGCGCCCCCAGGGTTGCGATCACCGTGAACAGGCTGACCTCGCCGAGCCGGGTGCGGAGGTTCATGGAGACCACCGGCTGTGTGGCGGTGCCGGGCGGTGGGTCGTCGGGGAGGTAGGCCTCGACCTCATCGACCAGCTGGCCGAGGGCCTCGTCCCCATCCTCGCGGCTCTTGCGCTTGAGCCGGTGGATCAGCGGCGCATTGCAGGCCGCCGTCATCGAGGAGATGCTCGGCAGGGCGTCCGGGTGGACGGCGAGGCGGAGCATGTTGATCGGCGCCTCCAGGAGCGCCGGGTCGACCCCCTCCCAAAGCAGCGAGGCGGCCTCGTTGGCCTCGATCAGGTTCCAGAGCCCGTCCACGATCAGGGCCGGGTTCGGCTCGTGAGCGTCGAGCAGCCGCCGCAGCGACTCGCGAAGGGGCTGCATCACCGCTCCGTCGTACGGCTGCTCCAGGTACGGAGGCGCGAAGCCACCGGCGAGCAGTAGTCGGTTTCGCTCCGCCATCGGCAGGTCGAGGTGCTGGGCGAGGTGGATGAGCAGCTGGCGGCTCGGGTGTGACCGCCCCGTCTCCACGAAGCTGAGGTGCTTCGTCGAGAGGTTCGCGTCCAGGGCCAGCTCCATCTGACTGAGGCGCCGGCGGGTGCGCCAGAAGCGGATCAGCTCGCCGGCGGTCTGGGGCTCCTCGCTGACGGGCATCGAGGCAACGTTAGCGGCCGCCCGACGAGTCTCCATTACCTCGCTCGTAAAGGCGGGCGACCGTTACACGTGAGGTAATCGACGCGGCGCCCCTGCTCCGTCACGGTGGTCCCTCAGCGCCTCAACCAACCGAAGGAGGTACCCAATGAGGAAGCCGATCTACACCGCGCAGGCCCGCGTGACCGGCGGTCGCGAGCAGGGCCACGGCCGGACGACGGACGGCGAGCTCGACGTTCAGCTCCGCATTCCCGAGGAGTTCGGCGGCCCTGGCGGCGGCACCAATCCCGAGCAGCTGCTCGCGATCGGCCACGCCGCGTGCTTCGAGGCGTCCATGGGCATCGCGGCCCAGCGCATCGGTGTCCCTGGCGAGCAGCTCGCCGACGCCGCGATCAACTCCAAGGTGAGCCTCATCCCGGCGGGGAAGGGCGCGCTGAAGCTCGGCGTCGAGCTCGCGGTCGAGCTCCCCTCGATCGAGGACCCGGCACGGGCGGCTGAGGTGGTCCGCACCGCCCATGCCATCTGCCCGTACTCCAACGCCACGCGCGGGAACATCGACGTCGCGCTCACCCTCAACGGCGTCGCCCTCGAGCGCGAGGCCGAGCCGGCGATCGTCCGCTAGCTCGTCAGTCGTCAGGCGGGCGCGGCGCGCGTGATCGTTGTTTGGACTTCGCCAATTGCCGGTCGAGGAAGGCCACCACCCTGCGGCTGAGGTAGCGCTCGGGATCGAGGTCGGCCTCGAGGTCGGTGACGCTGATCCCGACCAGGGACGGCGAGCCAACGAGCGGAGCCACGAGCTCGCCGAGCGCCTCCCAGTCGAGCCCCAGCGCTTGTGGGTAGCTGACCGCGGGAAAGACTGAGCCGTCGAGCACGTCGAGGTCGAGGTGGAGCCATGCCAGCTGCGATCCGAACCGCTCGGCGAGTCGGCGGCCGACCTCGCGCGGGCCATCTTCGAGGATCGAAGGAGCGTCGAGCAGAGTGACCCCATCCGGGACGAGAGCGAGCTCCCGCGCCACCTCCAGGTCGAGCGTGGCCGGCCGGTGGCCAAGAACGGCGGCGGTGTCGGGACGAAGCAGTGGCGTTCCGTCGCCGAGAGCGGCGATCTCGTCAGGCGCGGCGCCGCATAAGAACGTCAGGTCCATGTCGGCCGCCTCCCCGGTCGGGGAGGTCTCGCCGTCGTAGGCGTCCGGATGTCCGTCGACCATCCAGAGGCCGGCGTCCACCCCGGCCTGACGCAGGCCTGCGAACAGCCCGGGCAGCAGCGAACAATCGCCGCCCACCACGAGCGGCCGCGCCGGGCCGCTCACCGCCCCCGCGACCCAGTGGGCGATCCTCGCGGACGCGCGCACGAGGTCACCGAAGCCGATCACGCCGGTGTCGCGATCTCGGCGGGGATCGAGGATCCGCGCCTCCAGGTCGCCGTGATCCTCGATGCCCTCGATCGCGGCGATACCGGCCTCTCGGAGGGCCGCCGGCGCCCTCGCCTCGCCACGGTTCGCGCCGGATGACTCCATCGGGACACCCACCAGTGCCCACATGCTCCCGACCCTAGCCGCTACTCCTCCGAAGAGGACCAAGGGCCGCCGTTCGCGGTATCCCCCTGCGGAATGCGCCGCTGCTTCTATGGCTCGATCGAGGCCCGCTGATCATTGGCCGCGAGGATGAAGTGCGCGGACGCCCGTGCCCGGTAGAGGCGATGCGGGGCCGGTGAGGTCACGTCCGCCAATCCCCAGCGGCCGGCCCCGGCCGCTTCGGATCTGCGCGAATAGAGCTCGATTCCGTGCTCGCGCTCGGCTCCGGCGAGCTCTTCGGCAACCGCCTCGACGTACACGGCTTCGGCGCCGCCGACCGCGACGGTGGAGTCGAAGATGACGATCCCGACCTCCGGGCGCTCGGAGAGATTGCGTGAGTGCCGGGCATCCGGTCTCGACACCCACAGGAACTCCCGGTAGTCCTCGTGCGCGTACCAGACCGGCGCTGCCCACGGGTGCCCTTTGCCGTCCGCCGTGGCGAGTGTCATGTAGAGGTTGGCGTCGACGATCTCTCGGGCGCGTGCACGCAGCTCGGCGTCAGTGCTCTCTTCCCGGCGCTCCACGTTTCGGCTTCGGTGTGGTCAGCCGCTGTCTTCGGGAAGGTTCTCACGTGCCCAGAAGGTGATCTGCTCGAGCGCGGGCATGAGCGCCCGACCCCGGTCGGTCAGCTCGTAGGACACCGCGACCGGCGGGCCCTCGTCCACAGTGCGCTCGATCAGGCCGCCCTTGGCGAGGTCGGACAGCCGGTCGGAGAGAACCGAGTCGGAAATCCCGTCGATCGCGCGCGAGAGCTCGCGGAAGCCGGCTGGGCCGGCGCTCAGGTGGCCGAGCACGACGGCGTTCCAGCGCTTGCCGAGGAATCTGAACGCGCGCGCGAGCAGATCCGCGGCGGGGATGCACTCGTCGGCCGCGACGGCCGTGTCATTGGACCTCGTCGCCATGTGCCGATTCTAGCAATTTCATAGGTGCTACTATTCCCGTAGTGACTACGAAGAAGCTGGCTCCCCGCCCTGAGGCAGCACGGAAAGGAAGCGAGATGGCGGACTACGGACACGAACTCAGCTTCGGCAGCTTCATCACCCCGCAAAACCAGCGGCCCGACGACGTCGTCGCCCGCGCGCAGCTGACCGAGCGCACCGGCCTCGACCTCGTCACCTTCCAAGACCATCCCTACCAGCCGGCGTTCCTCGACACCTGGACGCTCCTGACCTGGGTCGCCGCCCGCACCGAGAGGGTGCATCTCTCGGCGAACGTGCTCAACCTGCCGCTGCGCCCGCCGGCCGTCGTCGCGCGGGCGGCGGCGAGCCTCGACCTCCTCTCCGGGGGCCGGTTCGAGCTCGGCCTCGGCGCAGGCGCCTTCTGGGATGCGATCGAAGCCATGGGCGGCCCGCACCGGACGGCAGGCCAGGCAGTGGAGGCGCTCGAGGAGGCCATCGACATCATCCGGGCGATCTGGGACCCGGCGGAGCGCCGCGGCGTCTACGTCGACGGCGAGCACTACCGCGTCCGGGGCGCGAAGCGCGGCCCCGAGCCCGCGCACGACATAGCGATCTGGCTCGGGGCTCTGAAGCCGCGCATGCTGCGGCTGATCGGCCGCAAGGCAGACGGGTGGCTGCCGAGCCTCTCCTACATGCAGGAGGGCGACCTGCAACGCGGCAACAGCATCATCGACGAGGCGGCAACGGCCACGGGGCGCGACCCGCGAGAGATCCGGCGGCTGGTGAACATCGGCGGCGTCTTCTCGGACGCAAACCTCGGCTTCCTGCAGGGACCGCCGGAGCAGTGGGTCGAGGAGCTCCTGCCGCTGGTCCTCGAGGACGGGGTCAGCACGTTCATCCTCGCCGGCGACGACCCAAGCACGATCGCCCGCTTCGGCCAGGAGGTCGCGCCCGCGCTGCGCGAAGCCGTCGCGCGCGAGCGCGGCCGGGCCGGCACCCCCACCGGGGGGGTGGTGCGCAACCCAAAAGCATTGGCGCTGCGGCGTGAGGGCATCGATTACGAGTCGCTGCCGCGCTCGCTCCAGACCAAGGCCATCGAGCCCGGCGACAAGGGCTACACGAGGGTCCGCTCGACCTACCTACGCACCGGCTCGCGGGGCCTCGTGATCCAGCCGGAGAGCGTCGACGAGGTCGCCGAGGCGCTCGCGTTCGCGGGCGAGCAGGACGTCCGGATGTCGGTCCGCAGCGGCGGCCACGGGATCAGCGGCCGCTCCACCAACGACGGCGGGATCGTGATCGACGTCGGCAAGCTGAGCCGGATCGAGGTGCTGGATGCGGAGACCGGCGGCGTCCGCGTCGGCCCCGGCGCGCGTTGGGGCCACGTGGCCGAGGCGCTTGCCATGCACGGGTTGGCGATCAGCTCCGGCGACTACGGCGATGTCGGCGTCGGCGGCCTCGCGACCGCGGGCGGCATCGGCTTCCTCGGACGCAAACACGGCCTCACGATCGACCACGTCGTCGCCGCCGAGCTCGTCCTCGCCGACGGCACCCTCCTTCGCGTCGATGCCGACGCCCACCCCGACCTCTTCTGCGCGATCCGCGGCCGGCGGCAACTTCGGCATCGTCACGGGGTTCGAACTCGACGCCCACCCGCAGGGCGAGGTCATCCTCTCGATGATGTTCTTCGACGGCAGCGACGCGGCGCGCTTCTCGAACGCTATGGCGAGCTCGTAGAGCGCTGCGAGCACCCGAGTTGCCGGCTCGCTTCGGTTGAAGCCGACGAGCAGGCCCGAGATGATGTCTGCCGACTGCTCTCGCGCTTGCTCAGGCACGATGAGATACCCGGAGACGAGATGAATTCGCTCAGTTCGGTTACCACGTCCGGTACCAGGTAAGCGAGGTCAACTTCGGTGCAACGCTGGCCAAGAGAGGTTCGGGCGGCGTTGAGGCGGCGCAACCTGAGGGTGGCGAGCCGAGGGGCGACCGCCGGCGTCATTGCGGCTGCGGTTTGGGCGGTTCAGCAGTCGCTCGACAAGCGGGTATTTCGAAGCGGCTATGACGATCTCGAGCTGCTCGGCAAACTGCTCACACGCCGAAGCTGGTGGCCCATTGCCGGACTGGCCCTCCATCTGGGCAACGGCGCGGCGTTCGGGGCTGTCTACGCGCTGTTCTGTCCGAAGCTTCCCCGTTCGGCCTGGGCGCGGGGACTGGTCGCGGCCGAGGCGGAGAACTTCGGCCTCTGGCCGTTCGTCAGCTTGACCGACCGCCACCACCCCGCGCGCGAGGAGCTCACGCGCCTGACCGGCAACCGCCGCGCCCTTGCACAGGCGACCTGGCGCCACGCGCTCTTCGGGCTCGTGCTGGGGGTGGTCGAGGCGCGATTGGAGCGTCGCCGGCGGGCTGGCCCGATCCTTCCATCGTCCTCTGGCTTCGCCGGGACCTGCGCCCCCACGACCACCCCGCGTCGTGTGCGGCGTCGGACCGCTAGAACTCGGTCGTCGCGCTGTTCTGCTTCGACGCGCCGGGCGTAAAGAAAGGGTCCTTCGGACTCTTCGTCCTCCAGGCCCCTAGTAGTGGGCCCGTGGTCGGAGGTCCGTCTCCGCCCCTAGGGGGATGTCGAGCGCGGCGCGGCGCAGTACGGTCGGGGTGTGTCTGGCGGGTCACGTCCAGCGTCGTCCCCAACCGACCAGGAGCGCGGGCTGGTCGTGGCGTTCGCGCTTGTGGTCGCGGTCCTGGCTGTTGTCACAGACTCGTCGTCGGCGGCCGTGGACGCCGTCCTTGCAGCACTCGCCGTCGGCGCCTTCGCGATGTGGGCGTACGTTCCCAAGGTGCCGCTGGCGGCGATCTCGCTCGCCGTGCTCGTCCCAGTGGTCGTGGCGCAGCGCTCGGGACAGCTCGAGCCCCTGCTGTTCGAGGCGTCGCTTCTCGGCTTCGTCGCCGGGCGATGGGCCCGGTCGTCCGGGGAGGCCCTCGCGCTGGGCCTACTCGCCTTGGTCTCGCCGGTGGTGGCGAGCCTGATCCAGAGCCCGTCCGAGATCGCTGGGGGAATCTGGATCCTGGGCATCGCCTTCGCCTGGGTCATCGGCCACGCGGCCGCTCGCCAGGTGCAACAGGCAACCCAGCGCGAGGCAACCGAGCGCGAACTCGCTCAGCAGGCGATCCTTTCCGAGCGGCGGCAGATCGCCCGCGACGTCCACGACTTCGTGGGACACGGGCTGGCTGCCGTCATGCTGCAGATCACCAGTGCCCGCCACGTGTTGCGCCGCGACCCCGCCGCCGCCGAGGATGCGCTGCGGTCGGCCGAGGAGGTGGGCCGCCACAGCATGCAGGAACTCCGGCGCACGGTTGCCCTGCTGCGCAGCGACGACGAGGCGGCCGTGGCGCCACTCCCCTCGGCGAGGGAAATCCCGGCGCTCGTCGATCGTGCGCGGGTCGGGGGTCTCGCCGTCGAGCTGGTGACGCGAGGGGACGTCTCTCGGATCACGCCCAGCGTGGGCGTGGCGCTATACCGGATCAGCCAGGAGGCGCTCGCGAACGCTGCTCAGCACGCGCCACGCGCGCGGACCGTCTTCGAGCTCGAAGTCACCGACCGTCGGGCGCTCCTCGTCGCCGAGACGACCGGGCCGACGGCCACCCGACCGGCTGACGAGGGGGGACGACCCCGGTACGGGCTGGTCGGCCTGCGTGAGCGGGCTACGGCACTCGGCGGCGAGTTTGCCGCCGGGCCGACATCCGACGGCTGGCGGGTGAGCTGCCGGCTTCCATTGGACGCCCAGGGAGCGGCGGGGTCATGGGAAGGACGCACCCCGTGATCCGGGTCGCCCTCGTTGACGACCAGGCCATCGTCCGGGCCGGCCTGGCGCGGATCCTCTCCCCGGCGGATGGGTTCGACGTGGTCGCCGAGTGCGCCGATGGCCAGCAAGCCGTGGAGGAGCTGCCCGCGCTGAGCCTGGATGTCATCTTGATGGACATCCGCATGCCGCGGCTCGATGGCATCGGGGCGACCGCACTGCTGCGCGCCTCTGAGGACCCCATTCCAATTCTCGTCCTGACGACGTTCGGCGAGGACGAGGTGTTGTGGGGGGCGATCGAGGCCGGCGCCGCCGGGTTCGTGCTCAAGGACAGCTCGGCGGAGGAGCTGATCGTGGCGGTGCGGGCGGTCGCCGGGGGCGGCGCCTGGTTTGACCCCGCGGTCGCCCCGCGGGTCCTCGACCGGTACCGCCGGGTGGTGGCGCCCACGACCCGTGACGCGGCCCGGCTCGACGAGCTCACCGACCGCGAGCACGCGGTGTTGCGGCTCATGGCGCGCGGCGCGACAAACGCCGAGATCGCCGCGAGCCTGCACGTCGCCGAGGCGACCGTGAAGACCCACGTCGGCAGCATCTTCGGCAAGCTCGGTGTCCGCGACCGGGCCGCTGCGATCGTGTTCGCCTACGACCACGGCGTCGTCAGCCCCGGCGCGACGCCACCGACCAGCACCGCGTAGTCCCCGGGGTAACCGCATCTCCGACCACAGTCGGACGGCGATTCGGGCCCGTAGGCCGATGCGCGATCCGCCACCGCGACCTACCTTGGGGCCATGTCCGGTACAGCGCTCGAGGTGCATGAGCTGGGCGGCGGGCGTTCCGCCGATCTCCTTGTCAGCTGCGTCGACATTGAAACTTGATGCGAGTGGCCGCCCGCATGGCATGAACAGCCCGAGTCACTCAGAGCAGGAGCTGCTCGCTGCGGCGCGCGGCGGCGAGGAGGCTGCGCTAAGGCACCTGCTCGAGGCTCATCGCGCCGATCTGCACGCGCACTGCCACCGAATGCTCGGCTCGCTGCACGACGCCGACGACGCGCTGCAGGACGCTCTGCTGCGCGCGTGGCGCGCCCTGCCGCAGTTTCAACGCCGCAGCGCGTTCCGGACCTGGCTCCACCGGATCGCGACCAACGCCTGCCTCGACCTGATAGAGCGGCGCCCGAAGCGGGTGCTGCCGATTGGCTACGGGCCGTCGGCGGGCGAGGTGGCAGCAGGCAGGCCGCTGCCCGGTTCGCTTCCGGTCGAGCTCTATCCGGACGGCGAGATCGGGTTCGAGTCGGGCCACACGTCGCCCGAGGCCAGCTATGAGCGCCGCGAGGCTGTCGAGCTGGGGTTCATCGCCGCGCTCCAGCCCCTGCCGCCGCGACAGCGTGCGGTGCTGATCCTGCGCGACGCGCTCGGATTCTCGGCCAAGGAGGCGGGGCGGGCCCTCGAGACGACGGTGGCCTCGGACAACCGCGCGCTGCCGCGCGCCCGGCGAACGATCGATGAGCGGCTCCCCGAGCAAAGCCAGCCGGCCACCCTGCGGTCATTCGGCGACGAGCGCACCCGCGAGGCCGTCGAGCGCCTCATGGCCGCCTGCGAGGCCGGGGACGTCGATGCGATCCTGTCTCTGCTCGCCGAGGACGTCACCTTCGGGATGCCGCCGTGCCCCGGCGGGCAGCGCGGCCGGGACACCGTCCCCGACCCGTGGATAGCGCCGAGCGGGCCCGAGGCGCACCTTCTCTACGTGTCGAGCAGCGCCAACGGGCAGCTGGGGCCCTCGGCCGGTGGGACTAAGCACTCGAGGCACACGGCTCGAATCAGAAGGGCGAGATGAATGAGCAGAGTCGTCGTCATCAACAACCTCTGGACGACAGCGGCCACTGGGAGTTGCGGGCGACGACGGGAGGTGGCGCCCATGGATGGACATCACGTTGACCAAGGGCTGAGCCCGCTTCCACTCAGCGTGGGTCGATGACCGAGCGACTCGCGGTCTGGAGCATGCGCCGGCCCTGGCGCGCGCTTGGTATCTGGGCCTTCGCGCTCGTGGCCGCGATCGCGATCAGTGCGGCGTTCCTGGGCGACGCGCTGTCAGGCGAAGAGCAGGTGACGAGCGATGCCGAGTCGAGGCGCGCGGACGAGCTGCAGGCCGAGCGCTTTGCCGAGGACCGGGGTGCGCGCGGGCTGGACGCCACCGAGGTGGTCGTCGTTCGCTCCTCCCGCGCGACGGTCGATGAGCCACTCTTCGAGCAGCGGGTCGAGGAGATCTCCGCGGAGTTGCGGCGAGCCGGTGCGACCCGAGTCACCACGTTCTACGAGACCGGCGAGCGCGGGCTGGTCTCGCGGGATCGCGATGCCACGGGGATGCTCGTGGCCCTCGGCAGCGAAAGCGATGCCGAGGACAACATCGAAGCCGTCGTCGACGCCGTCGAGGCCGCCAACGGTCCCGACGGTTTCCAGGCAACGATCACCGGCGAGTTCACGCTCGACGCCGACTTCTCGACGCTGTCGGAGGAGGACTTGCGCAACGGCGAGCTGGGGTTCGGACTGCCGGCCGCCTTGATCGTGCTGTTGATCGTCTTCGGCTCCCTGGTGGCCGGGGTGATTCCATTGCTGCTGGCGATCGTCTCGATCGTCCTCGCCTTGGCGCTCATCGCGCTCATCGGGCAGGCCTTTCCGCTCTCGGTCTTCGCCACCAACATGCTCACCGGGATGGGGCTCGCGCTCGGCATCGACTACTCGCTGTTCATCCTCTCCCGCTTCCGGGAGGAGCGGCTTCACGGACGGGAGAAGCTCGACGCGATCGCCACAGTCGGCGCCACGGCCAGCCGCGCGGTGCTGTTCAGCGGGATCGCGTTCACCCTCGCCATGCTCGGGCTCCTGCTCGTGCCGCACACGATCATGCGAAGCCTCGCCGCCGGCGCGATCGCGGCCGGGCTGTTCTCGGTCGTCGCCGCGCTGACGCTCCTCCCGGCGCTCTTGAGCCTGCTGGGGGATCGGGTCAACGCCCTACGCATCCCGTTCTTCGGGGGAACCGCGGCCCGCGCGGAGAGTCCGTTCTGGTCTCGGACCGTGCGAGGGGTGATGAGGCGTCCGCTGGCCAGCGTCGTGGTCGCGACGGCAGCGCTGCTCGCGTTGGCCGCGCCCGTGCTGGCCCTGCGATCGGGCGAGGCCGGTGTGAGCACGCTTCCGGACCGGCTCGCCGCCAAGCAGGGGTATGTGGCCCTGAACGCCGAGTTCCCGGGCGAGACCACCGAGCCGGTGGAGATCGTGGTCGACGGTGACGCCGCCTCGCCGACGGTCCAGGCAGGAATCGAGCGGGTGCGAGCGCAGCTCGCGACCGACGATCTCTTCGGCCGTGTCGACGTGGAGACGAACTCGGCCGGTGACCTCACCGTTCTGACCGTCCCGATCCAAGGTGATCCCGTTGGCGAGGATGCGATCGACGCGGTGCGCGAGCTGCGCAGCGAGCAGATTCCGGCCGCGTTCCCGGATCCCGGAGTCGACGTGCTGGTGGGCGGCGACACAGCGGAATCGATCGACGAATCGGACACGATGAACGGCTGGCTTCCGATCATCATCGCCTTCGTACTCGGGCTCAGCTTCGTGCTCCTGACGATCGCCTTCCGCTCGCTCGTCGTTGCGGGCAAGGCGATCGCGGTCAACCTGTTGTCCGTCGGCGCGGCCTACGGGCTGCTGGTGCTGGTCTTCCAGGAGGGGGTCGGAAACGAGCTCTTCGGCTTCTCGCAGGTCGACACGATCGAAGCCTGGGTGCCGCTGTTCCTGTTTGCCGTCCTCTTCGGACTGTCGATGGATTACCACGTCTTCCTGCTCAGCCGCATCCGTGAGCGCTATCGCCAGACCGGTGACAACAGCGACGCCGTGGCCCACGGCGTCGCCTCGACCGGCCGCATCATCACCGGCGCCGCCCTGATCATCATCGCGGTCTTCAGCGGCTTCGCCCGGGGCGACCTCGTGATGTTCCAGCAGATGGGATTTGGCGTGGCCGTCGCCCTGCTGCTCGACGCGACGCTCGTGCGCCTGGTGCTCGTGCCCGGGGCGATGGAGTTGCTCGGCGAGCGCAATTGGTACCTGCCGTCGTGGCTTCGCTGGCTTCCCTACGTCAACGTCGAGGGTGCCAAGCGCGGGCCGCAAACGAGCCTGGAGCCGGCTCCCGGCGCGAGCTAGTCAGGGTCTGGTCTTGCCGGAGGCACAGCCTACGCGCGCAGGTCCCGGCGTCCCATGCCTGCTACGGCGAGCGCCGTGAGAGCCGACGTCAACAGCCCCAAGACGGCGAGATCGCCGATGCCGACGCCGTTGGTCAGCGGATCATGGCGCGCGTAGTAGTGGAAGGGGAGCGCCTGACGCGACGCCGAAGAACGCCAGGTAGGGGGAAAGGGCGCCCAGGTCCGCGAGACCGACCCTCCGCCGGCAATGGCCACGCCCGCGATCAGCCCCGCATCTGAAAGCGGTCGCCTATCGGATGCTGGGCTCGTTGAGCAAGGCCGACGACGCCCTTCAGGAAGGCTGGCTACGAGTCAGCCGAGCCGACAGCGGTGGGATCGAGGACCTTTCGGCATGGCTGACCCACCATGGTCGCCCGGGTGTGCCCGGACACCTGAGGGCGCGCAAATCGCGGCCCGAGGAGCCGCTCGGCCCGCACGTGCCCGACCCGATTCGTCGCCATCGACGTTCTTGCCGACCGCGCACGCCTCAGTCGAGTCGACCTCGACGTCACCGACGAGTGAGGGGCTCCCCAAGGCGCGCAGCGTGCCGATGGCGGTCGGAGCGACCCCCTTCGTCCGTCGCTTAACGGCTGTGCGATACGACGTTCACGACCGTCCCGCTCGGCTCGCGCAGCATGAAGCGCCGCACTCCCCACTCCTCGTCACGCAACGAATAGGCGATCTCGCAGCCCCGCTCCACCGCCTTGTCGTGAACCGCATCGACATCCTCCACCTCGACGGTAATCCCGGGGGCGGCCATGTCGTCACCACCCACGATCGTGATCTGGACGGACGGGTTGCGCGGCGACGCGACCGTCATCACCCAGCCCATGTCCATCGCCACCTCGAAGCCGAAAAGGTCCACCAAGAAGTCGCGGGTCTCGGCCGGCCGATCCGAGCGGATATTGGGCACCGCCCTGCTGATCGTCACGCCTCGACTTATACCGAGCTCACGGAGGGTCGCACGCGAGGCCTGCAGGCCGCATTGCGCTCTTCACGCCAAGCGAGCGGCATGCCGTGGCTCACCCGTTACTCGCCGTCGGCGTCGTGCACGAGTAGGGCGACCTGAACTCGGTTGTTGAGCTCGAGCTTGGAGAGCAGGCTGGAGACGTGGCCCTTGACGGTGGCGACGCTCATGTAGAGCTCGGCCGCGACCTCGGCGTTCGACTTGCCCTCGCCGAGCGCGAGCGCCACCTCGTGCTCCCGGTCGGTGAGCCGCTCTAGCGCCTCGCGGGCGCGCTCACGGCGCGCGCTCGCACCCGACTCGGCCACGTGGTCGACGAGCCGGCGCGTGACCTGCGGCGAGAGCATCACCTCGCCGGCCGCGACCTTGCGGATCGCCGCGCTATCTCCTCCGGCGGTGTGTCCTTGAGCAGGAAGCCGCTTGCACCCGCCCGCAGCGCCCGGAGGACGTGCTCGTCGGCGTCGAAGGTGGTCAGCACGATCACCTCCGGAGCCCGGTCGCGAGCCCACAGCAGCTCGGTCGCCGCGATGCCGTCGAGCTTCGGCATGGCGACCACTGCGCGCTCTGGATCGCGGTGCCGCTGGTGATTGGCTTGGATCGCCTCCGCCGCAGCGAGCTCAAGTAGGCTGTCGCCGCGTCCTAGTCGCGCGGAACGCGGCCGAGTCCGGCGAGTTCAGCTGTACCGACGTGCAGACCTTCCGTCGCGCCGGGTCTGCGCCATACGGGTACGCCGGGCACCGCGCTCAAGGAGCGCGCGCCCCTGCTGGGTCAGGGACCTAGCCCTTCCCCGGTGCTCGTGACGGGGGCTGGGTCAGGGTAGCTTCTGCAGCCAGGCGCCGGTCAGCATGAAACCGGGGGCGACGGTGGCGGCACCTGCCCGTACCAGCGGGACCAGAGCGGTGCCGGCGACCTCTGGGGTGAGCGGCTCGCCCGTCTGGTGGAGGTACTCCTCCTCGGACTGGCCAGCGCGAGCCGCGTAAGCCCGAACGGCCGGGGGACCAAGGTCGGTCAGCGGCTTGATCCATCGCGATCGCCTTCTTCCCCTTCGCGCTGCTGGGGTGGGGCGGCGACGGGCTCGCGCTCGGAGTTCCTTGGCGCTGTTGGCCAGCTGCTCGATCGCCGCCTCAGTCGCTCCCGCGTTGCTCTGGATCGCCTCGTGTCGCTCGGGGCTCACGGCCGCGGATCGGTCCTGACAAGCTCTGTTCGGACGTGGAGCAGATGGCCGAACGAGGCGTCGAGCTTGAGCGGATGATGGAGGTGCCGTTCTTCCGGGGCCTGCCTCAATGGGCGCTCGTGGAGCTAGCCGAGCAGGCCCGCGAGGATCGCCTCGTGGCCGGAACGGTGATCCTGCACCAACACGACGCTGCCCGCGACGTCCACTTCCTGCTTCACGGCGCTGTTCAGATCCTCATGCAGGTCGCCGACAAGGACCTGCTCTTCGCGGTGCTGAGGGAGCCTGGCCAGCTGATCGGGTGGTCCGCCTTCAGACCGCCCTTTCGGTACACGACCACGGTCCGCTGCGAGGAGGACTCCGCGTTGATCCGTGTCTCCGGCGCCGCGTTCGAGGAGATCTTCGAGCGGGATCCGCCGCTCGGCTACGAGATCCTCAAGCGAGTGGCGTTCAGCGTCGCGGAGCGCTTCGAAGGCGCACGAGCGACCCTGCATGGGATGCCCCGCCGGGGACCGGTGAGCGGGTGACACCGGAGCTCGAGACACTCCGGGCGTCCCCCTTCTTCCACGGCTTCGCCGTGGAGGACCTCGAGTGGCTCGCGACGCGATCCGAGTGGCGAGACGTCGAGACAGGGGTTGAGCTGTTCGCCCAAGGGGAGCCCGCGTCGTCGTTCTCGCTGCTCGTCTCGGGGAACGTCAAGCTGTCCTTCGACGTAAATGGATCCGGATTTGCAGGCAGCGGCGGCGATCGCGCGGGATCCGGTCTCGATCCGCTCCAGACCATCTCGCACCCCGGGTACCCGATCGGTTGGTCCGCGATGATCCCGCCCTACGCCTACCGGGCGACCGCGACTGCCGCCGAGCCCGCGCGCCTGCTGACCCTCGAGCGCTGCGCGCTGGAAGAGCACGCGGAGGCCTCACCCAGCTTCGGGCTGGACCTGATGCGCGCCCTGATCACCCTCGTGGGAGACCGGCTGCGAGCGACCCGCCTGCGGATCGTCGCCCGGCGCTACGACGATGACGCGCTCGCGATTCGAGAGCTGTTGGAGGAGAGCGGCCCGCGGCTCAAGGCGGGCTCCCCCCTTCACCGGCTGCCGCACTACCTCGAGAGCCGCCTGACCCTCGCCGATGCCTTCCACGTGATCGACGTGTTGAAGAGTGACGGCGACGCGGCCGAGCGCGAGCTGTCCGCCCTGTGCGAGGACCTCCTCGAGAACGTCCGCCGGGAGCTGTGGCTCTACCAGAGCCTGCAGCGCATCTACGACTCCGTGGCCGGCGCCTCGCCGCGGCTCGACGCCAGGATGGTGCGAGAGCGGAACATGCGCGAGTTCCAGGAGCTCTTTCGGGGGACGCGGTACCGGATCACCGGGCTCGAGAACCTGCCGGAGCCGCCCGGTCACCTGTTTGTCATGAACCACCTCAAGAACCACCCCGAGAACCTGCTGCCCAACAAGTTCATCCTCACCCTCGATACCCACTTCGTGTCGAGCATGATCCTGTTCGAACGGTACGGGCAGGCGCCGGTCCGGGTGATCCGGAAGTCCCGCCCCGATGAGTACGGCCACCAGAGTTTCTACGACCGACTCGGCTACGTCTACGTGTACTCGGGCCACGTCGATCCCATCGAGGACTCCGCGACGTCCGCCGAGTCCCGTCGCCGGCTCTTCCTGGACGCCGCGGGGTCCTATCTCGAGGCGGGGACCAATGTCGTCATCTGCCCCGAGGGCACCAGCACCTCGACGGAGGAGTCGCCGCTTCGCCTCCACCCCGGCGCCTTCGAGCTTGCGGCGCACGTCGAGCCCGAGCCGCTGATCGTTCCGATCGCGGTAGCCAACTTCGACAAAAAGCTGACACGGGTGACCACGAGCGCGGTCGTGCACGAGCCCTTCCGGCTCTCGGAGTCGGTTCGAGACCCGTCGGATCGGGGAGCGCTGCTGGAGTTCATCAACAACGATCTCCAACCCCGCTTTGAGGCCTGGGTCGAGGAAGCCGTGACCCTGGCCGAGCGCGGCTAGCCCCCGGCGACGCCCGAGGTCCGCCGGCAGGCCCGAGAGCGCCCAGAGCTTGCCAGCGCTGCTCAAAGCGCGCCCACGCTCCCCGCTCCTCCGCGGTTCCGGTGTGGCTGACCGGGAACCGCATCAGCTCGTGCGGCCCGGCGACTGCATTCCCGGGGACCCTGAGACATCCGAACATTTGTTTGGGTGTTGTCTCAGCGGGTAACTAGATCGCACGAGGCAGTCATTGCTTCGCCGAACGCGAGAGCAATCTGCCACCCGGTCTGGGAGCAAAGGGGCGAGAGCGACTGCGGTCACCTTGCACGGCCCAGGCGGGACACACGAGGGAAAGGGACACATGGAAGCCGCAACTAGGCCCGCCGCCGTGCGCACCGATCGAGTCCATCGCGAGGGCCGCATTCGCCGCCTGACGACCGAGACCAAGCAGGCGTTCAAGACCACCGAGTTCTGGGCGATGGTCGGCGTCGTTGTTGGGATTCTCGTCAGCGCCGCCGTGATCAACGGTGGCGATACCGGCGGGACCGACGAGTTCATCGCCCGCCAGGCATGGCTCTACGTCGCGATCGTCGCCGGCGCCTACCTAATTAGCCGGGGTCGGGCCACGGCCGGCTCGAGCGACCCCTACCGCGAGAGCCGCGACGACGGGGATCGAAACGGTCGCTAGCGCCGCATGGGATTGAGCAGGGCTGTCGAACCCGCGCCCTGCTCGTTGCAGGAGCCCGGCCGGGGCCTTACCGGGGTTCCCGGCCGGGCTTTTCCCTAGCAGCCGACGTGCAGGCGGTGAGCGATGTTCGTGATCTGGAAGGCATCTGGAGAACGCACGCAGGTGCGCTTCATGCCCGGCTGCCTTGTCTGGTCGATCGCGCTCTCGATCGCGC
>JBKPFS010000002.1:0-13582 GCA_046728935.1 Actinomycetota bacterium | reverse complement strand
GCCTTCTCCCGCGCGGGCTGGGCGCCCGAGCTAAGCCTGGCGGGCGGGCGGGGGCGGTGGCGGCTTCGCGACCGGGGCGCGGTCGCGGTAGAGCCCCGGGGTGCGGACCAGCTTCACGGGCTCGAACGCCGAGGAGGGCTCGACGTAGAACCGGACTCCGTCGCGCTCCTCGATCGCGGTCACGGCGGCCTCTCGCCGGCGCCATATGAGGGCCACGAGGATCGCGTAGCCGGCGCCGATCGCGGCCATCTGCGGCCACACCCATGCGAGGCCCCCGACGATCAGCGCGAAGGCGCCGATCGGCCACAGACGCAGGAACGCGATCCTGCCCGCGCTCTCGGACGGCAGGCTGGTCGCGGTGCGCGCCGAGGCGAGCGTCCTGGCCATCGCCTCGGTGGCGCGGGAAGTGCGGCCGACCACCAATCCGACCGCGGCCGCGACCACCCACCAGGCGCCGCCCACGATCAAGGCCAGGCTCTCGGCGTCACGGTTGGCGATCGCCACGGCGACGGCCCCGAGGACCGTCGCGACCGCGGCAACCAGCAGCACGGTTAGGCGCAGTAGGTCGCAGAACAGCATCGGCGGGGGCTATTCGATCAAGGTCTCGAGCAGCTCGAGGAACGCCTCGGGGTCCTCCACCACGATGTCGCTCCGCTCCGCGATCTCGACGGGGCCCTCCTCGGATGAGAGGCCAACGCAAACGGCTGCCGCCAGCCGGCCCGCCGACGCCATCCATCGCAGGACCCTGAAGGCGTCAAGGTCGGTCCGGTCGTCACCTCCGTAGAGCGCCCGGTCGACCGCCCGATGCTCGAGCAGCAGCCGGAGGATCGCCGAGCCCTTGTCGATCCCCGCCACGGGGCGAATCTCGAGGACCTTGCGTCCCCAGCGGGGCACGAGCCCGCTGGCCTGGGCGAGGGCGGCAACCTCCTTGGCCTGGAGCTCGGCAGCGGCGGGGCTCGGCGCGCCACGCCAATGAAGCGCCTGGATCGGTCCCTTGTCCTCCACCCGCAGGCCGACCGCGGCGAGCCTGGCCTCATCGATGCCCTCGACGAACTCCCGCGCACGGTCCTCGCGCCCGCCCACGGCCGCGTCGACTCGAGGGCCCTCGCCGTCGGGCCACAGGGCCTCGAAGCCGTGGTTGCCGATGTAGATCAGTCCCTCAACGCCGACCAGGCTCCGAGCCTCCGCGGCGCGCCGGCCCGAGACGCAGGCGACGAGCGCGTAGCGCTCGGCCAGCCGGCGCAGCGTGTCGCGCGCCCGCTGCGGCACCTCGGCCAGCTCCGGTCGCTCGGCGATCGGCGCGAGGGTGCCGTCGATGTCGCACAGGATCGCCGACGACCCAGGGTTGGCGCGCAGCGGCTCGAGCAGCTCGGCGATCGCTGGCACCACACTAGTATCGCCCGCCGTGCACGGAGCTCGCCGCCACGACCACGACCACCCATCGCCGGCTGGATCATCGTGACCGTGCCGGAGAGCTCCCGCGACCGCCTGCTCAAGCTCGGCCTGATCGGCACCGCCGCGGGGGCGTTCAGCGGCTTGTTCGGGGTCGGTGGCGGGACCGTGATCGTGCCCCTGCTGATCCTCTGGCTCGGCTACGGGGAGCGGCTCGCCACAGGCACCAGCCTCGCGGCGATCGTGATCATCGCGTTGCTCGCGGCGGCGGGTCACGGCCTCTACGGAAACGTCGACCCGCTCGAGGCGCTGCTTGTCGCGGTGCCCGCGATCGCAGGGGTGGTCGCCGGCGCCAGCGTGCAGCAGCGGCTTCCCGAGCGCGCGATCTCGGCCCTGTTCGCGCTCCTGCTGCTCGCGATCGCCGCCGAGCTCGCGATTCCCTGATGGAGTACGTGGCGGCAGCCCTCTTCGGCTTCGCGGGCGGCGTCGTCGGTGGGCTGCTCGGTGTCGGCGGCGGGATCCTCTTCGTCCCGGCGCTGGCGATCTTCCTCGACGAGCCGCAGGTTCGCGCCGAGGCGACGTCGCTCCTCGCGATCGTCGCGGTCGCGCTCGTCGGGGCCTGGCGCCAGCACGGCTATGGCAACGTCAGCGTTCGCGACGGGATCTTGGTCGGGGTCCTCTCACCACTTGGTGTGGCCCTCGGCGTGGTGGTCGCCAACGCCGTCTCGCAGCGGGTGCTCGAGCTCGGCTTCGCGGCGTTGCTCGTGCTGGTGGCCGCCCAGCTCGCCCGCCGCTCCCTACGGGCGCCCCGCCCGGCGTCGCGGTGAAATCGCGGTGCCGACGCTTACGGCCTGCCGGGTCAGGTAACGCGCCCTAACCCGCCGACACCGGACGCGAATGGGCGGATGTCGGCGGAGTTACTCAAGGGCGCCCTTGACCGAGGCGTCGAGCGCGTTCAGGCGATAGAGCGCGAGGGCCTCGGGGGAGGGGAAGGCGCGGGCGCCGGGCGCAGCCGCGGCGGATCGCGCCCGCGCCGGGCCTGAATCCGGTCCGTGATGGCTGAGCAGGCAGCCGAGCAGGGCCAGCCGGCGCTCGGCCGGAAGGTCGCGCGCGGCGGCGCCGACGATCTCCGCTCCAATCGCAAGGTGGCCGAGCTGGCGGCCCTCGTCGCTGATCCCGAACTCGGCCCCGTAGGTGAACTCCCGCGTCTTGCCGACGTCGTGCACGATCGCCGCCGCCATCAGGAGATCGGAATCGAGCCGCGGGTGGAGCTGGCAGAGCTCGCCCGTGAGCGTCGCCACCGAGACCGTGTGCTCGAGTAGACCGCCGAGATAGGCGTGGTGACTCCCGCGAGTGCAGGGGGCGCGGGGAAACTCGCTCGCGACGGGCCCGGACAGCACCGCGCGCTCGACCGCGCCGCGCAGCGCCGCATCGTGGATCTCGCGCACCAGGTGCTCGAGAAAGCCCTCCAGCTCCTCGACCGAGCGATAGGCAGCCGGGAGGAACTCCGCCGGGTCGACCTCGTCGGCGTCAAGACGACGCACGTCATCGAGCTCGGCGACTAGCTCGCCCCGGTAGCGATCGACCCGGCCGCGGACCCAGATCGCGTCCCCGCGCTCGAAGCGCAGGCCGAGGCGGTCGGCGTCTCGGAACGCCCGGGCGGAGAGCTCACCCGTGCGGTCGCGCAGGCGCACCGCGAGGTAGGCGCTGCCGTTTCGGGCCGTGAGCCGCTCCTTCGACGCGCACGCGTAGCGGCCCTCGAACCGCTGTCCGGCGCGCAGCTCCGCCACCGGGGGATGGATCGGGGTGACGGCGGCCGCTTCCACGGATTCGATCTTGAACCACCGACCGGCGGGTTCGCCGCCCTCGAACGGCGCACGGACCGTGACTTCCTCCCCCGCGGAGTCCGCTCGATACGCTCCGCGCGTGGAGGCTGTGATCTGGGACGGCGACCCGCCGGAGCTGCGCTCGCCGATCATGGTTGCCGCGTTCGCCGGCTGGAACGACGCCGCCGGCGCCGCCACGACCGCCCTCAACGCCGTCGCCGCCTCGCTCGACGCCGCGCGGGTTGCGCGCATCGATCCGGAAGAGTTCTACGACTTCCAGGTCACCCGGCCGACGATCCACCTCACCGAGGGCCAGACGCGCGAGATCGACTGGCCGGACAACTCGATCTACGCCGCCTCGCCACCGGGCGCGGAGCGCGACCTCGTGCTGCTCTCGGGGATCGAGCCCAACATTCGCTGGCGAACCTACGCCGGCGCGATCGCCGATGTGACCGAGCGGCTCGGCGTCAAGTTGGTGGTCACCCTCGGTGCGCTCCTCGCCGACGTCGCGCACACCCGCGCGGTGCCGATCACCGGGCTCGCCTCCGACCCCGAGCTGGTGGACCGCCTCGGGCTCAGTCGCTCCAACTACGAGGGGCCGACCGGGATCGTCGGGGTCCTTCACGATGCCTGCCGCCGCCGCGGTCTCGACTCCGCGAGTTTCTGGGCCGCCGTCCCGCACTACGTCGCCGCGGTGCCGAACCCGAAGGCCGCCCTGGCGCTCCTGCGCCGACTCGAGGGACTGACGGGGATCGCGATCGACGCCTCGGAGCTCGAGGACGAGATCGAGCGCTTCGAGCGCCAGGTCGACGCAGCCGTCGCGGCCAACCCCGAGATCGAGGAGCTGGTCCGGAACCTGGAGGAGAACCAGGACGAGGTCATCGAGCCGCCTCAGCAGGACGTCCCGTCAGGGGACGCGATCGCCCAGGAGTTCCAGCGCTTCCTGCGCCAACAAGGGGACGAGGGCGTCAACCGATAGGCCGTGAAAACCGAGCCTGGCTAGGGCGCAGGAAGGGCGGCGACGCGAGCGCACTGAAAGCGTGCGTGAGCGAGACGCCCGACCGAGGACAACGCCAGGCGACGGTTTGCAAACGGCCTCATGCCTCGGAGGCAGGACAGATAAGTCGGTAGTCGCACCAGGAGCAGATCTCGTATGAGGGGCGGGGCTCGAAGTCCTGGCCCTCGATCCCGGCGGCAACGTCGAGCACGGTGCTCTCCACTCGCTCGGCGTCGTCAGGTTGCGCCGGGACCTCGATCCGGGCGTCGTCGAGGATGTACCAGTAGCTCCCCAGCTCGGCGTCGACGCGCCAGGCCTCCCGCGCTCCGAGGCGATAGAGGGCGAGCTGGACGTCGCCGGGCCGCGGGTCGGCCTTCGCCTCCCCGGTCTTGTAGTCGATCAGCTCGTACCCGCCGCCGGGCAGGCGGTCGACGCGATCCACGCGACCACGAAGCTGGTGGGGGCCGATCGCGAAGGAGAAGTTCCGCTCGAGCCACACGGGACGCGAGTCCGAGCGGGCGTGGCGCTCCTGGTAGCGGGCCAGGGCCGCGACCGCGCGGTCGCGGTACTGAAGCTCGTCGTCGGAGGAGCCGAATCCCTGCCGGCGCCAGCCGGCCTCGAACAGCGACAGCAGCCGATCCAGGCTCCCTGAGGGGCTGGCCAACGGCTCCTGCCCCGACGCGGCGGCCCGGAGCTCGTCGGCGTGGAAGCGCTCCAGCACCTGGTGGATCAGGATCCCGAAGCGCTGGTTGATTGTCGGGTCCTGGGGGATCGCAAAGACGCGCGCGAACTTGTATTTGAGGGGGCAGGTCCGGTACAGGTCGATGTCCGACGCCGACAGCGCCAGCCCGTCGCCGCGGCGCGGCAGGAACTGCTCGAGCGACGGCTCGCGGCGGGCCGCGACGCCCTCGAGCCGGGCCTCGCGCTCCCGCTCCTCGCCGGCGACGTACGCGTCGAGGGCCGAGGTCTCGAGCGCCCCCCGCTGCTCCGGGGTCGCCACCCGCGCCAGGAGCTCGTTGATCGCCGCCAGCGCCTCGCTCGCGGGCTCGCTCCCCGGCCGCTGCACGAGCGCCGCCAGCTTGACCAGCTCGAGGAACCGCGCGATCGCGCGGTTAACGTCCTCGGCGGTGTCGAGCCTCATCTCCGAGAGCGCCGATCCCGCCCGCCACGAGGCCTCCAGCACCTCGTCGCGCAGCATGCGGTACGTCGAATGAAGTCCCTCGGCGGGGCCGAACAGCTCCTCGGCGTGGAGCTCCTCCTCGCCGCTCAGCGCGCGCAGGGGCTCCTCGTAGAAGGCCGAGGGCGCCGACGCGGCATCGGCCGCCTCGGGGTAGGAGAGCACTACCGCCGTTCGCGTGCGGGTGATCGCGACGTGGGCGAGCATCCGCCTGCGGTCAAAGGTGAGCTCGTCGCCGGCGGCGGGCAGCGCCTCGGCGATCAGTTCGTCGGGGATCCAGGCGTCCTCCCAGGGCCGGCCGTCGATCGCCCCTCGCTGGAGGCCGAGCAGGTACACGTGCTCGAACTCGAGTCCCTTGACCTGCTCCGGCTCGGCGAGCAGCACCGCGCCCGGCGGCGGCGGCTCGTAGTCCTCGGCGCCGAGCTCGCCGGCGTCTGCAACCGCGGTCAGTTGGCGGATGAAGTCGCGCACCGAGCCGCGCGGCTCACGGCGCGCCCAGGAGGCCGCGAGCTCGGCGAGCCGCGACAGGTTGACGAGTCTCTCCGCGGTCTCCGGACTGGCGGCGAAGAGGCGATGTCGACGGAGCCCGATGCGCTCGATCAGCCGCCGCACGAAGACGTCGGCGCGCATCTGCTCGAGCGCGTTGGACGCCGCCGTGTGGAGCTTCAGGAACGCCTGGATGCGGTCGCGCGCCTCGGGCGGCAGCTGCGGGCTCTCGAGCGCCGCCTCGAGCGCGGAGATCATGTCGAGCTTGCGGCGGCGGGCGATCGTCGTCACCTTCGCCAGGTCGACCGAGCGGAGCTCGACCGGAGGCCGGGTCAGCGCTCTGACCGCCGCCGCGGCGTCGCCGGGGTCGGCGAGCATCCGCAGCCAGGCGAGCGCATCGCGCACCTCGGGACGCTGGAAGAAGGCGGCGTCGCCCGCGTAGCGGAAGGGAACGCTTCGCTCCTCGAACGCCGCGGCGATCAGGCGCGCCTCCCGCCAGCCTCCCGCGGCCACCACGCAGACCTGCTCGGCGGACACCTCGCGCGCGGCAAGCAGATGCTCGATCTCGCGCGCCACGGCCTGCGCCTGCGCGCGTTCGCCGTCGCAACGCCAGAACCGGACGATGCCCTCGCCGCCTTTGGCCTCGCCGTCTCCGGCGCCTTGCGTTGCCGAAGCGATCCGCCCGCCGAAGCGAACCGGCCCGCTCAGCTCAACCTCGACCGCCTCTGGATGGGCTGCGCGCCACGCCTCCAGCGCGGCAGAGCCCGCCCCGCGGTAGCGACGCACCGCCTGACCGGGGTCGCAGGCGCAGGCGACGCTTGAGACCCCGGCGATCAACCCGTCGAGCAGCCGGCGGTGGGCAATCCCGGCGTCCTCAAGCTCGTCGACCAGCAGATGGGCGAACCGCGCGGAGACGTCGGCCGCAACGTCCGGGCGCTCGGCGAGCAGCCGTCCGAGCACGATCACGACCTCGCCCGCGTCGAGGCTTCCCGCGCCGCTCAGGATCCGGTCATGAAGCGCGTAGAGCTCGGCGAACTCGAGCTCCCGCCGCGCCCGCTCGCGCTCGGCAGGCGAGCCGGCATCGCGCTCCCGCGCGGCCGCCCACTCGCGAAGTCTCAAGGCAGAGACGTCCTCGGCCTTGAGGACGTCGATGCGCCGCACCAGGCGCGCGAGCAGTCCGGCCGGATTGCCACGGATCTCGTGTCGGCGCAGAGGCAGCTCGTCGAGGTGGTCGAGAAGGATCGCCAGCCGGTCGGGAGCGCCGACGGTGGCGAAGAAGGGGTCGAGCCCGGCGCCGGTCGCGTGATCGCGGAGCAGCCGCTCGGCGACCTCCTCGTAGGATCCGATCCAGAGCTCCTCGCGCGGCAGCGGCAGCAGCTCCTCCGCGCGCCGGCGGTGCCATGCGCGCGCCGCGCGCGACCGCGTCAGGACCAGCACGCGCTCCGGGCGTTCCCCACGCCGCACGAGCGCCGCCAGGCGCTGCGCCAGCGCCTCGGAGCGCCCCGTCCCGGCCGTGCCGCGGACCAGGATCGGGCCGGCATGGTGGTCGGCCACTCGCAGCTGGCCCTCGGTCGGCGCGATGGTGCGGTTAGACACCTCCCCGTCCATGCGTCTAAAGGTAGTGATCGGTCAGATAGCTTCGACCCGCGTGGTCGGGGCAAAGCGGTCAGAGGGTTGATGGGGGTTAGGCGCGTGCGCGGGGGCGTCGCAGGCCGAGCTGGGCGGTGCACGCGACCGAAGCAGGTAGCAGCGCTACCTGCGAGGTCGTGGGTGCCGATCCAGCGACGGCATGCGGCGTCATCCGCGTGCGTGGATAACCCACATCAGCCCTCTAGAGTGGATCGGCTTGACGCCGCTCGAGATCGACTGGCTCGCCACCTGCCGGCGGATCGTTGGCGCTCAGCGGGAGCTGTTCGAGGCCGAGCCGGGTATCGTCGCCCGCACCGCCTACGAGGGCGTCGGCGAGGGGGGCGACCGCGCGCTGGTCATCGACCGCCGCTCCGAGGACATCGTCTTCGACGAGCTCGAGGCGCTGCACGAGGCGGGATACGAGTTCGTCGCCGTCTCGGAGGAGCGCGGGGAGGTTAGGTTCGGCGACTCGCCCTACCTCGTCGTGGTCGACCCGATCGACGGCTCGCTCAACGCCCGGCGCACCCTGCCCTCGCACGCCCTCAGCATCGCGGTCGCCTCCGGCCCGTCGATGGCCGACGTCGAGTTCGGCTACGTCTTCGACTTCGGCGCCAGAGAGGAGTTCGTAGCGAGCCGGGGCGGGGGCGCGCGACTCAACGGGGTCGAGCTACGGGCCCAGGGGCCCGGCTACGGCCTCGAGGTCGTCGGCCTCGAGGCCTCGAAGCCGGAGCTGATCCTGCCGCTGGTCGAGGGGCTGGTGGGGAAGGCGTTCAGGGTCCGGGCGGTTGGCTCGATCGCGATCTCGGTCTGCTACGTCGCCGCCGGGCGCTTCGACGGCATGCTCACGGCGCGCAGCTGCCGCTCCGTCGATGCCGCCGCGGCGCAGCTCGTCGCGCGGGAGGCCGGCGCGAGCCTGAGCTTCCCCGGCCTCGACCTCGCCGCGGCCGAGCTCGACCTCGCGGCGCGCTACGACCTGGTCTCGGCGCTCGACGACGAAATGCTTCGAACGCTGCTCGATGTGCGAGCCGGGGCGAACGGGGGCTGAGTGGGCGCCTCGCTCGTCGACTGGGGCCTCGCCGGGCGAACCGCGCGCGCGCTCGCGCGTCCCGGCGAGGACGCCGCCTCGAGCTGGGTCCCCGAGCAGGCGGAGATGGAGCGAACCTGCGACGAGGCGCTGGCGGCCGCGGCCGAGTACACGGGCCTCGAGGCACGCGAGCCCCCGCGCGCCGAACTCGTCGGTCGGGCTCAGTGGGCCAACGCCGCACTGGGCACGCTCGCGGACGCCTCCAGCGTGCTCGAGGAGCGCTTCGAGGCCCAAGTCCGCCTCCCGGGTCCGTTCGGCGCCGGGGCGCGAAGGCTCGTCGGCGCCGCGGCCGGGATCGAGGCGGGCGTCGCGATCGGCTACGCGGCGCGCCGCGTCCTGGGCCAGTACGACGTTGCGCTCGTCGGGCCTCCGCGACGCCCCCGGCTGTTCCTCGTTGGCGCGAACCTGACCGCGGCCCGCGACGAGCTCGGTGCGCCGCCGGTCACCCTGCTGCGGTGGATCGCGCTCCACGAGACCACCCACGTCCTCCAGTTCCAGGGGGTGCCCTGGCTCGAGGACCATCTTCGGTCCCTCGTGTCCGAGCTCCTGGAGGGCGCCGCGACAACGGTCGACCTCGGCGATCTCGCTCGGCGCCTGCTGCGCACCGATCCCCGCCGCATGGTGCGTTCGGTGCTCCAGGGGGAGCTGGCGGAGGCCCTGGTCGGCGACGAGCAGCGCGAGACGCTCGACCGCCTGCAGGCAACGATGGCGGCGGTGGAGGGGCACGCGGAGCACGTCATGGACGCCCGCGGCGCGCTCGCCGATCCAGCGATCCCCCGGCTTCGGCGACGCCTGGAGGAGCGCCGGCGCTCGCGCGGCGGCCTGGGCGAGGCGATCGCGCGGCTCCTCGGCCTCGAGGCAAAGCTCCGCCAGTACCGGTTGGGCAAGGCGTTCTGCGACACGATCGCGGCGCGCGGCGGCGAGCGGGCGCTTCGGGAGCTGTGGTCGTCACCGGCCTCGCTCCCCTCCCTCGCGGAGCTGGAGAGGCCGGAGCTGTGGCTCGATCACCGGCTGTTTACCTCCGCCTGAGTAACCCTCGGTAGATGTCGGGGTACAAACACTTGTTCGGGTTGGTAGACTCGAACATCCTTAGAGATAAGGAAGAAAGAGAAAACGACCTCACCGAGGGGATGAGCAACTCAATGGCAGCCAACGACAAGGCCAAGAGCACCAAGAGCACCGAGGCGCAGACCCAGAACGGTCCCGTCGCTTACGTGCGCCAGAGCGCTGAGCGTGCCGTCGACGTTCCCGTCGGCGCCGCACTGATTGCGCGCGACCGCGTCAACGACGTGGTTGAGCCGTGGACGAGCAGCGAGACCCGCAGCAAGGAGCTGAAGGGCATCCGCACCCAGGTGACGCGCGAGCTGAACAAGTTCGAGCGTCGGGGCGGCCAGGCTCGCCGCAAGGCCTCCACGCGCGTTCGGCGGACCCGCAACCGCATCGAGCGTCAGGTGATCCAGCGCCGGCGCGCGGTCGAGAAGGGCGTGAAGCAGAACCGCGGCAAGCTCGAGCAGCGGCTGCGGACGGTCACCTCCAGGGTCTGACCACCGCTTAGCCCGGGCCCGCTGGAGAGGGCGGGACCCGGAGGAGCTGTCCGCGCTCATATTTCGCGGGCAGAACAGCAACCTCTCCTCCCGGATCGACCGGCCCACGGGCCGGTCGATCTCTGTCCGGGGCCGGCCCTTTGCGAGAATGTGGCGATGAGCTCTCCGACCAAGGATCAGGTCACCGAAGCGCTTCGGGCCGTGATCGACCCCGAGCTGCGCCGCTCGATCGTGGACTTGGGCATGGTGCGCTCGATCGACATCCGCGAGGGCGGCAAGGTGGAGGTCGTGGTCTCCCTCACCACCCCGGGGTGCCCGATCCGATCCCACTTCCAGCAGGCGGTGGCGCAGAACGTCTCCCGGCTCGACGGCGTGAGCGAGGTGGCGATCGGATTCGACGTCCTCTCCGACGAGGAGAAGGGACGCCTCCAGCAGTCGCTCGGTCGCCCAGGCGGGCTGCCCGAGGGCGCGCTGGCCCAGGTGAAGAACGTGATCTGCGTCGCCTCCGGCAAGGGCGGGGTCGGGAAGTCGACGCTGACGGCCAACCTCGCGGCCGCGCTTGCGGCCGAGGGGCACTCGGCGGGGGCCCTCGACTGCGACGTCTACGGCTACTCCATCCCTCGCATGCTCGGCGTCGACCGCAAGCCGGACGTGAACGCGGAGCGCAAGATCCTCCCCGTCGACGGCCCGGCGGGGATCAAGGTGATGTCGATCGGCTTCTTCCTGGAGCAGAACGCCGCCGTGGTCTGGCGCGGGCCGATGCTGCACAAGGCGATCCAGCAGTTCCTCGAGGACGTCGCCTGGGACGAGGTCGACTACCTGCTGCTCGACCTGCCACCCGGCACCGGCGACGTCTCGATGACGCTCGCCCAGCTGCTCCCGCAGGCGAAGGTGCTCGTGGTGACCACGCCGCAGCCCGCGGCTCAGTCCGTGGCCAGGCGCGCGGCCGAGATGGCGGCCAAGGTCGACCTCGAGATGCTGGGGGTGATCGAGAACATGTCCGGGTTCACCACCCCCGACGGGCAGCGCTTCACGATCTTCGGCGAAGGCGGCGGCCAGCTCCTCGCCGACGAGCTCGACGTGCCCCTGCTGGGCAAGGTGCCGCTCTCGGAGGAGCTGCGGGTGCACGCCGACGCCGGCGAGCCGTTGGTGCTCGCCGATCCCGACGCGCCGGCCTCGATCGCGATCCACGACGCCGCCCGTGGCATCGTCGCGACCACCCCCCAGGAGCTGCCGGTGATGCAGGCCGAGGCGCCGGCGCTGGCTGGTCAGCCCGCGGTCAGCGGGACCGAGCTGCCGGTCGTTCAGTAGCTACTTGCCGGCGTAGTACTCGGCGTTGATCTGCGTGTACTTCGCCCACTCCTCCGGGAGCTGGTCCTCGGCGAAGCAGGCGTCCACGGGGCACGCCTCGACGCAGGCGTCGCAGTCGATGCACTCGTCGGGATCGATGTAGAGCTGCTCGACGCCCTCGTAGTCGGGCTCGTCGGGCGTCGGATGGATGCAGTCGACCGGGCAGACCTCGACGCAGGAGTTGTCCTTCGTTCCGATGCAGGGCTCGGCGATGACGTAGGCCACTATCGGTCTCCGATGTCTGTTGCTTGCTCGCATCCGCTCTCCCGAACAACCCCCGGGGCCGAGCGGAGCGGACATTTTAGGGGTCCGGTGCGGGGTCGATCGACGACGGCCCGCTCTGACGAGTGAAGGACGGGCATGACAAGGACGCAGGGAGCCCGAATAGCAGCGCTATTCGGGCGACTGAGGACGCAGTCAGGCGAAGTTCTGCAGCCGTCAGAGCGGGGTGTTCATCGGTCGACCCGGCACTAGAGTGCGTGCCATGATCCTGGTGACGGGGGCGACGGGGACCGTCGGCAAGGCGCTGGTCCCGCTTCTGCTCGAGCGGGGCGACGAGGTCAGGGTCCTCGTCCGCGACCCGCGTGGACTCGGCCGGCTGCGAGTCGAGGTCCGGCTTGCGCTGGGGGATCTGGCCGATCTCGCCGATCCCCGCGTGCGCCGCCAGGCGCTTCGCGGCGCCGACACCGTGATCCACCTGGCCGCGACGATCCGCGACCAGCCGCGGGCGCGGATCGAGGAGCTGAACGGCCTGGCGACGGCGAGGCTGCTGCGCGCCGCCGAGGAGCAGTCGGTGGAGCGCTTCGTCTTCTTCTCGGCGCTGGGGGCGACGGAGTTTCAGCGCACGCGGTTCTTTCGCGCCAAGGCGCTGGCCGAGCGCGCGGTCGCCCAGTCCGAGCTGGCGACGACCGTCTTCGCGCCCTCGATCGTCTACGACCGGGACGATCCCTGGGTGACCATCATGCGACGCTTGGCGCTCCTGCCGGTGCTGCCCATCTCGGGCTCCGGGCAGGCCGCATACCAACCGATCTGGGCCCACGACGTCGCCCGGTGCGTGGTCGGCGCGCTCTCCTCGGCGGCCGGCTCGACCCGGCACGAGCTGGCCGGGCCGGAGACCCTCACCTACGACGAGATCGCGCGCGTCGTCGCCCGCGCCTCCGGCCGCGACCGGCCGCTGCTCCACCTTCCGCTGGGTCTCGTGCGAACCGCCCTGATCTGGCTGCGGCGGGTGGTCGGCGAGGTGGCGTTCGCGACCTGGGAGGAGGCGGAGCTGATGGAGGTGCCGATGGTGAGCGAGCGCGGGACGGCCGACGTGGAGGCGCTCGGGATCGAGCCCAGGCCGATGGCGGAGGTCCTCGGCTAGGGCCTCACGGCCCCGACTACGGCTCGAAGCGGAGCGCCGCGTTCAGCGGCGAGCGGAGGTTCCAGTGGGTCTCAGATACTCGCCTGGCTCGGGGGTGGGTCGAGGTAGGTGTCGGTGCCGCAGTCGAACACGATCTCCGGACAGCGGCCGACCGGCCCCGACTGGTGGATGTCGCCGCCGTCGGGCACGTAACACATCAGGTCCTGCTCGTCGGTCGACAGCGGGGCCGGGCATAAGGGAGGCCCGGCCGGAGCCGAGCCCCCCGTTCGGCCGAGACAGGTCAGCCTGAACACTCCTGTTCTACTCCATGCCGGGCAGCGGTGCCGGGATCCGCCAGCCGCGGAGCCACATGCGATCGCGGGCATCTCGGACGGGATTGGGAACCGCTACCCAGGCCCGCCGGTCCCCGCCGGGGAATAGACGGCGAGTCGTCAGCTTGTGAAGCCGGCATCGTCGCCGCTTACTACCACGCGCCCGACATCAAGAAAGAGACCCGGGCGAATCGCCCGGGTCTCCAAAGTCGCCTCCTCGCGGAGGCACTCGCCTGTTGCGGCGAGCTTAGCTCGAAACCGAGCTACATCATCCCGCCCATGTCGGGCATGCCACCGCCCGCCATCGCCGGCTCCTTCTCGGGCGGCTCGGCGACGATCGCCTCGGTGGTGAGGATGTTCTTGGCGATCGAGGCCGCGTTCTGCAGCGCCGAGCGGGTGACCATGGTCGGGTCGATGACGCCG
>JBKPFS010000001.1:0-11024 GCA_046728935.1 Actinomycetota bacterium | reverse complement strand
GCGCGCTATATCTGGGCACCGGACGCGTAGAGCTGGACCCGTACACCGGGCTGTCCAAGAACGTGTCCCGGATCAGAGCAGAGGCCGAGGTCCGGTTCGTGGTGCGCGAGATCGCGGGCTGCTTCGTCCTCCCCTCCTAGTGAGCGCCCCTGGTCGGCTGCCCGGTGCGGTCCCGTTGTCTCCTCGCTCCCGCACCGGACAGCCGGCGGGCCGTCGCGAGCGCCCGACGCCGACAGGTGCGCGCACGGTCGGTGCGCCCCGCATCAAGCGCCCTTCAGACCGGAGCCCTTTTGGCAATCCGTCTTCTGCCCTACTCGCAGAAGACGTCCCCGAGCGCAGTGTGCTCGGGCACAGTTGTGTGGGCGTTCCAGGGGCCTGGAGCCTCCGTCGGATTGGCGTCCACGACCTCAAAGTTGCCCGGGAATTCGGAGCCGGGGATCAGGACCTGGCGGCACTCACCGCTCACCGGATGCTCGACAGTAAAGGCCACCGCAGGGGCTGCGAAGGTGAGAAAGGCGCCACAGACCACCCACAGCGCCGCGAATCTTTTCAGCATCTGAACCTCCTCACGCGAAAAGACGTCGTAACCCTTCCCTGCGAGCCAGGATGCTCCGCCGGTATTACAAAACAATGAACAACTTTCGCCACCGTGGCGCCGGAGCGCGCGGCGTCTTCCTCTGTTCGTCTTTGTCCGCGCTAATCCGCGGGCTCGCCGTTGCGGTAGGGGTCGATCTGCGGCTGTCCGCGGGTCTCGTGTTGCCCACGCGTTGCCCTCGCATCGAATCCGCAGCGTGAGTCCGGCGGACCTGCATTTCGCGCATTGGAGCAGTCGGCCATCGTGAACTCGACGCGTGCCGAGGCATGCGCGATGATCCGGGCATCACAGGGAAGGAGGACCGATGGCACCGATCGTTTCGAGCATCGAGATCGCCCGCAGGCCGGAAGAGGTGTTCTCGTACGTCACCGACCCGTCGAGGCTGGCGGAGTGGCAGGAGAGCCTCGTCAGCGCGCGCCCGGAGGGCGGCGGCCCCCCCGCCGTAGGCTCGAGGGTCGTCACGACCCGCCGGGTTGGCCGCCGCGAGCGGACGATGACGATGGAGATGACGAGCCTCAGTGCGCCGCGGAGCTGGGCCGTCCGCGGTATCGACGGCCCCGTGAGGGCGATCGCGAACGGCACCGTCGAGCCCCTCGACGACGGCGCACGATCGCGCGTGACGATCGAGCTCGACTTCGAGGGGCACGGGCTCGGCAAGCTGCTCGTGCCGCTCGTCGTGCGCCGCCAGGCGCAACAGGAGTTGCCCAGCAACATCCGGAACCTGAAGGAGCGGCTCGAGAGCGGCGCATAGCCTGAATCCACGCCTCGAGCGCCTCGACATCCTGGCTCGGCAGCGCCGCCGGTCGAGCGTCCGGCACCATGCGGTCCTTCGCCTTCCGTGGATGCTGCAGCACCGCGAGTGCTGGTTGTCGCGCGGAGCGGAAGCGGCCGGCACTTTCGTGTCAGTCGGTCACGATCTCGGTGGTCATCGATACTGCCCGCGCGACCGCATCGCTAACCGGCGAACGCGACTCAGCTCGCTGAACGATCTCGCGCAGCTGATCCTCGGTGGCGTTACCTGCCGCCAGCTGGATGCGTACCCGGACCGCAAGTGGACCGGGACGGACGGAATCATCGACTCCGAGAACGCCGCGGAAATCGGATTCGCTTTCCACCGTGACCGTCAGCTCGGCGAGCTCAACGCCGTCGCGGGCGGCCTCCATCGCAACTGCCGTGGCATCACACGAAGCGAGGGCGGCCCGCATCAGCCACCCCGGCGTGGGCGCCGTCGCGCCGCCCCCGACCGTCTTCGACATGTCGGTTATCAGATCGCCCTTGGGGCCCTCCACTCGAAAACGGAGGCCCTCCTGATGGACAGCGGTCGCCGTCGCGTCGGTCCCGACAGCCGCCTCCGGATGCTCGGCGAGGTGGCCGGACGCTGTCTCAATTGCACTGCGGATCGACTCCACGTCGCCCCTTTCTGATGGCTGGCGAAATACGGCCCGCATATTGTGGCCCGATTGCATCTATAGGCGGACGGCTCCTCGACGCGCGAAGGAATAGCGCCTCACGTCGTTGGAGTCAGCCCTCCCTCGGACGGTAGACGTGGAGTGCCGCGCCGGTCGAGTACCTGCGCGCGTCGACGAGCTCGAGCGCGAGCCGGTGGGGCAGATCCTTGAACAGCGCCAGGCCGTCTCCGAGCGCCGCCGGATGGATCACCAGCCGATACTCGTCCACGAGGTCCTCCCGCGAAAGCGCCTGGGCGAACCTCGCGCCCCCGTGCGCCAGCAGGTAACCGCCCTCCTCGCCCTTGAGCCTTGCGACCTCAGCGGCCAGCTCACCGGCAGCGATCTGCGACTCAGGCCACTCCGCCCGCTTGAGCGTCTTCGAGAACACGACCTTCTCGTTCATAGCGGCCGCGACGTCGCTTGACGAGTTCGGCCAGACCGCGGCCATGTCCTCGTAGGTCTGCCTCCCCATCACGTGGGCGCCTGCGCCCCAGAGGGAATCGAGCTTCCATTCCGTGGTCGCGGGATCCTCGCCGTCATAGCCCCAGTCGTGTGCGCCGTCGCGGTTGGCGACGTAGCCGTCGATCGACACGCCCATCTGTAGAACGAGTTCGCGCATTTCAGACTCCCTGGTCGCTCGCGGGTTCCTTGTCTAACGACCACGATGAGCTCCGAGACTCATCGGTGCTTCCCCTGTTTCAGGTTGGGTGTGCGCGCTCGCACTCAAAGGACGCCGCCTCGTCGGACTCGAAGCTGCTCTTTGCGCGAAGGGGAAGCGATTGGCTAGCGCCTGGGAAAGCGCTCCCGCGGGCGCTGAACGCGGGCTCGGCGCCGCGCAGCTGCGGGCCGGGCGCATCCGCCCCGTAGTGTCGAGCTCCCAACCCCTCACCAGGACGCCACTTCGACCAGGCGCCGCGCCCACGCGTCGCGGTTCGCCTTCGGCGCTGCGGTTAGGCGGGGACGGTGGCGACGCCGTGGCGGATCAGGCTCTCGGCGGTTTCGGCGATCGAGTCCTCTATCGGCCGCGGCGCCCAGCCGAGCGTCGTCCTCGCCTTCTCCGAGGAGAGCTCGGTTCGCTTGCCGAGCCCGCCGACCACAGAGCGGACGCCGGGATCGAAGAGCGCCATAGCGCGGACGAGCAGGTTCGGGACCGTCCGCGTCGGCACCTTCGAGGCCTCCTCCCCGAGCCGCTCGCGCAGCACCCCGCCGATCTCGGCCATCCACAGGTACCGGTCGGCGGCGATGAAGCGCTCGCCGCCGGCCTCGGGCGCGGTCATCGCCCGGATCTCGAGATCGACGACGTCGCGGACGTCGACGAGGCTGAAACCGAGCCGCGGCACCCCGGGCATGCCCTCGAGCAGGCGCTGCACGGCCTGCAGGGAGTAGGAGACGTCGTCGCTCAGCGTCGGGCCGATGATCGCGCCCGGGTTGACGACCGCGAGGCGATCCTCCTCGCCGCGCTCGCGGACCAGCTCCCAGGCCGCCCGCTCGGCGATTGTCTTCGAGCGCACGTAGGGCGTCAGCCCCGGGGCGTCGGGGTCGGTCCAATCGCCTTCGTCGAGCGGCCGGCTCGCCGCGCCGTCGGCGAGGCGGATCGCGGCGATCGAGGAGGTGACGACGACCCGCTTCACGCCGGCGTCGAGAGCGGCGCGCAGGACCCGCAGGGTGCCCTCGCGCGCGGGAACGATCAGCTCGTCTGGGTCCTTCGGCTGCGCGGGCGGAAACGGCGAGGCGACGTGGAGGACGTAATCGCAGCCCGCGACGGCCTCGGCCCAGCCGTCGTCCGACATCAGCTCAGCGGCGAGCACCGTCAGCCGATCGCCCGGATCGACCTGCGAGCCGACCGCGGCCCGTACCTGGGGCTCGCGGGAGAGGCTTCGGACCGTCGTCCGCACGTCGTAGCCGCGGCGAAGGAGCTCGATCACGCACCAGCCGCCGAGAAACCCCGATCCGCCGCTGACGAGGACCGTCTGCCCGGAAGCTTCGCTCATCGCGGGGCCAGCCTAACCGGAGCGCGCCGTCGGCTCGGTCTGTGAGAGCTTGCCGGGTCGGTGAAGGCGATCGTCCAGGACACCTATGGCGGGACCGAGGTGCTCGCGCTGCGGGAGATCGAGAAGCCGGCGATCGCCGACGACCAGGTGCTCGTCGCGGTCGAGGCGGCGGGCGTCGACCAGGGCGTCTGGCACCTGATGAGCGGGCTTCCGTACATGGTGCGGATCATGGGCTTCGGATTGCGGGCGCCGAAGCTCTCCGTGCGCGGCACCGAGGTCGCGGGGCGGGTCGAGGCGGTCGGCGCAGCCGTGACCCGGTTTCGGCCCGGTGACGAGGTCTTCGGCGTCTGCGAGGGCTCGTTCGCGGAGTACGCGCCGGCGCGCGAGGATCGCCTGGCGCCGAAGCCATCGAACGTGAGCTTCGAGCAGGCGGCCGCCGTCCCCGTCTCGGGCGGCACCGCGCTTCACAGCCTCCACGACAGGGGCGAGCTCGAGGCCGGACAGCGGGCGCTGATCATCGGCGCCGGCGGCGGCGTCGGGACGCTCGCCGTCCAGCTGGCGAAGGCCTTCGGCGCCCACGTCACCGGCGTCTGCAGCGGGAGGAAGGCGGAGCTCGTCCGGTCGATCGGCGCCGACGAGACGATCGACTACACGCGCGAGGACTTCGCCGACGGCCGCCGCCAGTTCGACCTGATCGTCGACACCGCGGGCCGCCGCTCGCTCTCGCACCTTCGCCGCGCGCTAACCGCGCGGGGGACGCTCGTGATCGTCGGCGGCGAGGGCGGTGGACGGTGGACCGGTGGCTTCGGGCGCCAGATCCTCCGCGCGCCCCTGCTCTCGCTGTTCGTCGGCCAGCGGCTTCGGCCGGTGACCTACGAGGAGCGCGCCGGGGACCTGGAGGCGCTGCGGGATCGGATCGAGGCGGGCGAGGTGACGCCGGTCGTCGGCCGCACCTTCCCGCTCGCCGACGCCGCCGAGGCGATCCGCTTCATGCACGACGGGGCCGCCGGCGGCAAGGTCGTGCTCAGCGTCGGGTTGGGTCCCTAGCCGGATTGGTATCGGTCGAGCAGGCCGTCTTCCCTTTGCCGGCCCCATTTCGCGCTTTGCGATAGCGCGGCTAAGACCTCAGTGGCTCATCCTTAGGTTCTGTGTCGAGCATCGCGTCGGATCGAATCTCCTGGGCGGTCGAGACGCTGGACGTCGCACCAGACGACCGAATCCTCGAAGTCGGCTGTGGGCACGGCGTGGCGGTCTCGTTGGTCTGCGAGCGCCTCGAGCGTGGTCGCATCACTGCAGTCGACCGTTCGCCGAAGATGATCCAGATGGCCGCAAAGCGGAACGCGACGTGTGCCGACAAGGCCCGCTTCATCACCGCCAGCATCGAGGACGCCGACCTCGGTGAGGAGATCTACGACACGGTGTTCGCCATCCACGTGGCGGCGCTTCACACACCCGGGAACGCCCTCGAGGCGGTAGCCCGGCATCTGGCGCCCGGTGGCTTGCTCTACCTGTTCCACGCTCCGGGATGGAAGAAGGCGCGGGACGCCGAGCTGTTCGCTCCCGACCTGAGCGACGCGCTCGAGACCGCTCACTTCACCGGCGAGAAGACCCTGGTCCGGGAGGTCGGGAGCGGATTCGCCTCATGCGTCGTCGCCCAAGCCTCGCGTTGAGGCGATAAACGTGGGCGTGGACGCAGAGGGACTGCTGGCCGTCGCGCGAAGCACCGGCAACACCCGACTACCGACTGCTCCGGCGCCGCCCGAGAATCCGGAAGCTTGATTGTCGATACCCCAGATATCGTCTGCACGCCGCGCAAGCTCAGCGAATTCCCCGCCCGGACAGAGGCCCTCCATGAAAGCCGTGGTGATTCACGAGACCGGCGACCCTGAGGTCCTCCGCTACGAGGAGACCGACCGTCCCGAGCCCGGCGACGGCGAGGTGCTGATCAGGGTTCATGCGACGTCGGTCAACCCGGCCGATTGGAAGGACAGGCGAGGCTACATGGAGAAGCCGCTCCCGCGCGTGCTCGGCATCGACGTGTCGGGCACGGTTGAGAGCTCGCGCGCCGACGGTTTCGCCGACGGAGACGAGGTGTTCGGCGTGTCCGCGAGCGGCGCGTACGCCGAGTACTCAACCGCTTCGGCGGCGGCGATCGCGAAGAAGCCCGAGGGCGTGACCCACGAGCAGGCGGCGACGATTCCGGTTGCCGGGGTCACCGCATGGCAGGCCCTGTTCGATCTGGGCGGGCTCGATGACGGGCAGACGGCTTTGGTGGCGGGCGCCGCCGGGGGCGTGGGGCATTTCGCCGTTCAGTTCGCGAAGGTGGCGGGCGCGCGGGCGATCGGCACCGGCTCAACGCGAAACCGCTACTTCGTGATCGGCCTGGGCGCCGACGAGTACGTCGACTACACGAAGCAGGAGGTCGGCGAGGTGGTGAGCGAGGTGGACGTGGCGCTCGACACGGTCGGCGCCGACACCACCACCGCGCTGCTCCCCGCGGTGCGGGAGGGCGGCATGCTCGTCACGATTGCCGGCGCCCCGCCCGAGGAGGCCGCGCGCGAGCGCGGCGTGCGCGCCGAGCTGCTCATCAACAGCCCAAGGCCCGAGCAGCTCGCGCGGATCGCCGAGCTCGTGGCGGCCGGAGACGTGCGCGTGGAGATCGCCGAGGCGATGCCTCTCGCCGACGTGAAGCGCGCGCACGAGCTCAGTGAGGGCGGCCACGTTCGCGGGAAGCTCGTGCTGACCATCGCCACCTAACACCTGCGCGCCTCCAATTCGCGCGAAGGAGGAACGACACGACCGGCCGCCCGGCTGTCCCTGTTCGTCCACAGCGAGCGTCGTTGGCGCCTGCGCGGCGACCGGGGGATCGTCGCAGGCAGGAGGAGGAGCGTCTGTGGTTGGACGTGGGCGTGGCACGCCTCCGGTTCGGGGGCGTTTGGTTTGCGGGAGGCGCAGACGCCAGCGATCATCGGGGCATGGCGTTCAAGCGAGAAGCGACGATCGTCGGCGCGAGCGTGGCGGGGCTCGCCACCGCGTGCGCGCTGGTCGAGCGGCGCTGGTCGGTCACCGTGCTGGAGCGACGCCCCGACCTCTTGGAGGGTGGGAGGGCGATCCTCCTTCAGCCGAACGGCCTCACCCCGCTCGAGCGGCTCGGGGCGCTCGGCCGCGTGCGCGCGCGTGGCCAGCGGCTAGCCCGCGTCGTCTTCTATGGCCGGAACCACCAAGAAGTCGCCTTCTCTGACTTCGGGGAACTCCGTCATCCGCACGCCTATGCGGTCGAGATCCGCCCGCAGGCGCTTCGCAGCGCCCTGGCCGAGCGCTTGGCCGAGCTCGGCGGAGAGGCGCCGAGGCTTGGCTGCCAGCTGGTCGGACTCCTCCGTACCGGCGACGCCGTGACCGGCGCGCGGTATCGCGACCCGGAGGGACGCGAGTCCGAGCAGGAGGCGGCCTGCATCGTAGGGGCCGACGGCCCCGACTCGACCGTCCGGGAGGAACTCGGAATCGGCTGCCGTCGCTTCCCCGCCCGGGATCTGTACCTGCTCGGGACGGTGAGCGTCGGCGGCGGCTCGGACGAGCTTTCGGTCCACTGCGGCCCTGGGTACGGGGACGGCGTCGTGCCCCTTGGCGATGGCACGTACTTCTGGGACCGCGTCACCTCGGAGAACCGCGCCGCCGTGGAATCGCGGGATCTCGGCAGCTGGCGCCAGGTGTATGAGAGGCGGCTTCCGCCCGACTCCGAGGTCCCGGCCACCGTGACCTCCTGGGAGCAGTTGACCCTTGTCCACGTGCGCCCTTTCTGGGCCGTGGATCAGATCGCGGAGGCGGTGGTCCTAGCCGGCGACGCCGCAGGAGTGGTGCACCCGCACTCGGCGCAGGGAGCGAACCTCGCGCTCGAGGACGCCATGGCGCTCGGTGAGGTGCTTGTACGCCACACCAGGAATGAGCCGGTCCCCCGCCGGCTGCTCGAGGCTTACAGGCGCTCGCGCCAGCGCAGACGCCGGCGGTTCGTGCTCCAGTCGCTGCTGGCGGCCGGCACCATGGACGCACCCAACGCCGCGTGGCGGGTGGTCCGGGCCGCCAACTTTGCCTGGAGCCGGGTCGGTCCGGCACGACGCACGCTACTGAGGCTGGAGACGGGGCTCCGCTAAGGCGGTAGTGAAGTCCAGCGCCTGCCCGAAAGTCTCGGGCGACTCCTACCCCGCGCTCGGGTGGGACGAGGACCGAGTCAATCGGACCGGCGAGCCGGCCGGCAGCGGCCGCCGTTGATCGGCCGATACGACGACCGAAGTTCCGGTCTGCCACAACAGCGGGCACCCCGGAAGGCGGTTTCGTCGTCACTGACAGACCCGAGATGGACGACGGGCAGGCGTCTCGCGTGACGCTCCGTCGCTTCCGCAAATCGCGCAAGGGAGGAGCGAGGCGAACGCCGACTCTCGCTCCTGAGGAGCCAGACCCGCCGAAGGAGTTGCTCTGGCCGCCCCGGTCTGCGAGTGTTGACGCACGGCTCGCGGGTCAGCGCCACGCGATCGCCGCCGATGCTGCGCGGCGGCGGAAAGGAGACCTCGTGAACTCATCTTCCACTGGCCAGTCCGCCCCGAAGGGGTCCGGACCCGACTTGGGGGCACCCAACCTTCGGCTGGACGACCGGACCGAACTTCGGGAGGGCTACGCCGAGGTCGGCGACGTGCGATTGCATTACGTCGAGGCCGGCGATGGGCCGCTGATCGTTCTGCTGCATGGCTTCCCGGAGTTCTGGTTCAGCTGGCGGCTGCAGATCGCGCCGCTCGCGGCGGCGGGCTTTCGAGTCGTCGCGCCCGACCTGCGCGGCTACAACCTGTCATCGCGGCCGGCCGACGTCGAGGCCTACTCGGCCGACAGGCTGGCCGCCGACGTCCGCGGTCTCATCGGAGAACGCGGTGCCGAGTCCGCGCTGTTGGTCGGCCACGACTGGGGCGGAACCATCGCCTGGGCCACCGCGATGAATCATCCCGAGGTCGTGGAGCGCCTGGCCATCCTCAACGCGGCCCATCCGCGGCGGCTCCAGCAAGGACTGCGCAACCCCAACCAGCTCCGGAAGCTCTGGTACTTCTTCTTCTTCCAACTCCCGGGGCTGCCCGAGCGCGTTGTGCGCGCCAGGCGCTGGCGATTCTTCCGGCGCTACCAGCGCGATGCCCGCCCCCCGTACACGCCGGAGGACACCGAACGCTACGTCGAGTCGTGGTCACAGCCAGGCGCCGAAGCCGCGATCATCAACTACTACCGCGCGGCGGTCCGACAGTCGAAGCAAGCCCAAGCGCAGCTTCGCCCAATCGCGGCGCCCACCCTGGTCATCTGGGGGCAGCGCGATCGCTACCTCGGGCCGAAACTCGCCGAGCCCGACCGCGACGACGTGCCCAACCTCGACCGCGTGGAGCGCCTGGCCGACGCGTCGCATTGGGTGCATCACGACGAGGCTGAACGCGTCAACCAAATGCTCATCGACTTCTTTGGCGCCGCGGCCGCGGCATAGGAACTAGAGGCTGAGCGTCGCGGTCAACGCAGTGACCGGAAGGTCGCCCGGATCTCCTCAGAGAGGATCTGCGGCTGCTCCCAGGCAGCGAAGTGGCCGCCTTCGTCGACCTCGTTGAAGTGGATGAGGTTGGGATACGCCTTCTCCGCCCAACTCCGCGGGGCCGGATACAGCTCGTCCGGGAAGACGGTCACGCCGACCGGCAACTCGACGCCCTTGACGTCGAAGAAGGCCAGCTTGCTCTCCCAGTAGAGGCGCGCCGAGGAGATCCCCGAGTTCGTCAGCCAGTAGTGGGTGACGTTGTCGAGGACGTCGTCGCGCGAGAGGCCGCCAGGCTGCCCGACGAAGGCGCGCGCGATGAGCTCGTAGCTCGCCACGTCGTGGTCGATCATCCAGGCCGCCAGGCCCACCGGTGAGTCCGCGATCGCGTAGAGCGTCTGCGGGCGGTTCCCCATCTCGGCGGCGTAGCCGGTGCCGGTCGCAAAGAAGTGGACCAGGATCTCGTACGCGTTCTTTTCCTCGGCCGAGAGTCCGGGTGGGGTCGGATCCCCGACCTGGATTGCCTTCGACACGTCCGCTGAGAGGGTCGCAGGCATGTTCGTGTGGATGCCCAGCAGTCCCGGCGGCTTCAGCAGGGCCATCTGTTCGGTGACGGCATTGCCCCAGTCGCCGCCCTGAGCGACGAACTCCGTGTATCCGAGGCGGCTCATCAGCTCGACCCACGCACGGGCGATGCGAACCGGGTCCCACCCGGTCTCGGTCGGCTTCCCCGAGAACCCGTGGCCCGGTAGCGACGGAATCACGAGATCGAAGGCGTCCGATGCGTCGGCGCCGTGCTCCGTGGGATTGGTGAGCGGGTCGATGATCTTCAGCTGCTCGACCGTCGAGCCCGGCCACCCGTGCGTGACGATGAGCGGCAACGCGTCCTCATGCTTGGAGCGAACGTGGATGAAGTGGATGTCGACCCCGTCGATCTCGGTGATGAAGTGCGGTAGCGCCGCAAAGCGCTCCTCGAACTTGCGCCAGTCGTAATCCGTCCCCCAGTAGCCGGCCAGCGCCTGGATCGTCTCGAGCTGCACGCCCTGGGAAGCATCCACCTCCCGGTCGGGCCACTTCGTCGCGTTGATGCGGCTGCGCAGGTCGGCGAGCTGGTCCTCGGGGACGTCGATCGTGAACTCGCGGATGTCCTCTGCGGCGGCTGGCTTGGTCGAGCCTGTGGCTTCCACTGTCGCTCCTATCGGTCGGTCGCGCGGGGCGCGGCGCTCGGCTGCTCGGAGGGCGAGAGTCGCAGAACGATGCTGAGATCGCGCCCGTCGCCCACCCTACCTGCCGGTCGCCCTCAGGGGTCGCTGATCCCGTCCGGGCAGGCGCCTCATTGCTCTCCTGGAGCTGCCAAGCGTTGCCCGCGCGGCGCGTTCCAATGCGAAGTGTGCTTACGTCGACGCAGACCTCTCTGACTCCCGCTGCTCCCTTCGCGTGAG